>NZ_JBIURL010000007.1:0-406969 GCF_044740805.1 Streptomyces sp. NPDC088261
GGTTACATTCCGAACCCGGAAGCTAAGCCTCGTAGCGCCGATGGTACTGCAGGGGGGACCCTGTGGGAGAGTAGGACGCCGCCGAACAATCTTTGCAGGGATTGCCTCGCACCTCATGGTGCGGGGCAATTCTTCAAGCCCCAATAGCTCAGTCGGTAGAGCGTCTCCATGGTAAGGAGAAGGTCTGCGGTTCGATTCCGCATTGGGGCTCCATGTGTGACAAGAAGGCTCCCGCCTCCGGCGGGGGCCTTTTTTGCGTTGTGCCCGGGGTGAGGCCGGCCGGGTGGGTGGGTTCAGGTGAACGTGAGGTGGCCGGACGGCGTACAACCCTTGAGGCCCGGTGCGGGTCTTGTTGGTGCCGAGCGCGTGACAATCGCGGCCAACCGCTCGCCATCCCAAGGGGTTTGCCTTGTCCTCCCACAGATCGCACCTGTCCGCCGCCGCTGTCGCCGCCGTCGTCCTCGCCGTGACGGCGGCCGCCCCCGCGGTGTCGTACGCCGACGACCGTCCGGCCGGCGCACGGGCCCTCGACGCCTCGGTGTCCACGCGGGCCGACTTCGACGGTGACGGATACCCCGACGTGGCCATCGCCGCCCCGGGTGGCACCGTCAACGGCCAGGCCGGCGCCGGGTACCTCGCCGTCGTCTACGGCATGGCCGACGGCCCCGACGGCGTCAAGCGACAGATCATCAGCCAGGACCGCTACGCGATCCCCGGCACCGCGGAGGCCGGCGACGGCTTCGGCACCCAGCTCACCGCGGCCGACCTGGACGGCGACGGATACACCGACCTGATCGTCGGCACCCCCGGCGAGGACATCGGCAGTACGCCGGACGTCGGGCTGCACACCGTCCTCTGGGGAGGCGTGGGCGGGCTCGCCACCGCCGCCAACATCGGCGAGGGCCGGGCGGAGACCCGCGCCGGAGACTTCGACGGCGACGGACACCTGGACCTGGCGACGGCCGATGGGACGCGATACGGGCCCTTCACCCGCGACGGCGGCGCGGCCCGCACCGGACCCCTCGCCGACGTGGACGTCCCCGTGTACGCGATGGAAGCCGGCGACCTCGACGGCGACGGTACGACCGACCTCGTGGTCAGCAGCGCTTCCGGGGTCCCGGACGACGGCGGGACGGTCCCGCCGCCCCGGCTGCGGCTGTTCAAGGGCACGGAGAACGGGCTGGTGGCCGGGGAGTTCATCGCGTCCCCCGACACCGCGTCCGTCGACAGCATCGCCCTCGGCGACGTCGACGGCGACGGACGGCAGGACGTCGTCTTCGGCCGCCCGACAGCAGCGGGCGGCGGTCTGGTGGGTGTCGTACGGGGCACGGCGACCGGGCTCGCGGCGCGGGCCACCCTCATCGGCCAGGACACCGCCGACGTCCCCGGGACGGGCGAGAGCGGCGACCGCTTCGGCACCGACGTCTCCGTCGGAGACGTCACCGGCGACGGGTACGCGGACGTCGTCGCCGGGGTTCCCGGCGAGGACCTGGGCACGGTGACCGACGCGGGCAACTTCACCGTCCTGCGCGGGAGCGCGGCCGGCGTCACCGGCACCGGCGCCCAGTCGTTCAGCCAGGACACGGCCGGGGTGCCCGGCGCGGCCGAGAACGGTGACCGGTTCGGTACCCGTACCGCCGTCGTCGGTACGTACGTCGCCGTCGGGGCGCCCGCGGAGAACGGCGGCAACGGGTCCGTGTGGGTCTTCCCCGGCACCGCGTCCGGTCTCACCGCGACCGGTTCGGTGAGCTTCGGCCCCGGCACGCTCGCCGCGCCCGTCCCCGGCGCGCGTTTCGGGTCCGCGTTCCACCGCTGACGGTCGCGCGAACACGGCGGGAGCTGTCCGGCCGCAGGTCATCGTGCCTGCGGCCGGGCCGAACCCGCCCTAGGCCAGGTGCGGTTCCGGGATGCGGAGGGTGAGGATCGCCATGTCGTCCGAGGCCGGTTCCGCCGCGAAACGCTCCACCGCGCGCAGGATGCGCGACGCGACCGCGCCCGCCGTCAGTCCCGTACAGGTGGCCAGAACGTCCGCCAGGCCGTCGTCGCCCAACATCCTGGTGCCCTCGCGGCGTTCGGTGACGCCGTCCGTGACGCAGAGCAGGACGTCCCCCGGATCGAGGGTGATCACCTGTTCGTACAGCTCCAGATCGTCCATGACGCCCAGCAACGGCTGCGGTTCCGCAGCCGGTTCGACCGTGCCGTCGGGGCGCAGGCGCAGCGGGAGTGGGTGGCCGGCGCAGACAATCTTGAGGACCGCGCTGCCGTTCTCCTGGGGCCACAACTCCCCGTACAGCAGGGTGAGGAAGCGGCTGCGGGCGCCCTCGTCGAGGATGGCGGTGTTGAGCCGTTCCAGGACGGCGGGTCCGGCGAAGCCCTCGCGGGCGAGCAGGCGCAGGGCGTGGCGGGCGAGGCCGGTGACGGCCGCCGCCTCGGGGCCCGTACCGCAGACGTCTCCGATGGCGAAGCCGTACGCGCCGTCGCGGATGGGGAACAGATCGTAGAAGTCGCCGCCCACCTCGTTGCCCTCGCCGGCCGCGCGGTAGATGACCTCGACCTCGACGCCGGGGATCTGGGGGAGGCCCGGGGGCAGCAGGCTGCGTTGCAGGGCCTGGCTGATCGCGGTGCGCTCGGAGTAGAGGCGGGCGTTGTCGAGGGCGAGGGCGGCCCGGCGGGAGAGGTCTTCGGCGAGTTCGAGGATCTCCTGGCGGAAGTGGTCGTCGGAGGGCTTGCCGAGGGTCAGCATGCCGATGACACGGTTGCGGGCCACCAGGGGCAGGACGACGGTCTCGCCGCCGACGGCGGCCGCGGTCGCCAGGGTCGTACCGATGCCGGAGGAGACCGGCGCCGAGCCGCCGCCCAGCTCGCGCATGGAGGTGCGGAGGGCCGCTTCGTGGGCCGCGGCGGCGGGGGCGGTCCAGATGCGGGCGCCGGGGGTGGGGACCGGTTCCGGCGGGTCGATCTTGGCGAGGAGGGCCTTGAGGCTGTCGATGCGGTCCTCGTCCTCGTGCAGGACGTAGGAGAGGTACGGGTCGGAGGACTGGTCGGCGATGGTGTAGACGGCGCACCAGGTGGCGAGGGTGGGGACGGTCATCTGGGCCATGAGGGCGAGGGTCTGGTCGCGGTCCAGGGTGCCGGCGAGCAGGTCGGAGGCCTCGACGAGGAAGGACAGGGAGCCCCGGCGGAGGCGTTCGAGCTCGCCGAGGCGAGCGGATTCGACGGCCAGCGCGATGCGGTCGGCGGCGAACTGGAGGCGCAGGGCCTCTTCGTTCGAGTAGCGGCCCGCGGCTTCGGCGGCGACGCCGAGGGAGCCGGTGAGGCGGCCCTCGACCTTGAGGGGGACGGTGACGACGGAGCGCATGCCGGTGCCGCCGAGGAGCGGGACGGCCCCGGGGACGGCGATGAGGTCGTCGTGGACGGCCGGCATGCGGGCGGAGCCGTACCGGCCCGTGCCGGCCTCCACGGGGACGCGGGCGAAGCGCTGGCGGGCGGAGGGGAGGCCGGTGCTGGCGCGTACTTCCAGTTCCGTCTCGTCGTCGGTGGCGAGCAGGAGGAAGGCGGAGTCGCCGTCGAGCATGTCGCGGGCGCGTTCGACGGTGCGCTGGAGGAGGCCGTCGAGGTCGTCGGGGGCGGGGGAGCCGATGAAGACCTCGAAGGGGTCGGCGACGCGGTTCTCGGAGCCCGCTTCCGTGGACGGGATGCGGGGCGGGGTCTGGATGACCGCGCGTTCGTAGTCCCGTACGAGGAGGCAGACCGTGGACGGTTCGCCGTGGGTGTCGCGGACGCGGAGGTGGGAGGCGTAGACGGCGATCACCCGGCCGTCGGCGACGCGCATGCCGTAGCTGCCCTCCCAGCGGGAGAGCTGGAGCGCTTCGGCGATGCCGGAGCCGAGGCCGGGGGTGTGGGGCCAGGCCGCGAAGTCGGTGAGGGGCTTGCCGACGACCTTCTCGGCCTGGTGTCCGAAGAGCTGCTCGGCGTCCTCGTTCCAGCCGGCGACGGTGCCCGTGGCGTCGATCTGGACGACGGCGACCCGTACGCGTTCGTCGGCGACGGGGAGCATGCTGGTGGGGAGGGCGGGGCCGGCGGAGCGGGTGCCGATCGCGCGTTCGGGAAGGTCGAGCTGGAACCAGACCTGTTTGTACGTGGGCGTGTACTCGACGCCCCAGCGGGAGGCGAGGGCCGCGCAGAGGAGCAGGCCCCGGCCGTTCTCGCTGTCGGTGCTGGCGAACGCGTGTCCCGTGCCCTGTATGGGCACCTCGCGCTCGGGGTAGCGGTCGGCGACCTCGACGCGGACCCCGTCCTCCGTACGGAGGCAGAGGACATCGGCGGAGGTACCGGCATGGACCACGGCATTGGTGACGAGTTCGCTGGTCAGGACGACGGCGTCGTCCACGACGTCCGTGTATCCCCAGCCCTGGAGCGTGTCGCGGACAAAGGCGCGGGCGATCGCAACGGACCGCCCGACAGGTTCGAAGGTGGCAGCCGCCCGGGCGGTGATCACAGAACTCCTCGTACGCGTGTCGATACCCGGCTCCGCCATGATCGGCCCCGCCCCTCCAGGTGCCCGGTGGTAGTACCTTCGCCACACCACCCCCGCCGGGCGGACCGGGGCGGTGGGACAGCCGGATGCCAGGTTACTTACCTTCACGGTCCGAGCGGATGCCGGTTGCAACTGTTTCCGTCCCCCGGTTGCGGGGACCCTATGCGAAGCTGCCGATCTGTTATGGCCTGGTTGGGCCGGGGTGAAACACTGGGCAGGCTCTTGGAGACAGCCCGGGCAGTACGTTCGAACCCTGCGGGAGGGACACGGTGGAGTCTGGCGTGGCGGCGCGTGGCGTGAACACGCGCGCGAAAGGCGGACGGTCCCGGAACAACGGGACCACCGAGGTGGACTCGGCGGAGCTGAACAGACTGCTGGCCGCCCTGGTGGCGATGCGTGACGGCAACTTCCGTAAGAGGCTGACGGTCTCCGGTGACGACGAGATGGCGGAGATCGCCGCCGTCTTCAACGAGGTCGCGGACCGGAACCTGCATCTGACCGGTGAGCTGGCGCGGGTGCGGCGCATGGTGGGGCGTGAGGGAAAGCTCACGGAGCGCCTGGAGACCGGGGCCTGCGAGGGGTCCTGGGCGACGGCCATCGACGCGTCGAACGCGCTGGTGGACGACTTGGCGCGGCCGGTGTCCGAGGTGGGCCGGGTGCTGTCGGCGGTGGCCGAGGGTGACCTGGAGCAGCGCATGGAGCTGCGCTCGCAGTCCGAGGACGGGGCGGAGCGGCCGCTGCGCGGCGAGTTCCTCAAGGTGGCCCGTACGGTCAACAACCTCGTCGACCAGCTGTCCGCGTTCACCGACGAGGTGACGCGGGTGGCGCTGGAGGTCGGTACGGAGGGCAAGCTCGGCGGCCAGGCCAAGGTGCGCGGTATGTCCGGGTCCTGGAAGGACCTTACGGATTCCGTCAACACGATGGCGTACCGGTTGACCGCGCAGGTGCGTGACATTGCTCTCGTCACGACGGCGGTGGCCAAGGGGGATCTGTCCCGCAAGGTCACGGTGCACGTGGCGGGCGAGATGCTCCAGCTGAAGAACACCGTCAACACGATGGTGGACCAGCTGTCGTCGTTCTCCTCCGAGGTCACGCGCGTGGCGCGGGAGGTCGGCACCGAGGGTGAGCTGGGCGGTCAGGCGACCGTGCCGGGGGTGGCGGGGGTCTGGAAGGACCTCACCGACTCGGTGAACACGATGGCGGGGAACCTGACCAACCAGGTGCGGGGCATCGCGGAGGTCACCACGGCCGTCGCGAACGGTGATCTGTCGCAGAAGGTGACGGTCAGCGCGCGCGGTGAGGTGGCGCAGCTCGCCGAGACGATCAACCAGATGACGGAGACGCTCCGTACGTTCGCGGACGAAGTGACGCGGGTGGCGAGCGAGGTCGGGGCCGAGGGGCTGCTGGGCGGCCAGGCGCAGGTGCCGGGGGCCGCGGGGACGTGGAAGGACCTGACGGACTCGGTCAACACGGTCTTCCGGAACCTGACGACGCAGGTGCGGGACATCGCGCAGGTGACGACGGCGGTGGCCAACGGTGACCTGTCGCAGAAGGTCACGGTCGACGTCGCGGGCGAGATGCTGGAGTTGAAGAACACCGTCAACACGATGGTCGACCAGCTCCAGTCGTTCGGTTCCGAGGTGACGCGGGTCGCGCGGGAGGTCGGCGTAGAGGGCCGTCTCGGCGGCCAGGCGGAGGTGCCCGGGGCGGCGGGGACGTGGAAGGACCTCACGGACTCGGTGAACACCGCGTTCCGTAACCTCACCGGCCAGGTGCGGGACATCGCGCAGGTCACGACGGCGGTCGCGAACGGTGACCTGTCGCAGAAGGTCACGGTGAACGTGGCCGGCGAGATGCTCGAACTGAAGAACACCGTGAACACGATGGTGTCGCAGCTGTCCTCGTTCGCCGACCAGGTGACGCGGATGGCGCGGGACGTGGGCACGGAGGGCCGTCTCGGCGGCCAGGCGCGGGTGGACGGCGTCAGCGGTACGTGGAAGGAGTTGACGGACTCCGTCAACTTCATGGCCGGGAACCTGACCGACCAGGTGCGCCAGATCGCGCAGGTGACCACGGCGGTGGCGCGGGGCGACCTGTCGCAGAAGATCGACGTGGACGCCCGGGGCGAGATCCTGGAGCTGAAGAACACCATCAACACGATGGTCGACCAGCTGTCGGCCTTCGCGGAGCAGGTGACGCGGGTCGCCCGCGAGGTGGGCACGGACGGCCGGCTCGGCGGCCAGGCGCAGGTGCCGGGTGTCGCGGGTGTGTGGCGTGACCTGACGGACTCCGTGAACGGGATGGCGGGGAACCTGACCGCCCAGGTCCGCAACATCGCGCAGGTCGCCACGGCGGTGGCGCGCGGTGACCTGTCGCAGAAGATCGACGTGGACGCGCGCGGCGAGATCCTGGAGCTGAAGAACACCCTCAACACGATGGTGGACCAGCTGTCGAACTTCGCCGAGCAGGTCACGCGGGTGGCCCGCGAGGTGGGCACCGAGGGCATGCTCGGCGGCCAGGCCGAGGTCCAGGGGGTGTCCGGTACGTGGAAGGACCTCACCCAGTCCGTCAACTTCATGGCGAACAACCTGACCTCGCAGGTGCGCAACATCGCCGAGGTCACGACGGCGGTCGCCAGGGGCGATCTGTCGAAGAAGATCACCGTCGACGCCAAGGGCGAGATCCTCGACCTGGTCACGACCGTCAACACCATGGTCGACCAGCTGCTGAACTTCGCGGACGAGGTCACCCGGGTCGCCCGTGAGGTGGGTACGGAAGGCATCCTCGGCGGTCAGGCGCGGGTGCGCGGGGTCACCGGGATCTGGAAGGACCTCAGCGACAACGTCAACACGATGGCCAACAACCTGACCAGTCAGGTGCGGAACATCTCCCGGGTCTCCTCGGCCGTGGCCAACGGCGACCTGACGAAGAAGGTGACGGTCGAGGCGCGCGGCGAGGTCGCGGAGCTGGCCGACACCGTCAACACGATGGTGACGACCCTGTCGTCCTTCGCGGACGAGGTGACCCGGGTCGCCCGTGAGGTGGGGACGGAGGGTGAGCTGGGCGGCCAGGCGAGGGTGCCGGGTGTCTCCGGTACGTGGAAGGACCTGACCGAGTCGGTGAACTCGATGGCCGACAACCTGACCGGCCAGGTGCGGCAGATCGCGACGGTCACCACCGCCATCGCCAAGGGTGATCTCACCAAGAAGATCGACATCGATGCCCGGGGCGAGATCCTGGAGCTGAAGAACACGATCAACACGATGGTCGACCAGCTGTCGTCGTTCGCCGACCAGGTGACGCGGGTGGCCCGCGAGGTGGGTACGGACGGGCAGTTGGGCGGTCAGGCCCGGGTGCGGGACGTCGACGGCACGTGGCGTGACCTGACCGAGTCGGTGAACGAGATGGCCGGGAACCTGACGCGTCAGGTGCGGGCGATCGCCGGGGTGGCCACGGCGGTGACCCGGGGCGATCTCAGCCTCAAGATCGACGTGGACGCGGCGGGCGAGATCCAGGTCCTCCAGGACAACATCAACACGATGATCGCGAACCTGCGCGACACGACCCTCGCCAACGAGGAGCAGGACTGGCTCAAGGGCAACCTCGCCCGGATCTCGGGGCTGATGCAGGGCCGCCGCGACCTGGACGACGTGGCCTCGCTGATCATGAGCGAGCTGACCCCGGCGGTCTCGGCGCAGCACGGCGCGTTCTTCCTGGCGATGCAGACCGGCGGCGCGCCCCAGGTGGGTTCTGAGGCCGTCAGGGACAGTTCGTACGAGCTGTGCATGCGCGGCAGTTACGGCTACTCGGCGGGCGCGATGCCCACGGCGTTCCGGCCGGGCGAGACGCTCATCGGCACGGCCGCCGAGGAGAAGCGCACGATCCAGGTCAACGTGCCGCCGGGCTATCTCAAGATCTCGTCCGGGCTCGGGGAGGCGTCTCCGGCGCATGTGATCGTGCTGCCGGTGCTCTTCGAGGGGAAGGTCCTCGGGGTGATCGAGCTGGCGTCGTTCCAGCCGTTCACGCAGATCCAGCGGGACTTCCTGAACCAGATCGCCGAGATGATCGCGACGAGCGTCAACACGATCAGCGTCAACTCCAAGACGGAGGTGCTCCTCAAGCAGTCGCAGGAGCTGACGGAGCAGCTGCGGGAGCGGTCGGCGGAGCTGGAGAACCGGCAGAAGGCGCTCCAGGAGTCCAACGCGGAGCTGGAGGAGAAGGCCGAGCTGCTGGCCCGGCAGAACCGCGACATCGAGGTGAAGAACACCGAGATCGAAGAGGCCAGGCAGGTGCTGGAGGAGCGGGCCGAGCAGCTCGCCGTCTCGATGCGCTACAAGTCCGAGTTCCTGGCGAACATGTCGCACGAGCTGCGTACCCCGCTCAACTCGCTGCTCATCCTCGCCAAGCTGCTCGCGGACAATGCGGAGACGAACCTGTCGCCGAAGCAGGTGGAGTTCGCGGAGACGATCCACGGCGCGGGCTCCGACCTGCTCCAGCTGATCAACGACATCCTCGACCTGTCGAAGGTCGAGGCGGGCAAGATGGACGTCAGCCCGACCCGGATCGCGCTGGTCCAGCTGGTCGACTACGTGGAGGCGACCTTCCGGCCGCTGACCGCGGAGAAGGGGCTCGACTTCTCCGTACGGGTGTCGCCGGAGCTGCCGGCCACGCTGCACACCGACGAGCAGCGGCTGTTGCAGGTGCTGCGCAACCTGCTGTCGAACGCGGTGAAGTTCACCGACAGCGGCGCCGTGGAGCTGGTGATCCGGCCGGCCGGGGCCGACGTGCCGGACGCCATCAGGGAGCAGCTGCTGGAGGCCGGTTCGCTGCGGGACCCGGACGGGGACCTGATCGCGTTCTCCGTCACGGACACCGGGATCGGGATCGCGGCGGGCAAGATGCGGGTGATCTTCGAGGCGTTCAAGCAGGCGGACGGCACGACCAGCCGCAAGTACGGCGGTACGGGCCTCGGTCTGTCGATCAGCCGGGAGATCGCGCGGCTGCTGGGCGGGGAGATCCACGCGGCGAGCGAGCCGGGACGCGGTTCGACGTTCACGCTGTACCTGCCGCTGCATCCCAGCGAACTGCCCCCGCAGGGCTATCCGCAGCTGACTCCGGCGGGCATGGACCCGCAGTCGACGCCGGCCTCGATCGCGTCCGCCGCGGCGGAGACGGTCGGGATGGTGCGCCCGGACAGCGGTCCGCTGTCCCCGGACATGTCGGGGCCCGCCGCGCTGTTCCGCCGCCGCCGCAAGAACGCGGAGGAGGAGGCGCAGGCGACCGGGCAGAGCTACCCGGCGCCTTCCGGGGTGCCGATCGGCCGGGCGGAGACCTGGGCGTCGGGAGCCGCCGGTACGGGCCGCCAGGAGGCGGCGCCGCCGCGCCGGGCGTTCGCGTTCACGCACGAGAAGGTGCTGATCGTGGACGACGACATCCGTAACGTCTTCGCCCTGACCAGCGTGTTGGAGCAGCACGGGCTGACGGTGCTGTACGCGGAGAACGGCCGGGAGGGCATCGAGGTCCTGGAGCAGCACGACGACGTGACGGTCGTGCTGATGGACATCATGATGCCGGAGATGGACGGGTACGCGACGACGACGGCGATCCGCAGGATGCCCCAGTTCGCGGGGCTGCCGATCATCGCGCTCACGGCCAAGGCCATGAAGGGCGACCGGGAGAAGGCCATCGAATCCGGTGCCTCCGACTATGTGACGAAGCCGGTCGACCCGGACCATCTGCTGTCGGTGATGGATCAGTGGATGCACAACAAGTGATCAATGTGTGCACGATTCGCCAGGATGTCCCGGGCGACTGTGCCCGGCGGCGTGTGAGGGCGCACTATGCGGGGAACCTTCTGGTCGCCCGTGACGTTTCTCGTTCGTGCACAGTGACATCACGGTGACAGGGTGTGGCGACGGGCGGGGTGCGGCTACCATGACCGGCACAAGGACGGACGGCGTAGCGGAGACGTCCCCTGGGACGGCGCCCGGTGCTGTTCCGAGCTCCACGAGCAGGGGACGCCCCATGCCGGGGCGAGGAGGGCGGGCGGCCATGGTGCAGAAGGCCAAGATCCTCCTGGTCGATGACCGGCCGGAGAATCTGCTGGCGCTGGAGGCCATTCTCTCCGCGCTCGATCAGACGCTGGTGCGGGCATCGTCAGGGGAGGAAGCGCTCAAGGCGCTTCTGACGGACGACTTCGCGGTCATTCTGCTGGACGTCCAGATGCCGGGGATGGACGGATTCGAGACCGCCGCGCACATCAAGCGCCGGGAGCGGACGCGGGACATCCCGATCATCTTCCTCACGGCGATCAACCACGGCCCGCACCACACGTTCCGGGGGTACGCGGCGGGCGCGGTGGACTACATCTCGAAGCCGTTCGACCCCTGGGTGCTGCGCGCCAAGGTGTCCGTGTTCGTCGAGCTGTACATGAAGAACTGCCAGTTGAAGGAGCAGGCCGAGCTGCTCAGACGGCAGCTCGCCGGGGCGGGCGAGGTCAGGGAGCCCGGCGGGGTGCTGGCCGAACTGTCCGCGCGGCTCGCGGCCGTCGAGGAGCAGGCGGAAGCGCTCTCCAAGCAGCTGGACGACGACTCCGCCGACGCGTCCGCCGTGGCGACCGCGGCGCACCTGGAGCGCAAACTCACCGGCCTGCGGCGGGCGCTGGACGCGCTGGAGCCCGGCGCGGGAAGCGGTCCCGCCGCCCTCCCCTCGCAGAACTGACCCGCGCCGTCCGGCTCGTGCGGGGCTGACGGCGTGTCAGGTCCCGTGCGGCGCCGGCCCCGCGCCGAGGCCGACACGATCGGGTGAAGCGGTGGGCACACGTGTCCGCGGGCGTCCACACCGGTAACCTCACCACCATGGCCTCACGTACGTCCGGCAAGGGCTCCCAGGACACGGCGGGCACCGCGAAGCCGCGCGCCGGCCGTACGACCGGCGCCGCGAAGGCGGCGCCCGCGAAGAAGCCGGTGCCGAAGAAGACGGCGGCGAAGAACCCCCCGCCTGTGAAGAAGGCACCCGCCAAGAAGGCACCGGCCAGGAAAGCTCCGGCCAAGAAGGCGGCCGCCCGGCCCGTACCCAAGCCCGCGCCGTCCCCCACCGGGGGCGTGTTCTGGCTCGTCCGCACCCTGTGGCTCGGCACGGCCCACGGGGTCGGGGCCGTCTTCCGCGGGATAGGGCGCGGCGCGAAGGGGCTCGACCCCGCCCACCGCAAAGACGGGGTGGCGCTGCTGCTCCTCGGCATCTCCCTCGTCATCGCGGCCGGTACGTGGTCGAACCTCCAGGGGCCGGTCGGCGACCTGGTCGAGATGCTCGTCACCGGCGCCTTCGGCCGCCTGGACCTGCTCGTCCCGATACTGCTGGGCGCCGTCGCCGTGCGGCTGATCCTGTACCCGGAGCGGCCCGAGGCCAACGGGCGGATCGTCATCGGGCTGTCCGCGCTCGTCCTCGGGGTGCTCGGGCTGGTCCACATCGCCTGCGGCTCGCCGGGCCGGGGCGAGGGCACCGAGGCGATGCAGGACGCGGGCGGGCTCATCGGCTGGGCCGCCTCCAAGCCGCTGATCTTCACCATGGGCGAGGTGCTCGCCGTACCGCTGCTCCTGCTGCTCACCGTGTTCGGCCTGCTGGTCGTCACCGCCACCCCCGTCAACGCCATCCCGCAGCGGCTGCGGCTGCTCGGGTCCCGGCTGGGGATCGTCGACCCGCCGCCCACGCCGGTGGTGGACGACGCGGGTGACGGGGAGTACGAGGACGACGAGCGGTACGAGGACCAGTGGCGCGAGGCGCTGCCGCCGGGCGCGCGCCGGAGCGTACCGGTCGCGCACGACCCGCACCGCGCCGAGGCCGAGGCGCTCTCGCGCCGCCGCCGTCGCCGGGGCGCGGGGGAGAACGGGCTGGGGCGGCCCATGGACGCCGTCGACGTGGCCGCCGCCGCGGCGGCGGCGCTCGACGGAGCGGTCCTCAACGGGATGCCTCCCTCGCCGCTCGTCGCGGACCTCACGCAGGGCGTCTCGGTGACCGGCGCACGCCGGCGCGGGGAGGGGCCGGGGGAGGACGAGCGGGGCGCCGACGACGTACGGGACGGGCGGGACGTACCCGACGGCCAGGACGCCCCCGGTGGGGCTCAGGACGGATCCCCGGACCGCGCCGAGGGGGAGAGCCCCCCGGAGCGCTCGGTGCCCGTACCGACGGCGCGTACGGGGCAGCGGCCGCTGCCCGTCGTCGCCGACCTGACCAAGCCCGCCCCCGCCGAGGACCGGCCGCTGCCGGCCCGCGCCGAACAGCTCCAGCTGCGCGGAGACATCACGTACGCGCTGCCCTCGCTCGACCTGCTGGAGCGCGGCGGCCCCGGCAAGACCCGCAGCGCCGCCAACGACGCCGTGGTCCACTCCCTCACGAACGTCTTCATGGAGTTCAAGGTCGACGCGACCGTCACCGGCTTCACCCGGGGCCCGACGGTCACCCGTTACGAGGTCCAGCTCGGCCCCGCCGTGAAGGTCGAGCGCATCACGGCGCTCGCCAAGAACATCGCCTACGCCGTCGCCAGCCCCGACGTGCGGATCATCTCCCCGATCCCCGGCAAGTCGGCGGTCGGCATCGAGATCCCGAACTCCGACCGCGAGATGGTCAACCTGGGCGACGTGCTGCGCCTCGCGGACGCGGCGGAGGACGACCACCCGATGCTCGTCGCGCTCGGCAAGGACGTCGAGGGCGGCTACGTGATGTCGAACCTCACGAAGATGCCCCACCTGCTGGTGGCCGGCGCCACCGGCTCCGGAAAGTCCTCCTGCATCAACGGACTGATCACGTCGGTCATGGTCCGGGCGACCCCCGAGGACGTCCGGATGGTCCTGGTCGACCCCAAGCGCGTCGAGCTGACCGCGTACGAGGGCATCCCGCATCTGATCACGCCCATCATCACCAACCCCAAGCGGGCCGCCGAGGCGCTCCAGTGGGTCGTACGGGAGATGGACCTGCGGTACGACGACCTCGCCGCGTACGGCTACCGGCACATCGACGACTTCAACGCGGCGGTCCGGGCGGGCAAGATCAAGCTCCCCGAGGGCAGCGAGCGCGAGCTGTCGCCGTACCCGTACCTCCTGGTCATCGTGGACGAGCTGGCCGACCTGATGATGGTCGCGCCGCGTGACGTGGAGGACTCCATCGTCCGCATCACCCAGCTGGCCCGCGCCGCCGGCATCCACCTGGTGCTCGCCACCCAGCGGCCCTCGGTGGACGTCGTGACCGGTCTGATCAAGGCGAACGTGCCCTCGCGGCTCGCCTTCTCGACCTCCTCCCTCGCCGACAGCCGGGTCATCCTCGATCAGCCGGGCGCCGAGAAGCTGATCGGCAAGGGGGACGGGCTCTACCTGCCGATGGGCGCCAACAAGCCCACCCGTATGCAGGGCGCCTTCGTGACCGAGGACGAGGTCGCGGCGATCGTCCAGCACTGCAAGGATCAGATGGCACCGGTCTTCCGCGAGGACGTCGTGGTCGGCACGGCGAAGAAGAAGGACATCGACGAGGACATCGGCGACGATCTCGACCTGCTCTGCCAGGCGGCCGAACTGGTCGTGTCGACGCAGTTCGGCTCGACCTCGATGCTCCAGCGAAAACTGCGTGTCGGATTTGCCAAGGCGGGCAGGCTCATGGATCTGATGGAGTCTCGGAACATCGTCGGCCCCAGCGAGGGTTCCAAAGCGCGCGATGTGCTGGTGAAGGCGGACGAACTGGATGGCGTGCTCGCCGTGATCCGCGGGGAGTCCGTCGTGTAGGGCCGTACCGTACCGGCCTCACAGGACGCCTCACGGACCCCTGTGGGGCTTCACAGTGAATTTCGGAGGGAAATGGAACGCAACCGTTTCCCCTGGCCACACGTCAAGTTGGAGTGAGGGAGTGCATGATGTCCCTCACTCCGCCACTCGGACGCCGCAAGGCCATTCCGATGGCGTACAAAGTGCATCCGCCCGGTTGCCCCACCCTTTCGTACCACCCATAGACTGAATGTCCAGCAGGTGGCTACACGCTCGAAAGGCGCCCCCGTGTCCATCGGCAACTCTCCCGACGGCAATGACCCCGACGGTACCTCCCCCCACGACGCCCGGCCCACGATCGGTCAGATCCTCCAGCAGGCGCGCGTCGCCGCGGATCTGACGGTCGACGAGGTCAGCGGCTCGACCCGGGTGCGCATCCCCATCGTGCACGCGATCGAGCAGGACGACTTCTCCCGCAGCGGCGGCGACGTCTACGCCCGCGGCCACATCCGCATGCTCGCCCAGGCGGTCGGGATCGATCCCGCGCCCCTGATGGAGCGGTTCGACGCCGACCACGGCGGGCACCCGGTGCCCACGCCGGCGGCCCCGCTGTTCGAAGCGGAACGGATCCGGCCGGAACGGCGCCGCCCGAACTGGACCGCCGCCATGGTCGCCGCGATCGTCGCGGTGGTCGGGTTCGTCGGGTTCACCGCCTTCAACGGCACCGAGAACAACGGCAAGACGAAGACGGCCGCCGAGGGCCCCAAGCCCGCCAAGACCAACGCCAAGCCCACGGCCTCCAAGAGCGCCGACCCCAAGCCCGTCCCCTCGGACAGCGCCATCGCGGCGGCGCCGCGCGACAAGGTGACCGTCAAGCTGTCGGCCGTGGACGACAAGAGCTGGATCTCCGCCAAGGCGCACAACGGGAAACTGCTGTTCGACGGACTCCTCCTCAAGGGTGAGTCGAAGACCTTCCAGGACGACGAGCAGATCGACCTGATCCTCGGCAACGCCGGGGCCACCGAGCTCTTCGTCAACGGCAAGAAGGTCAGCGACGCGTTCGAGTCCGGGCAGGTCGAGCGGCTCTCGTACACCCAGGGAGACCCCGAGGTCGGCTGACCCACCCTGCACGGCAGGGGCCGCGGCCGGGACAAAGTAGTCTGATGCCATGCCCGAACGCCGTACCGTCGCCCTTGTCACTCTTGGCTGCGCCCGTAACGAGGTGGACTCGGAGGAGCTTGCAGGCCGCTTGGCAGCGGACGGCTGGGAGCTCGTCCAGGACGCCTCGGACGCGGACGTCGCCGTCGTCAACACCTGCGGGTTCGTCGAAGCCGCGAAGAAGGACTCCGTCGACGCCCTGCTGGAAGCCAACGATCTCAAGGCCCACGGCAAGACCCAGGCCGTCGTCGCCGTCGGCTGCATGGCCGAGCGGTACGGCAAGGAGCTGGCCCAGGCCCTGCCCGAGGCGGACGGCGTGCTCGGCTTTGACGACTACGCCGACATCTCCGACCGGCTCCAGACCATCCTGAACGGCGGCATCCACGCGTCGCACACGCCCCGTGACCGGCGCAAGCTGCTGCCGCTCAGCCCGGCCGCGCGCCAGGATGCCGCCGGGGTGGCCCTGCCCGGTCACGGCCACGCCGGCGGGGTCGCCACGGCGGCTCCCGCGCTCGCCCCCGCCGTCGCCCCGGACCCCGAGACGCTCCCCGCCGACCTGCCCGCCGGGCTCGCGCCCGCCTCCGGCCCCCGCGCCCCCCTG
Source organism: Streptomyces sp. NPDC088261 (assembly GCF_044740805.1). Classification (NCBI taxonomy): domain Bacteria; kingdom Bacillati; phylum Actinomycetota; class Actinomycetes; order Kitasatosporales; family Streptomycetaceae; genus Streptomyces; species Streptomyces sp. NPDC088261. The sequence goes on from NZ_JBIURL010000007.1 coordinate 16,046, forward strand.
CGGCGCCGCCTGGACAGCAGCCCCGTCGCCTCCGTGAAGCTCGCCTCCGGCTGCGACCGCCGCTGCTCCTTCTGCGCCATCCCCTCGTTCCGCGGGTCCTTCATCTCCCGCCGTCCCGGCGACGTGCTCACCGAGACGCGCTGGCTCGCCGACCAGGGCGTCAAGGAGGTCATGCTCGTCTCCGAGAACAACACCTCGTACGGCAAGGACCTCGGCGACATCCGCCTGCTGGAGACCCTGCTGCCCGAGCTGGCGGCCGTCGACGGCATCGAGCGCATCCGGGTCAGCTACCTCCAGCCGGCCGAGATGCGCCCCGGCCTGATCGACGTCCTGACGTCCACGCCCAAGGTCGCGCCGTACTTCGACCTGTCCTTCCAGCACTCCGCGCCGGGTGTGCTGCGCGCGATGCGGCGCTTCGGGGACACCGAGCGCTTCCTGGACCTGCTCCGGACGATCCGGGGCAAGGCCCCGCAGGCGGGAGTGCGCTCGAACTTCATCGTCGGCTTCCCCGGCGAGACGGAGGCCGACTTCGCCGAGCTGGAACGTTTCCTGACCGGCGCGCGGCTCGACGCCATCGGCGTCTTCGGGTACTCGGACGAGGACGGCACGGAGGCCGCCACCTACGGCGACAAGCTGGACCAGGACGTCGTCGACGAGCGGCTGGCGCACCTGTCGCGGCTCGCCGAGGAGCTGACGGCCCAGCGCGCCGAGGAGCGCCTCGGTGAGAGTCTTGAGGTGCTGGTGGAATCGGTCGCCCCGGAGGGCGGGGACGACGACGAGGAGGCCGCCACCGGTCGCGCGGCGCACCAGGCGCCCGAAACGGACGGACAGGTGATCTTCACCTCCGGCGCGGGCCTGCGTCCCGGCCGTATGGTCGAGGCGAAGGTGGTCGGCACCCAGGGCGTGGACCTGGTCGTCGAGTCCTGCGACTTTCCGGGGGACGACCCACGGACCCCGGGTGAGGAGGCGGCCAGATGACCGGAGTCCCGGCGTCCGCTGCGGGCGGTACCGGCGCGAAGCGGGTACCGGCGCCCAAGGGCAAGCTGGGGGCTGCTGCGGTCAATCAGGCCAGCCTGTGGAACATCGCCAACATACTCACCATGGTGCGGCTGGTGCTCGTGCCCGCCTTCGTGGTGCTGCTGTTCCAGGACGGCGGGTTCGACCCGGCCTGGCGCGCCTGGGCGTGGGCGGCGTTCGCCGTCGCCATGATCACCGACGTCTTCGACGGCCATCTGGCCCGTACGTACAACCTGGTCACCGACTTCGGGAAGATCGCCGACCCGATCGCCGACAAGGCGATCATGGCGGCGGGGCTGATCAGTCTCTCGGTGCTGGGCGATCTGCCCTGGTGGGTGACGGGCGTCATCCTCTTCCGTGAGACCGGCATCACGCTGATGCGGTTCTGGGTGATCAGACTCGCCGTCATCCCGGCCAGCCGCGGCGGCAAGGCGAAGACCCTGGCGCAGGGCGTGGCGGTGGGGATGTACGTCCTGGCGCTGACGGGGCCGCTGGCGACGCTGCGGTTCTGGGTGATGGCGCTGGCGGTCGTCCTGACGGTGCTCACCGGGCTGGACTACGTACGGGACGCGGTTCTCATCCGGCGGCGGGGGCTCGTGGCGCGGCGGGCGGCGGCCGGGGCTCCTGGTCACGGGGAGCCCGACGAGGCCGGCGAGAGCGCCGCGGCGGAGTCCACCCGGTGAACGGCGGTGCGGCGCGGGTGCTGGCGCTGCTGGAGGAGCGGTCCGCGACGCTCGCCGTCGCGGAGTCCCTGACCGGCGGTCTGGTGGCCGCGGAGCTGACCTCGGTCCCCGGCGCCTCCCGGAGCTTCCGCGGGTCCGTGACGGCCTACGCGACGGATCTCAAGCGGGACGTCCTGGGCGTCGCCGCGCCCCTCCTGGCGGAGCGCGGTGCGGTGGATCCGGAGGTCGCGCGGCAGATGGCGGCGGGGGTACGGCGGGTCCTGGGCGCCGACTGGGGCGCGGCGACCACCGGGGTGGCGGGTCCGGAACCGCAGGACGGGCAGCCCGTGGGGACCGTCTACGTGGCGGTCGTAGGGCCGATCGGTCCGGGGAAAGTTGTCGCTCTGCGGTTGAACGGTGACCGGGCGGACATTCGTAAAGAGAGTGTGGTCAGCGTGCTGGGACTGCTCCGCAGCGAACTTTCCGGGAACGGGCGGGCACAGGATACGGAACAGAACGGGGGGAATTGATGTTTGCAGCCCTGAGTGAACACCGCATCGCTCCCCGCACGGCCGCGGCGCGAGGCGGTACGGTGGTGCGAGAAGGATGCGGCTACGCGGTCCGAGGAGGGAGCCACCGATGATTCTGCTCCGTCGCCTGCTTGGTGACGTGCTGCGTCGGCAGCGCCAGCGCCAGGGCCGTACTCTGCGCGAAGTCTCCTCGTCCGCCCGAGTCTCGCTCGGCTATCTTTCCGAGGTGGAGCGGGGGCAGAAGGAGGCATCCTCCGAGCTGCTCTCCGCGATCTGCGACGCGCTTGATGTACGGATGTCCGAGCTCATGCGTGAAGTCAGTGACGAGCTGTCGCTGGCCGAACTGGCGGCGTCGGCGGCGGCGAACGAGCCGGTGCCTGCGCCAGTACGTCCGATGCTCAACTCTGTCTCCGTGACGTCGGTGGCCAAGGTGCCGACGGAACGGGTGACCATCAAGGCACCCACGGAAGCGGTGGACGTCGTCGCCGCCTAGATTCCGCGGGTACTGTCCCATCCGTTCGTACGTTCGGCGCGAGCCCCGTCCGGTGCGTCTCACCGGCCGGGGTTTTTGTCTTCCCTCCGCGGTTCGCGGGAGTGAAATGACCTCTTCAGGGCATCTGTGCCATGGTTGAAGGTACGTACGAACGGCAATGGAGGACGTGCATGTCTGTCGTCAAGAGTTCCCTTTCCGAGGAAGACCTCAAGGTGGTCGGCGAGGCGCTCCAGGGCGCGCTCGTGGACCTGGTGGATCTCGCGCTGGTCGCCAAACAGGTGCACTGGAACATCGTCGGTCCCCGCTTCCGCTCGGTGCATCTCCAGCTCGACGAGGTCGTGACCACGGCGCGGCAGCACATGGACACCGTGGCCGAACGGGCGTCGGCCCTCGGCGTGGCCCCGGACGGCCGCGCCGGGACGGTGGCGGCCACCAGCGCCTTCGGCAAGATCCCGGACGGCTGGATCAAGGACGCGGACGCGGTCCGCCTCATGGTCGACGGCCTCGGCGCGGTGATCGGGCAGATGCGCGACCGCGTCAAGGTGACCGACGACCCCGACCCCGTCACGCAGGACGTCCTGATCCAGGTGACGGCGGATCTGGAGAAGCACGCCTGGATGTTCCAGGCGGAGAGCGTCTGAGTGGTCGGAGCGGCTGTCGGTAGGAGCTGCGCGCCGCGAGAACGTGAAGAGGGTCCCCCGGCCACCGGTCGGGGGACCCTCTTCCGCGTGCTGCCGGGGGTGGGGCGGCGGCTTTTGGGTGGGGATGGGCGTTCTGGATGCGGGGTAGGACTGGGCGGGGGAGACTTCTGAGACGACCGGAGGCCGGGTGGTCCTGGGGCGGGCGGAGGAGGCTGCGGCGGCTATGGCGAGGCGATGGATCCTTCTGCCGACGCTCGCGCTGGGCGGGCTGTGGTGGTGGGCGGTCCTGCGGCTCGTGCTGGTGCCCGAGCACACCGGCCTGGTCGAGGGGGCGGTGGCGGCGGGGGGCTGGGGGCTGAGTCTGCTGCCGGTGCACGCCGCGTCCCGTACGGCCCCCGGAGGGGCGGGCCCGTCAGCTTCCGGCCGTTCCGGCGGGGTGTCCTCCCCGCCGCGTCGCCGGAGCTGACTCCGGCGCGTGGGCACGGGGCGCCGGGGCGGGGCGTCGGGCGGGGGGGGCTCAGGCGCGCAGGCGCAGGCCCCTCGGGGTGGCGTGGAAGCCGGCGGTCTCCAGGGTGCGGCCCAGGGGGGAGGTCAGGGCCGGGGATCCGTTCGCCCGCTCCACCGTGATCGTGCCCAGGGCCCCCGCGCGGGCCGCTCCGGCCAGGGCCTGGGCCGCCGCCGTGAGGGCGGGGTCGTCCGGGTCCTTGGGCCAGGCCAGGAGGGTCTTGCCGCCCCGCTCCATGTAGAGCGTCAGCTCGCCGTCGACCAGGACGACCAGGGAGCCCGCCTTGCGGCCCGGTTTGTGCCCGGCGCCGTCCGGGGGCTCGGGCCAGGGGAGCGCCGCCCCGTACGCGTTGGCGGGGTCGGCGGCCGCCAGGACCACGGCCCGGGGCGCCGCGCCGGAATCCCCGCGGTCGCGGGCCGTCGCCGCCGCGCGGAGCCGGTCGACCGCGCCGTCCATCGCGAACTGGGCCGCCCCCAGGCCCTCCACGACGTAGCCGCGCCGGGCCTGCCCGCTGTCCTCGAAGGCCGACAGGACCCGGTACACCGCGGAGAAGCCGCCCTCGACCCCTTCTGCGGCGACCGCCCCCCGGGTCACCACGCCGTGGCGGTCGAGGAGGGTCCTGGCCAGCGCGTGCGCGCGGTGCGTACGGTCCGGCTCCGGGGCCGGGAGCAGCGACCAGCGTCCGCTGACCGTCGGCGGGCCCGTCCGCGAGGCGGTCCGCGCGGCCGTCGTGAGCGAGCCGTACCGCCCGCGCGGGACCGGGCGCCTGGCCCGGTGGGCGGTGGAACCCGCCGTGCGGCCCGAGCCGAGCAGCGCGCGCAGGGGCGCGAGGGTGTCGTTGGTGAGCCGGCCGGACCAGGACAGGTCCCAGAGGACGTCGGCCAGGTGCGGATCGGCCGCGTCCGGGTGGGTGGTGGCGCGCACCTGGTCGGCGATCTGCCGGAAGAACAGGCCGTAGCCGCCCGCGAGGACCGTGAGGACCGATTCGTGGAGGGCGGTCAGCTCCAGGGGGTGCGGGGGCGCCAGCAACAGCGGGGCCGTGTCGGCGAGGTGGAGCGAGACCCAGCCGTCCTTGCCGGGGAGCGCGCCCGCGCCCGCCCACAGCACCTCGCCCGTGGTGGTCAGTTCGTCCAGCAGCGCCGGGGTGTAGCCGCTGACCCGGGACGGCAGGATCAGCCGCTCCAGGGCCGAGGCCGGGACCGGGGCGCCCTGCAACTGCTCGACGGCGCGGGCGAGTCCGTCGATCCCGCGCAGGCTGTGGCTGCCCAGGTGCTGCCACTGGGGGAGGAAGGTGGCGAGCGCGGCGGGCGCGACCGGCTCCAATTCCTGGCGCAGGGCGGCCAGGGAACGGCGCCGCAGCCGGCGCAGGACCGTGGCGTCGCACCACTCCTGGCCGATGCCCGAGGGATGGAACTCGCCCTGGACGACCCGGCCGCCGGCCGCGAGGCGTTGCAGCGCGCCGTCCGTGACCGCCGCGCCGAGGCCGAAGCGCGCGGCGGCCTGGGAGGAGGTGAACGGGCCGTGCGTACGGGCGAAGCGGGCGAGGAGATCGCCCAGGGGGTCCTTGACCGGTTCGGTGAACGCCTCGGGGACGCCGACGGGCAGGGCGGTGCCCAGCGCGTCCCGCAGCCGGCCCGCGTCCTCGATCGCCGCCCAGTGGTCGGCGCCGCCGACGCGGACCCGGATGGCCCGGCGGGACTCGGCCAGCTCCCCGGCCCAGGGCGCCAGCGCGCCGCGCTCCGCCAGCTCGGCGTCCGTGAGCGGCCCGAGGACCCGCAGGAGGTCGGCGACCCCCTCCACGTCCTTGATGCGCCGGTCCTCGGTCAGCCACTGGAGCTCGCGCTCCAGCTCCGTGAGGACGTCCGGGTCGAGCAGTTCGCGCAGCTCGGCCTGGCCCAGCAGCTCGGCCAGCAGCCGGGAGTCCAGGGAGAGCGCGGCCGCGCGCCGCTCGGCGAGCGGGGAGTCGCCCTCGTACAGGAACTGCGCGACATAGCCGAAGAGCAGGGAGCGGGCGAAGGGGGAGGGCTCGGTGGTGGTGACCTCGACCAGCCGGACCTTCCTGGACTCGATGTCCCCCATCAGTTCCGCGAGCCCCGGCACGTCGAAGACGTCCTGGAGGCATTCCCTGACGGCCTCCAGCACGATCGGGAACGAGCCGAACTCGCTCGCCACCTGGAGGAGTTGGGCGGCGCGCTGGCGCTGCTGCCACAGCGGGGTGCGCTTGCCGGGGCTGCGGCGCGGCAGCAGCAGCGCCCGCGCCGCGCATTCGCGGAAGCGGGAGGCGAACAGCGCGGAGCCGCCGACCTGTTCGGTGACGAGCCCGCTGATCTCGCCGCGGTCGAAGGCGACATCGGCGGCTCCGACGGGCGCCTGGGCGCTGTCGAAGGTGGTGTCGAGGCGGTCGCGCTCCTTGCCGGGGCCGCCCGGACCCGTACCCCCCGTCCCGCCCGGATGGTTGACATCGCCGAGGTCCGCGTCGAGCAGGTCGAGGCCCATCAGGTCGGCGTCGGGCAGGCGCAGCACGATGCCGTCGTCCGCGTGCATGACCTGCGCGTCCATTCCGTACCGCTCGGAGAGGCGGGCGCCGAGCGCCAGCGCCCAGGGAGCGTGCACCTGGGCGCCGAACGGGGAGTGGATCACCACCCGCCAGTCGCCCAGCTCGTCCCGGAAGCGCTCGACGAGGATCGTCCGGTCGTCCGGGACGTGACCGCAGGCCCGGCGCTGCTCGTCCAGATACGCCAGCAGGTTGCCCGCCGCCCAGTGGTCGAGGCCCGCCGTCATCAGCCGCAGCCGGGCGTCCTCCTCGGAGAGCGCCCCGACCTCGCGCAGGAACGCGCCCACCGCACGCCCCAGCTCCAGCGGCCGGCCCAGCTGGTCGCCCTTCCAGAAGGGCAGCCGCCCAGGGGCGCCCGGCGCGGGGGTGACCAGCACCCGGTCGCGGGTGATGTCCTCGATGCGCCACGAGGACGTGCCGAGCGTGAAGACGTCGCCGGCCCGCGATTCGTACACCATCTCCTCGTCCAGCTCACCGACCCGCCCGCCGCCCTTCTTCGGGTCGGACCCGGCCAGGAAGACGCCGAACAGCCCGCGGTCCGGGATGGTGCCCCCGGAGGTGACGGCCAGGCGCTGCGCCCCCGGGCGGCCCGTGACCGTACCGGCCACGCGGTCCCACACCACCCGCGGACGCAGCTCCGCGAAGGCGTCCGACGGATAGCGGCCGGCGAGCATGTCGAGCACGGCGGTGAAGGCCGACTCGGGCAGGGAGGCGAACGGCGCGGCCCGGCGGGCCAGCGCCAGCAGGTCGTCGGCCTGGCGGGTGTCCAGGGCGACGATCGCGACCAGCTGCTGCGCCAGGACGTCCAGCGGATTCGCCGGGACCCGCAGTGCCTCGATGGAGCCGCTGCGCATCCGCTCCGTGACCACCGCCGCCTGCACCAGATCGCCCCGGTACTTGGGGAAGACCACACCCGTGGAGACCGCCCCCACCTGGTGGCCCGCCCGCCCGACCCGCTGGAGGCCGGAGGCGACCGAGGGCGGCGACTCGACCTGGATCACCAGGTCCACCGCGCCCATGTCGATGCCCAGCTCCAGGCTGGACGTGGCCACGACGGCGGGCAGCCGGCCCGCCTTGAGGTCCTCCTCGACCTGCGCGCGCTGCTCCTTGGACACCGAGCCGTGATGCGCCCGCGCGAGCAGCGGCGGCGCCCCCTGGGCCGCGCCCGACTGGGCCATCACCTCGGCGGGGGAGTGCTCCTGGGGCATCGCCTCCCCTGTCGCCCGTTCGTACGCGATCTCGTTGAGCCGGTTGCACAGGCGCTCCGCGAGGCGGCGGGAGTTGGCGAAGACGATCGTCGAGCGGTGGGACTGGACGAGGTCGGCGATCCGCTCCTCCACGTGCGGCCAGATCGAGGGCTTCTCGGCGTCGTTCGTGTCGGTCGCGGGAGAGCCGCCCAGCTCGCCCAGATCCTCGACCGGGACGACGACGGAGAGGTCGAACTCCTTGCCGGACGGCGGCTGGACGATCTCCACCCTGCGCTGCGGGGAGAGGTAGCGGGCGACCTCCTCCACCGGACGGACCGTCGCGGAGAGACCGATACGGCGGGCCGGGCGCGGCAGCAGCTCGTCCAGCCGCTCCAGGGAGAGCGCGAGATGCGCCCCCCGCTTGGTCCCGGCGACGGCGTGCACCTCGTCCAGGATCACCGTCTCGATCCCGGCGAGCGCGTCCCGGGCGGCGGACGTGAGCATCAGGAACAGCGATTCGGGGGTCGTGATGAGGATGTCCGGCGGTTTGGCCGCCAGCGTCCTGCGCTCGGCGGCCGGGGTGTCCCCGGAGCGGATGCCGACCCGCACCTCGGGCTCCGGCAGGCCGAGCCGTACGGACTCCTGCCTGATGCCGGTGAGCGGGCTGCGGAGATTGCGCTCCACGTCCACCGCGAGGGCCTTGAGCGGCGACACGTACAGGACCCGGCAGCGCTTCCGGGCCTCGGCGGGCGGGGGCTTCGACGCCAGCTGGTCGAGGGCGGCGAGGAAGGCGGCGAGCGTCTTGCCGGACCCGGTCGGGGCGACGACCAGCACGTCCGAGCCCTCCTGGATGGCACGCCAGGCCCCCTCCTGCGCCGCGGTGGGCGCGGAGAAGGCCCCCGTGAACCAGGCGCGGGTCGCGGGGGAGAAGGAGTCGAGCGCGGTACGTGCCATGCCACCTATCGTGCACCCGGCCACTGACAATCGCCGGGAGCCGGGGAAACGGCACCGGTCCGCCGTTCGCGCGCCGCTGCGGCGTGACGGCGGGACGCGCGACGGCAGAATGGGGGAATGGCGGCACGGGAGCGGGCACGGCACTGGAACTACGCCGACCTGCCCGGGGTCGACCTGCTGAGCGCGCACTACATCCACAAGACGTTCCTGCGCCACACCCACGAGACGTTCGTCATCGCCGCGATCACCGAGGGCGTCGAGATCTTCCACCACGGCGGCGGCGACCAGTACGCGGGGCCCGGGTCCCTCGCGCTGGTCAACCCCGACACCCCGCACACCGGCCACGCCAAGGACCCCGAGGGCTGGCAGTACGGGGCCGTCTACCCGTCGGCCGACGTGGTCGCCGCCATCGCGGCCGAGACGACGACGATCCGCGGGACCCCCGGCTTCACGGCCCCGGTCTTCGACGACCCGTACACCGTCCGGCTGGTGCACCAGGTGCTCCGCGCGGCCGACGAGGGCAACGCCCTGGCCGCCGACACCCTGCTGCGGGTCGCCGTGACCCGCCTGCTGCGGCTCAACGGCGGCCCGCTCCGGCAGCGGCGGGTACGGGGCGCGGGGGCCGGGATCGCGGCACGCGCGCGTGCCGTGCTGGAGGAGCGGATGGCCGACCCGCCCTCCCTGGAGCGGCTCGCGGCGGACCTCGGGACGGGTCAGTTCGCGCTGCTGAGGGCGTTCAGGGACACGTACGGCCTGCCTCCGCACACCTGGCTGACCGACGCGCGGGTGCGGCGGGCCCGCCGTCTCCTGGACGCGGGCAGCACCCCGGCGGAGGCGGCCGTCGCGGTCGGCTTCTCCGACCAGCCGCACCTCAACCGGCACTTCACCCGGATCGTCGGGGTGCCGCCGGGGGCCTACCGCAGGGAGCGCAGGCCCGTACGATCAGCGCAGGAGTGATCTCGTACGGTCGGCGCAAGAACGTACAAGACGACCGCGTCCCGGCCCCCGTACCGTCCGGGACGTGGCAGATCAGACAGCATCCGCACCCCGGCCCGCGAGGCCGGAGGGTCCGCAGGGCCCATCGGACGGACCGGACACATCAGGCACGTCAGGCGCCCCGGGCGCGTCGGGCACCGAAAGACCGGAGCGCCCCGCCGGGCACCCGGCCCCCGAGCCGAAGTCCGACCGGGCCGTCGTCCGTGACGCGCTGGGCGTCGGGATCGCCGTCGGGCTCTCCGGCTTCGCCTTCGGTGTCACCTCGGCCGGCGCCGGCCTCACCGTCCTCCAGAGCTGCGCGCTCAGCCTGCTGGTCTTCACCGGCGCCTCGCAGTTCGCCCTGGTCGGCGCCCTGGCGGCGGGCGGCAATCCGCTGACCGCCGCGGCTGGCGCGTTCTTCCTCGGCGTACGCAACGCGTTCTACGGGCTCAGGCTGTCGCACCTCCTGCGGCTGCCCGGTCCCGTACGGCCCTTCGCCGCCCAGTGGGTCATCGACGAGACCACGGCGGTCGCCCTCGCCCAGCCCACCCGGCGCGGCGCCAGGATCGGCTTCACCGTCACCGGACTCAGCCTCTACCTCCTCTGGAACCTCACCACCCTCGCCGGGGCGCTCGGCGCCGAGGCCCTGGGGGACACCGACGCGTGGGGCCTCGACGCGGCGGGCCCCGCCGTCTTCCTCGCGCTGCTGGCTCCCATGCTGCGGACGGCGGCCGAGCGGACGGTCGCGGGGCTCGCCGTCGTCCTCGGGCTGGGCTTCCTGCCGGTGCTGCCCGGCGGTGTCCCCGTCCTGGTCGCGGCGCTGGCCGCGCCCGCCGTGCTCTACGTCCAAGGCGTTCGGGGCCGTGGAAAGGAAGCAGGGCGTTGAACATCTGGATCGCCGTCGGGGTGACCGCCGTGGGCTGTTATCTCGTCAAGCTGGTGGGTCTGCTGGTGCCCGAGGGAGCGCTCGAACGACCCCTCGTACAGAAGCTCTCCGCGCTGCTCCCCGTCGCGCTGCTGGCCGCGCTCACCGCGCAGCAGACGTTCGGGCTCGACGGCTCGCTCGTCGTGGACGCGCGGGGCGCGGGGGTCGCGGCGGCGGCGCTCGCGCTGGTCCTGCGCGCCCCCTTTCTGGTGGTCGTGGGGGCGGCGGTGCTGGTCACTGCGGGGGTACGGGCCCTGGGAGGCTGAGCCCCCGGGGGCGCGATACTGGTGTCATGCGGTTGACGATTTTCTGGGAGCGGATGGCGGACCACTTCGGCGTCGCGTACGCCGAGTCCTTCGCCCGCGATCACGTGATGGCCGAGCTGGGGGGTCGTACGGTGTACGGCGCGCTGGAGGCGGGCTGGGAGACGAAGGACGTCTGGCGGGCGGTCTGCGTCGCGATGGACATCCCGGCGGAGAAGCGGTGAGGCGGGCCGGGGGCGCCCGTACGTACGCGTCCCTCGCACCGCGTCACGATTCGATCGCGTTTGTGCCGACGCGCGGATGAACGGACCGGTCGTACGGGCGCCTCGTCGTCCTCGGTGGGTCGGGACGTCCCGGCGGTAGGCGACACTTGGGCGGTGGCACCGACAGACGAGACCCCGCAGGGCGTACATCCGCCGATTCCGTCCCCCTCGCCCTCCTCCTCCCGGTCCCCCGTCCCGGCGCTCGCCGGCGCCGGCGGGGGCGTCCGGGACGGGGGCGACGACGGCCGCGCCCGTATGCCCCCTTGGCTGCCGCGTGCCATGATCCTGGCGCTGGGGCTCGTCGCCTGTTTCCAGCTGGGCAGTTGGGCGTTCCATCAGCTCATCGGACTGCTGATCAACGTACTGATCGCGTTCTTCCTGGCGCTGGCGGTCGAACCGGCCGTCAGCCGCATGGCGTCGAGCGGGATGCGGCGTGGACTCGCCACCTTCCTGGTCTTCTTCGGGGTGGTGGTCGCGAGCGTCGGCTTCGTCGTGATGCTCGGCTCGATACTGGCCGGCCAGATCATCCAGATCGTCGAGTCCTTCCCCGCGTACCTCGACTCTCTGATCAACTGGCTGAACGAGAACTTCCACACCGAGCTGTCCCGGGTCGCGGTCCAGGACAGCCTCCTGCACTCCGACTGGCTCCAGCGGTACGTCCAGAACAGCGCCACCGGGGTGCTCGACATCTCCACCACCGTCCTCGGCGGGCTGTTCCGACTGCTGACGATCTTCCTGTTCTCGTTCTACTTCGCGGCCGACGGCCCCCGGCTGCGGCGCGGACTGTGCTCCGTCCTGCCGCCCGCCAAGCAGGCCGAGGTGCTGCGCGCGTGGGAGATCGCGGTCGAGAAGACCGGCGGCTACATCTACTCCCGCGGGCTGATGGCCCTCATCTCGGGGATCGCGCACTACATCCTGCTGGCGACCCTGGGGGTGCCGTACGCGCCGGTGCTCGCAGTGTGGGTGGGGCTGGTGTCGCAGTTCATCCCGACCATCGGTACGTATCTGGCGGGCGCCCTGCCGATGCTGATCGCGTTCACTGTCGCTCCCTGGTACGCGCTGTGGGTGCTCGGATTCGTGCTGCTCTACCAGCAGTTCGAGAACTACGTCCTCCAGCCCAAGCTCACCGCGAAGACCGTCGACATCCACCCGGCGGTGGCCTTCGGCTCGGTCATCGCGGGTACGGCCCTGCTGGGCGCGGTCGGCGCGCTGATCGCGATCCCGGCGATCGCCACGCTCCAGGCGTTCCTGGGGGCGTACGTGAAGCGGTACGCGGTGATGGACGACCCGAGGGTGCAGGGGGCGCGGCCGCGCGGCGGGTCGGTCCTGGGGTGGGCGAGGCGCAGGAGGCTGGGGCGGCGGCGGTGAGCGGGGGGTCTGCCCGCCGACCCGGGTGATACGGCCGGATCGCCGGCCGTGCATGCTGGGGGCTGACACCCCGAGAGAAAGACCCGCTTCCGTGTACGTAGCGCGTTCGCTCGCCCTGTTCGTGGTCGCCGCGCTGTTCGAGATCGGCGGCGCCTGGCTGGTCTGGCAGGGGGTGCGCGAGCACAAGGGCTGGATCTGGGTCGGCGCGGGCGTCATCGCGCTCGGCCTGTACGGCTTCGCGGCGACCCTCCAGCCGGACGGCCAGTTCGGCCGGATCCTGGCGGCGTACGGCGGCGTCTTCGTGGCAGGATCGATCCTGTGGGGCGTGGTCGCCGACGGCTACCGCCCGGACCGTTACGACCTCACCGGCGCGTCGATCTGTCTGATCGGCATGGCCGTCCTCATGTTCGCGCCACGCGGCCACTGAGCCACTGAGCGGCCCGTATTCAGCGACACTTCTCCCCCTCCGCCGCGCGGCTTCCCGGGCCCAGCCCCGCGACCCGTCAGGTGAGGGCGAAGCCTGCTGAGGCCACGCCCACGCCTACGGCGAAGAAGAGCAGCCAGATACCGATCCGGCGGGGGGTGGAGTCCCGTCCGTACGTGCGGGGCGCCAGTCGGCCCGTCGTGCCGATGCCCAGGCCGATGACGATCAGGATCACTCCCAGGACGGTGGCCATCAGCGCCGCCCCCTGACGTACGTCTTCCAGATCCCCCAGGCGAACATGCCGAGGACGAAGGTGAAGATGAGCAGGACGACCACCACCCCCGCCGTTCCTTCCGGGATCCACGCACCACGACCGTCTGCCAGTTCCACCGGGCTCTCCCCCTCCGCCGCGCCGCATCCGCCGGATCCGGGAGGGTCAGATCGCCGGCCCCTCCCCGGGGGAGCGGCTACCCGGTTCCCCCGCGCCGACGCGGCGGTGGGCCGTACTTCCGCCGCCGGGCGGTGAGTTACGGGGTCGGGAGCGCGGGGCGTGTCACGCTTGACAGTGAAATCGAACATCCGTTCTGATGGGGCGCGGACCGGTTTTCCCGGGGTCGGCCGGTGGCGTTTCCGGCGGACTTGTCCACAGGCTGGGACGGCGCCGGAGCCCGTTGTCAGTGGCAGGGGATAGCGTCTTTGACGTGAAGCGATCGACACAAGCAAATCGGGTGGAACCCATGGCAGGAACCGACCGCGAGAAGGCGCTCGACGCCGCTCTCGCACAAATTGAACGGCAATTCGGGAAGGGCGCGGTGATGCGCCTGGGCGAGCGGCCGAACGAACCCATCGAGGTCATCCCCACCGGATCGACCGCGCTCGACGTCGCGCTCGGCGTCGGCGGTCTGCCGCGCGGCCGTGTGGTGGAGGTGTACGGACCGGAGTCCTCCGGAAAGACGACCCTCACCCTGCACGCGGTGGCGAACGCGCAGAAGCTCGGCGGCACGGTGGCCTTCATCGATGCCGAACACGCCCTCGACCCCGAGTACGCGAAGAAGCTCGGCGTCGACATCGACAACCTGATCCTGTCCCAGCCGGACAACGGCGAGCAGGCGCTCGAGATCGTGGACATGCTGGTCCGCTCCGGCGCGCTCGACCTCATCGTCATCGACTCCGTCGCGGCCCTGGTGCCGCGCGCGGAGATCGAGGGAGAGATGGGCGACTCGCACGTCGGCCTCCAGGCGCGGCTGATGAGCCAGGCGCTCCGGAAGATCACCAGCGCGCTCAACCAGTCCAAGACCACCGCGATCTTCATCAACCAGCTCCGCGAGAAGATCGGCGTCATGTTCGGCTCGCCGGAGACCACGACCGGTGGCCGCGCGCTCAAGTTCTACGCGTCGGTGCGCCTCGACATCCGCCGGATCGAGACGCTGAAGGACGGCACGGACGCCGTCGGCAACCGCACCCGCGTCAAGGTGGTCAAGAACAAGGTCGCGCCCCCCTTCAAGCAGGCCGAGTTCGACATCCTTTACGGCCAGGGCATCAGCCGCGAGGGCGGCCTGATCGACATGGGCGTGGACGAGGGCTTCGTACGGAAGGCCGGCGCCTGGTACACGTACGAGGGCGACCAGCTCGGCCAGGGCAAGGAGAACGCGCGGAACTTCCTCAAGGACAACCCCGACCTCGCCGACGAGATCGAGAAGAAGATCCTGGCGAAGCTCGGCATCGGTGTCAGGCCGGAAGCGGCCGCCGTCACCGCTGATCCGGCCGCGGCGATCTCCGGCACGGCGTCGGGTACGGCCACCGCGGCCGAGGACCCGGCCAAGTCGGTGCCCGCTCCTGCCACCAAGGCCAAGTCGGCCAAGGCAGTAGCGGCCAAGAGCTAGTTCGTCCGATGCCTTATGCGAAGAGGCGGCGAACGGACCGGCCGGGCGGCGGCCCCGACCCGGACGCGTCGAGAGCCGGGCAGGAGCCGCCCCAGGATCCGGCCGAGCGGGCGCGGGCGATCTGTCTGCGCCTGCTCACCGGCACCCCGCGCACCCGTAAACAGCTCGCGGACGCGCTGGAGAAGCGGGAGATCCCCGAGGACGTGGCGGAAGAAGTCCTCTCCCGCTTCGAGGACGTGGGGCTCATCGACGACGCCGCGTTCGCGGGCGCGTGGGTGGAGTCCCGGCACCACGGCCGGGGCCTGGCCCGGCGTGCCCTGGCCCGTGAGCTGCGGACCAAGGGCGTGGACGCGACCCTGATCGACGAAGCGGTCGGACAGCTCGACTCCGAGCGGGAGGAGGCGACCGCCCGCGAACTGGTCGCCCGCAAGCTCCGGTCCACCCGCGGCCTGGAGCGCGACAAACGGCTCCGCCGGCTCGCGGGCATGCTGGCCCGCAAGGGGTACGGAGAAGGCATGGCGCTGCGCGTCGTCAAACAGGCGTTGGAGGAGGAGGGCGAGGACACGGAAGGGCTGGACGAGGAGTTGTACTGAGAAGCTCCGCCTCCGCTGACGGGGGGCCTCGGGCAAGGGTGGGGAGCGGGTCGGTAGGGGGGTGGCCCTACCCCCAGGACGCGGGGTCGCTCCAGTGCACAGAGGTATGTGCACAGAGCACTGTGGACGGCATGGAACAGGAACCCGGCCGCCGCGCGACGACCGACCTCGCCGCGCTCAAGGCGCTCGCGCAGCCCCGGCGGCAGCAGATACTCGAACGCCTGACCCTGCACGGGCCGGCGACCTCCGCGATCCTCGCCCGCGCGCTCGGGCTCAACACCGGAGCCACCAGCTATCACCTCCGGGAGCTGGCCCGTTACGGCTTTGTCGAGCAGACCGACGGCGCGACTCCGCGCGGGGAGCGCTGGTGGCGGGCCGTGCCCGGCGACCGGCGGTTTCCGCCGCGCAGCCGCCAGAGCCCCGAGACCCGCGTTCTCATGGACGCGTTGAACCACCAGGCGTACGCGGCGGACCTCGACCTCTTTGAGAGGCTGCAACGCGAGAGCGACGACCTCGGCGACTGGGCGGACGCGTTCCCGTACTCACGCGGCACGATGCGGCTCACCCGTGACGAACTGGCCGAGTTCTTCGAGGAGTACATCGCGCTCCTCAACCGCTACAAGCGGCCCGACGCGCTGACCCCGCCCGGTGCGCGCCCCGTGTTCACCCGGCTGCTCGCGTTCCCCGCCCCCGACGCCCCCGCCCCCGACGCCCCTGCCCTCGGCGCCTCCGTTTCCTCCCACGGCGTCCCCGGTACCACCGACGAGACGGACGCGTCATGATGCTGCGGTACGCCTTCCAGACGATCAAGCACCGTAAGGCCGGGTTCGTCGGGGCCTTCGCCGCCCTGATGTGCGCCGCCGCGCTCATCACCGCCTGCGGCACCCTCCTGGAGACCGGCTTACGCGGCCGGATCGCCCCCGAGCGCTACGCCGCCGCGCCGCTGATCGTCTCCGCCGACCAGAACGTCCATCAGACGACGGTCAAGCACAAGGGCGGCGGCGAGACCAAGACCAAGCACAAGGCGAAGCCCGTCGCCGAGCGCGCCTGGCTGTCCGACACCATCGTCGGCCGGGTCGCCGCGGTCGACGGCGTCCGGTCCGCCGTACCGGAACTGACCTTCCCCGCCCAGCCGTTGAGCGGCGGTACGGACGCGACGAACGGGACCTCGTACGGCCACGCCTGGGAGTCCGCCGCCCTCACCCCCTTCACCCTGGCCGGCGGCCGCGCCCCCAAGGCCGCCGACGAGATGGTGATCGACCGCCCGCTCGCCCGCCGCGCCGGACTGCGGCCGGGGGACCGGCTGGCCGTCCAGTCCACCCGCGCCCCGCGCACCTACACCGTCTCGGGCATCGCCGCCGCCGAAGGCGGCGACCTGCGGCAGCAGACCTCGCTCTTCTTCTCCACGGCCGAGGCCCGGCGGCTGGCGGACCGCCCCGGGCAGGTCACCGCGATCGCGGTGGTGCCCGAACGCGGCACCGACACGGCCGCGTTGAAGACCGCGCTCTCCCGCGCCCTGGACGGCACCACCGCCCAGGTCGCCTCCGGCGACGACCGCGGGCCCGTCGAGTTCCTCGACGCCTCCGGCGCCCGGGTGAAGCTCATCTCCATGGGCGGCGCGATGGGCGGTACGTCCCTGCTCGTCGCGATCCTCGTCGTCGTCTCCACCTTCACCCTCTCCATCCAGCAACGCCACCGCGAACTCGCCCTGCTGCGCGCCGTCGCCGCCACCCCCCGCCAGATCCGCGCCCTGCTCGGCCGTGAGGCCCTGCTCGTCGGCGCGGCGGCCGGAGTGACCGGCGCCCTCGCCGGACTGCCCCTCGGGGCCTGGCTCCACAGCCGGTTCGTCGCCCTGGGCGCCGTCCCCGCCACCCTGGAGCGCGTCACCGGCGTCTTCCCGGTCTTCGCCGCGGTCGCCGTCACCGTCCTCGGCGCCTGGGCGGCGGCCCGGATCTCCGGCCGCCGCGTCGCCCGTATCCGCCCGGCGGAGGCGATGGCCGAAGCCGCCGTCGAGCGCACCCGTCCCGCCTGGGGCCGGCTGATCGCCGGACTGCTCCTGCTGGCCGGCGGGGCGGTCCTCGTCGTCGTGCTCAGCACGCTGCGCACCGAGCCCGCGTCGACCCCCGTGACGTTCCTGGCCGTGGTGGTCCTGGCCACGGCCGTCTCCCTGCTCGGCCCGGTGCTCCTGAGGGCGGTCATGGTGCCGCTCGCCGTCCCCCTGCGGCTCGCCGGGCCCGGCGGCAGGCTCGCCGCCGCGAACGTCCGCGCGTACGCCACCCGTATGGCCGCCGCCGTCACCCCGCTGGCCCTGCTGATCGGGATGACCTGCACCGTCCTCTTCGTCCAGCCGACGCTGGAGGACGCCGCCCGCGCGCAGGCCCGCGAAGGGACCCTGGCCGGCTGGGTGCTCACCTCGGGCGGCCCGGGGGTCCCGTCGGAAGCGGCCGGACTGGTCCGTGAGGTCCCGGGCGTCACGGCGGTCACCGAGGTGGTACGGACCACGGTCCGCGTCGGTCTCGACACGTACGTGGCCCAGGGCGTCACCCCCGCCGGCCTGGACCGCACCTGGGACCCGGACCTGCTCCGAGGCTCGCTCCAGGGGTTCGGCCCGGACACGGTCGCCATCAGCGAACTCGCCGCCGACCAGCTGGACCTGCGGGTGGGATCCCGCCTGCGGCTGACCCTCGGCGACGGCACGCCGGCCGCGCTCACCGTCTCCGCCGTCTACGGACGCGGTCTCGGCTTCGGCGATCTGACCGTCGCGCACGACCTGTTGGCCGGTCACATGGACAATCCGCTCGCCACGACGGTCCTCGTCGCGGGCCTGCCGAAGGGTGACGCCGCGAGGGGCGCGGGCCGGGCGGCGCTGACCGCCGCCGTCGCGGGCTTCCCCGGCGTGACCGTCCTCGATCCGGCCGGTGCCGACCGCCTCCAGGCCGAACGGGGGCAGGCCAACGCCGAGGTGAACTTCCTCGCCATGGGGCTGGTGCTGGCCTTCACCGCGATCGCCGTCGTCAACACGCTCGCCATGTCGGTCTCGGAGCGGATCAGGGAGTTCGCGATGCTCCGCCTGGCCGGGGGCACGCGCCGCCAGGTCCTGCGGATGCTGCGCGCCGAGGCGCTCACGCTCCTGCTGACGGCCACCGTGCTCGGCACGGGCATCTCCCTCGCCGTCCTGACCGCGTTCAGCGCCGGGATGACTGGCGGGGCGGGTCCCTCGGTACGACCGCTGCTGTACGGGGCCGTCGTCGGCGCCGCCGCCTTGCTCGCGCTGGTGGCGACCGCGCTGCCCGGCAGATCCGTACTGAAGGTCCGGCCGGTGGAGGTGGTCGCCGCCCGGTAGCGGAGGAAGGCGGTGGAGAAAGGGCAGGGGAGAAAGGTGGTGGAGGGGGCCGGCTGGGACATCAGCCGGCCCGCGGGCGATCCGGTACGGGAGACCTGGCCGGGCCCGTCACCTCACGGGGTGACCGGCAGTCCCTCGGCCTTCCACGCCTGGAAGCCGCCGACCAGGTCGGTCGCGCGGTGCAGCCCGAGCTGCCGCAGCGACACCGCCGCGAGGCTGGACGCGTACCCCTCGTTGCAGATCACCACCACCCGCAGGTCGTGGCTGGTGGCCTCCGCCGCCCGGTGGCTGCCCCACGGGTCGAGACGCCACTCCAGCTCGTTGCGCTCCACGACGAGCGCGCCGGGGATCAGCCCGTCCCGCTCGCGCAGGGCCTGGTAACGGATGTCCACCAGCAGGGCGCCGTCCTCGGCGGCCTCGAAGGCCTCCCGGGCCTCGACCCGGTCGAGGCCCTCGCGGACCCGCTCCAGCAGCTCGTCGATCCCGACCCGCTCACCGGCGGCGGTCGTGGACCCGGTGGTTATCGCCGCGTCGTCGCCGTGGGTGTCCTCGCGGCCGCTCACTGCCAGTCCTCCGGAACCTCGACCTGCTCCAGCCGGAGGACGGCGCCGCTGCGGCTGTAGCGCCTGATCATCGGCAGCGGCGGGTAGTACGCGTGTACGGAGACGGCGTGCTCGGTCCCGGACTCGTTGCGCACCTCGTGCACGTGGTGCTTGCCGAACGCCCGGCCCACCCCGGGCGTCAGCTGCCGCTCGCGGTCCACCCCGTCGGCCAGCTCCAGCGTCTTCCAGCCCTCGGTGGGCAGCCGGGCCGCCAGCGAGTCCTCCTTGAGCGTCCCCGCCGCCGTGGCGAGCGCGCCGTGCGAGCCGCCGTGGTCGTGCCAGCCGGTGCCCGTGCCGGGCGGCCAGCCGATCAGCCACGCCTCGCTGCCCGCGGGCCCCTCCAGCCGGATCCACGTACGGCCGTCGGGGTCGAGGGGGAGCGTCGCGATCAGCTCGGTGTCGGCGGCGGCACGGCGGACGAAGTCGAGCAGTTCGGCGGCCGTGGGCCCGGGCCGCGAGGCGCCGGACGGCGTGGTGGACGCGACGCCGGAGGGCGCGGGAGCGGGGATCTCCGCGGTGGCGACGGCCGCCGACGCGGCGGAGGAGCCGTCGGCGGACTGTGCGGGCGCGGAGGAACGTACGGGTGAAGACATCGGGTGACCGTCCTGGAGAAGTTCGCGGAAGGCACTGCCGCCCTGAGGCATGGCGGCGCGCGGAAGGAAGGGCGAATCAGCAGGAAGGGCGACAGATGCAGCCCGCGTAGCGGACCAGGTCCATATGGACCCTCCGCCACAGGCGCACATCGGTGTCAGTCACGTTGCGGAGTACACCATGTGAGCCCGCGGACGGTCAATTGATGTTCAAGGTGTGGTCAGGAGCCGCCGGTGACCGACGGCGCGGAGGGCTTGGACGACTTGGAGGGCTTGGTGGACTTGGACGGCTTGGACGGTGAGGCCGGAGGCGGTACGGACGGGGCGTCGGCCGCCGCCGGGTCGCCCCCGCGCGCCGCGTCGGCCGCCTCGTACAGCGCGGCGGGGCGCACCCCACCGAAGGCCGCCACCAGATGGCCGTCCGGCCGCACCAGCAGCACGGTGTGCGCCGACGCGCCCGGATAGCCTTCGGTGACCAGCAGCTCCGCCCGTACCGGCAGAGCCGTCACCGCCGCCGCCAACCGGGGCATGACCCCCGCGGTCAGCCAGTGCCGCCGGTCCCACACCCCGGTGCCGGGCGCGACGAGCACGACCAGCAGTTGTCCCCGCCCGAGCCGGTCCCGCAGCCCGGCGGTCGTCCCGTCCGGCGCGGTCACCCGCACGTTGTCGACCGGCGCGCCGGGGGGCGTGCCGACCGCCGTCTGCGCCTCGGCGTACGGAGGCGCGAGGGGGGAGTGCGGATAGGCCGGCGGTGCCCCCAGCGGACCGAAGCCCAGATGGCCGTCCGAGAGCAGCGCGTCGTGCCCGCGTACGCCCCCCGGGAGATAGGTCCGCAGCCCCCCGCCGCCGCGCAGTATCGGCAACGACTGGTCGGCGGCGCGCAGTCGCGCGGCCACGGCCGTGCGCCGCTCCGCCTGATAGCTGTCGAGCAGGGTGTCGGACGCTCCGTGGTGCCAGGCGTGGGCCAGCTTCCAGGCGAGGTTGTCGGCGTCCCGCAGCCCTTCGTCGAGGCCCTGCGTGCCCACGGCGCCCAGCAGGTGCGCGGCGTCCCCGGCGAGGAACGCCCGGCCCACCCGCCACCGCCTGGCCAGCCGGTGGTGCAGGGTGTAGACGCCGGTGTCGAGCAGTTCGTACGGCGGGGTCTCGCCGCACCAGCCGGCCAGGGTGTCCCGTAAACGGGCGATCAGCGCGTCGGGCGTGACCAACTCGTCCCGCGAGGGCAGCAGCCAGTCGAGCCGCCACACCCCGTCCGGCAGCGGCCGGGCGGAGACCTCCGCGCCGCCGGAGCGCCACGGCGGCTGCCGGTGCAGGACGGCCTCCCCGGGCCAGGGCAGTTCGGCGCGCAGCGCGGCGACGGCGTGGCGCTCGACCCCCGTACGGCCGGGGAAGCGGACGCCGAGCAGTTTGCGGACGGTGGACCGGGCGCCGTCGCAGCCCACCAGGTGACTGCCGCGCCACCAGGTCGCGCCGGGGCCGCGCGTGTGCACGCTGACCCCGCGCGCGTCCTGCTCCAGCGAGTCGAGGCGGTTGCCGGTCACGACCCGTACCAACGGCTGACCGGCGATGGCCTCCCGCAGCCCGCGGGCCAGCGCGTGCTGCGGGATGTGCAGCGGGGTCGGGCCGCCGTCCTCCCCGAGCGGCTGCTGTCGCATCAGTTGCTTGCGCCTCAGTGACCGCCAGCCCACCCAGTGGACTCCCTCGTCACGCAGGGTGGTGCAGCCGAGGCGCTCGGCGAAGGAAGCGGTGTCGGAGCGCAGGACGACGGTACGGGCCGGGCGCGGGTCGTCCGTGCCGGGGCCTTCGTCCAGGACGACGCTGGGGACGCCCTGAGCGGCGAGGGCGAGGGAGAGGGCGAGCCCCACGGGGCCCGCGCCCGCCACGATCACCGGGTCCACGGCGCGACTCCTCCGGCCCGTACGGTCCTGCGGTCAGTGGCGGTTGGAGCCCGGTACGCGATCACAGAACGTATGCAACCTATTGGGGATGCCCCCGTCAAGCGACGGCCGGGGCGGCGCGCGCCCGGTGGGGGCGCGGCCGCCCCGGCCGGGACGCTGCTGAATGTCAGGACGCCACCGTGCTCGGACGTCGCCGTGCTCGGACGTCGCCGTGCTCGGAGGCCGCGGCCTCAGATGCCGGTGGTCGAGTGCGACTGCGACTGGCCCGGACCGTTGGCCAGATCCGCGTCGCCGGCCCCGAGGACCGCGCCCGTGCTCTTCCGCGCCCGGCGGAGCCGCTTCTCCAGCCAGCCCGCGAACGTCGTGAGCAGGAAGTTGAGGACGATGTAGAGCAGGGCGATCACGGTGAACGCGGCGATGGTGTTGGCGCCGTAGTTCGCGGTGATGGTGCGGTTCTGCGAGAGCAGTTCCTGGAGGCCGAGCAGGGCGCCGCCGAGCGCCGTGTCCTTGACGATCACGACCAGCTGGCTGACCAGGGCGGGCAGCATCGCCGTGACCGCCTGCGGCAGCAGGACGTACGTCATGGTCTGGCCCTTGCGCATCCCTATCGCCTTCGAGGCGTCGGTCTGCCCGTACGGGAGCGAGAGGATGCCGGCCCGGACGATCTCCGCGATGACGGAGGCGTTGTACAGCACCAGGCCCGTCACCACGGCGTACAACGGCCTGCTGTCCGACGGGATGTCGGTGAACTGCACGTACAGCTGGCTCGCGAAGACCATCATGATCAGCACGGGGATCGAGCGGAAGAACTCGACGACCACCCCGACCGGCACCCGGACCCAGCGGTGGTCGGAGAGCCGGCCGATCCCGAGCAGCGCGCCGAGCGGCAGGGCGATCACGACGGACAGCGCCGCCGCCTGGAGGGTCACCCCGAGGCCGGGCAGCAGATAGGTCGTCCAGACCCGGGAATCCGTGACGAACGGACTCCATTTCTCGGACGCCAGCTGGTTCTTGTCGGCCATGGTGGAGAGGACCCACCAGACCGCCAGTCCGAGGACGGCGAGGAACACGATCGTGTAGATGATGTTGCGCCGCTTGGCGCCGGGTCCCGGAACGTCGTAGAGGACGTTGGTGGCACTCATCGTTTCACCGCCACTCGCTTGCTGACCCAGCCGAGGATGAGGCCCATCGGAAGGGTGAGAACGACAAATCCGAAGGCGAACACCGCGAATACGGCGAAGAGCGCGTCGGCCTCGTTCTCGATCATCGTCTTCATCAGCGCGGCCGCTTCCGCGACGCTGATCGCGGCGGCCACGGTGGTGTTCTTGGTCAGGGCGATCAGTACGTTCGCGAGGGGCGCGACCACGGAACGGAACGCCTGGGGGAGCACGATCAGCGTCAGGACCTGGAAGAAGCTCAGGCCCAGCGCGCGGGCCGCTTCGGCCTGTCCGACCGGCACGGTGTTGATGCCGGAGCGCAGGGCCTCACAGACGAAGGTGCCGGTGTAGGCGACCAGGCCGAGGACGGCGAGCCGGAAACCGATGGACTTGAAGTCCTGGCCGCCGAGCGTGATCGCGAGCGTCTGGTAGAGACCCAGCGAACAGCCGACGATGATCACCGTCAACGGGGTGTTGCGCACGAGGTTGACGTAGGCGGTGCCGAAGGCACGCATCAGCGGCACGGGACTGACGCGCATCCCGGCCAGCAGCGTTCCCCATATCAGGGAACCGACCGCGGAAAGAAGGGCGAGCTGCACGGTCACCCAGAAGGCGCCGAGCAGGTCGTACCGCCCGGAATCAAGAAAGTCGAACACGATGCCCCGCGCTCTCCCCAGGTTGGCTTTCCGGTACGCGCCGCCGGTCGTCCCGGCGGCGCGTCACCGCTGTCTCTGCTGGTCGGTGATCAGTGATCAGTGATCGGTGATCGGTGATCGGGCCGTGTCAGCCGATCGCGGGGGCGGGCTCGTTCTTGTAGCCGGCCGGGCCGAAGTTGGCCGTCACGGCCTTCTGCCAGGAGCCGTCCGACTCCATCTTCTTGAGGGCGTCGTTGATCTTGCCGAGGAGTTCGGTGTCGCCCTTCTTGAGGCCGATGCCGTAGTTCTCGTCGCTGAGCTTGAGGCCCACGAGCTTGAACTTGCCCTCGTGCTCCTTCTGCGCGGCGTAACCGGCGAGAATGGAGTCGTCGGTCGTCAGGGCGTCGACGGTCTTGTTCTCCAGGCCCGTCAGGCACTCGGAGTAGCCGCCCTGCTCCAGGAGGCCGGCCTTGGGGGCGAGCTTCTCCTTGACGTTCTGCGCCGAGGTGGAGCCGGTGACCGAACAGAGCTTCTTGGAGTTCAGGTCCTCGGGCTTGGTGATGGAGGTGTCGTCCGCGCGGACCAGGAGGTCCTGGTGGGCGAGGAAGTACGGCCCCGCGAAGTCGACCTTCTGCTTGCGCTCGTCGTTGATCGAGTAGCTCGCGGCGACGAACTTGACGTCACCGTTGGCGATCAGGTTCTCGCGCTCGGCGCTGGGCGCCTGCTTCCACTCGATGTCCTTGGCGTCGTAGCCCAGTTCCTTGGCGACGTACGTGGCGACGTCGACGTCGAAGCCGGTGAAGGTGCCGTCCGGCGTCTTCAGGCCGAGGCCCGGCTGGTCGAACTTGATACCGATGGCGATCTTGCCGCCGCCGTCGCTGCCGCTGTCGTCACTGCTGTCGCCGCCGCACGCGGTGGCGGTCAGGGCGAGGACGAGAGCGGCGGCGGCGGACGCGCCTGCCTTGTGAAGCTTCATGCGTGGACTTCCCTCAAGTGAGACGGTGACGGACGGTTCTGACGAAACGAAAGGGTGATCGTGCGGTCGCCGGCCACCGGTGCGCGCGGGGCGACCGGTGCGCGGGGCGGTCGGTGACGACCGGTCAGTGGTGCAGGATCTTCGACAGGAAGTCCTTGGCACGGTCACTGCGGGGATTGCTGAAGAACGCTTCCGGCGACGCCTCTTCGACGATCCGGCCGTCCGCCATGAAGACGACCCGGTTCGCCGCCGAGCGCGCGAAGCCCATCTCGTGGGTGACGACGACCATCGTCATCCCGTCGCGGGCCAGCTGCTGCATGACCTCCAGGACCTCGTTGATCATCTCGGGGTCGAGCGCGGAGGTCGGTTCGTCGAACAGCATGACCTTGGGGCCCATCGCCAGCGCCCGGGCGATGGCGACGCGTTGCTGCTGTCCGCCGGAGAGCTGCGCCGGGTACTTGTCGGCCTGCGTCCCCACACCCACCCGGTCCAGGAGCGCGCGGGCCTTCTCGTCCGCGGCCTTCTTGTCCGTCTTGCGGACCTTGACCTGGCCCAGGGTGACGTTCTCCAGCACGGTCTTGTGCGCGAAGAGGTTGAACGACTGGAAGACCATGCCGACGTCGGCACGCAGCCGGGCGAGTTCCCTGCCCTCCTGCGGCAGCGGCTTGCCGTCGATCGAGATCGAGCCCGAATCGATCGTCTCCAGGCGGTTGATGGTGCGGCACAGTGTGGACTTGCCGGACCCGGAGGGCCCGATGACGACCACGACCTCGCCCCGGGCGATGGTCAGGTCGATGTCCTGGAGCACATGCAGCGCGCCGAAGTGCTTGTTGACGTTGCTCAGTACGACCAGGTCGTCCGACGCCGCAACGGCGTCCTCGGGGCCCTTGGTCACTGACACTCCGCTCATCGGCTTTTTGCTCCGTCCCACTCGGTTGGGGAGGACCCTAATCACGCACCGCTATCAGCGTCAGCAGATCTGAGCTGAACTTGAGCATCACGATCCGGCCTCAACCGGTCACTCCGGGCGAAGAGGGGCGGTGGGCGGGGAACGGGAGGAGAACGGGTGGGTAACGGAAACCCGGCTGTCATGGCCCGGTCCTGGCCGGGACGACACCATGAGCGGGGACGACCCGTCCGTACCGTGACCGGGTACGGGTCGGGGTCCGCGTCCGGGACCGTGATCAGACGGTGGTCAGTCGGTGATCAGGAGGGTGGAGGGGGGCCATGAGGCTGCTGCTCGTCGAGGACGACGACCATGTCGCCGCCGCGCTGTCGGCGGTGCTCGCCAAGCACGGGTTCGCGGTGGTGCACGCCCGCAGCGGGGAGGAGGCGCTCCAGTCCCTCCTGCCCGCGGCCAACGCGGGCAAGGAGCCGTTCGCCGTGGTGCTGCTCGACCTCGGACTGCCGGACCAGGACGGCTTCCAGGTCTGCGGCAAGATACGCCGGATCACCACGACGCCGGTGATCATGGTGACCGCGCGGGCCGACGTGCGCTCCCGGATCCACGGCCTCAACCTCGGCGCCGACGACTACGTCGTCAAGCCGTACGACACCGGCGAACTGCTCGCCCGTATCCACGCCGTGAGCCGCCGCAAGGCGGGCGCCGACGAGTCGGCGGCGGAGGACGAGGGGACCGCCCGGCGGCTCGGGCGCCTCACCCTGGAGCTGCTGACCCGCCGGGTCAGCGTGGACGGCGGGCTCGTCCAGCTGACCCGCAAGGAGTTCGACCTGCTGGCCCTGCTCGCGCAGCGGCCCGGTGTGGTGTTCGGCCGGGAGCAGATCATCAGCGAGGTCTGGCGCACCAGCTGGGAGGGCACCGGCCGGACGCTGGAGGTCCACGTGGCGTCCCTGCGCGCCAAGCTCGGCATGCCCGCGGTGATCGAGACGGTCCGGGGCGTCGGCTACCGCCTGGTTGTCCCGGACGCCCACGAGGGTGCGTAACGCCCCGTGCGCAGCCGACTCCTGCCGCTGCTCATCGTGCTCATGGCCGGTGTGCTCCTCGCCCTCGGCTTCCCGCTGGCCGTGCTCCTCGCCGCCTCGCAGCAGCAGCGGGTGGTGGTCGACCGCATCGACGACGCGGCGCGCGTCGCCGCGCTCGCGCAGTTCGTCGCGGAGAGCCGCGACGGCGCCGACGAGCGGCTCGACATGCTCAAGGAGGAGCTGAAGCGCTACCACGAGGTGTACGGGATCGAGGTGGGCGTCTTCCTGCGCGACGGCTACGGGGTCATGGCGCGCGCGCCGAGGACGTTCTCGATCCCGACCTCCGGTGAGGGCCGCCAGGCGTTCGACGAGGCGCTGCTGGGGCGCCGCAGCGACGACCCCGAGCAGGTCTGGCCGTGGCAGGAGGACGGCCGGCTGATCGTCGACTCGCCCGTCGTACGGGACGGGGACGTCGTCGCGGTCGTGGTGACCGATTCGCCCACCGACCGGATGCGGTCGCGCGTCCTCCGGAGCTGGCTGGTCATCGCCGCGGGCGAGATGGCCGCGATGCTGGTCGCGGTCGGGGCGGCGATCCGGCTCACGGGCTGGGTGCTGCTGCCCGTACGGGTGCTGGACGCGGCGACCCACGACATCGCCACGGGCCGGATGAACTCACGGGTCGCCGCCGCCGGCGGGCCGCCGGAGCTGCGGCGCCTCGCGATCTCCTTCAACGAGATGGCCGACAACGTCGAGGACGTGCTGGAGCAGCAGCGGGCCTTCGTGGCCGACGCCTCGCACCAACTGCGCAACCCGCTCGCCGCCCTGCTGCTCAGGATCGAGCTGCTGGCCCTCGAACTGCCCGAGGGGAACGAGGAGATCGCCTCCGTACGCACCGAGGGCAAGCGGCTGGCCCAGGTGCTCGACGACCTGCTGGACCTGGCGCTGGCCGAGCACGCCTCCGCCGAGCTGCGGCTCACGGACATCGGGGAGCTGGCGGCCGAGCGGGTCGCGGCGTGGCGGCCGGTCGCGGAGGAGAAGGGGGTCACGCTGACCCGGGAGGGCGGCGCCGTCACGGCCTGGGCCGATCCCATCGCGCTCTCCAGCGCGCTGGACGCCGTGATCGACAACGCCGTGAAGTTCACCCCGGCGGGCGGAGAGGTGACGGTGACGGCGGGGCGCGAGGGGGCGATGTCCACGCTGGTCATCAACGACGGCGGGCCGGGGCTGACGGACGACGAGATCACGCGCATCGGCGACCGGTTCTGGCGCAGCAACCGCCATCAGAACGTCAAGGGCTCCGGGCTGGGGCTGTCGATCTCCCGGGCCCTGCTGACGGTGGGCGGCGGGTCCATCGCGTACGCGCACGGCGAGCCGCGCGGGCTGCGGGTGACGCTCCGCGTGCCGAGGTCGTCCGACCGGGAGTGACGGGGGCGGGGAGCCCGGGCGTACGGCGAGTTCAGGCGTACGGAACGCACGCCGGCGCGCGCCTCAGGGTTTGACCGACTCGTAGTAGCGTACGGCGCCCTCGTGCAGGTCCAGCGGGTCCGTGTAGATCGCCGTCCGCAGGTCCACCAGCTGCGCGGAGTGCACCTCCTTGCCGATCCCGTCCCGGCTGTCGATCACCGTGCGGGTGAAGCCCTCGGTCAGCGCGGCGTCCATCCGGTCCGTGGTGACCAGCAGGTTCGCCACCGCTATGGTCGGCACGTCCTGGGCGCTCGGGGCGTCCACGTAGGCGTCGGCGGGCATCGCCGCCGAGCGGTAGTAGCGGGTGCCGGACGGACCCGCCGCGTGCAGCCGTGCGACGAGCGACGGGTCCAGCGGCACCAGCCGGACGGCGAAGCGTTTCGACAGATCCTCCACCGCCGTGGTGGGCAGGCCGCCGGACCAGAAGAAGGCGTCCAGCTCGCCCCGTTCGAGCTTGCCCGGCATCTTGTCGATCCCGGCGAAGACCTCCCTGACGCCGGTCGCGGGGTCCAGGTCGGCGGCCTCCAGCACCCGGTCCGCCACGAGACGTACCCCCGACTTCGGCTGTCCGACCCCCACCCGCGCACCGCGCAGGTCCGCGACCGACCGGATCTTCGAGTCCTTGGCGACCACCAGCTGTACGTAGTCGTCGTAGAGCCGGGCGCAGCCGCGCAGCCGCTCCCACCCGGCCTTCTTCTCCGTGATGTAGTTCGAGACGGCGTCGGCCGTGGCGATGGTGAAGTCGGCCTTGCCCGTCGCCACCCAGGTCAGGTTCTGCGGGGAGCCCTGGCTGGTCTTGAGCGTGACGGACACGTCGGGCAGGTCGGCGGCGAGGTCTTCCTTGAGCAGCTCGCCGTACTGGTAGTAGACCCCGCTCTTGACCCCGGTGCTGAAGGTCACCGCACCGCTGGGCGTGCTGTCGCCGATCGGCAGCAGCCACCACGCCAGCAGGCCGAGCACCACCAGCGCCGCGGCGGCGCCCCGGAGGGCGCGGTTGCGGCTGATGCCCGGGGAGGGGGAGACCATGCCGCGATCCTGCCACCCGGCTGCCGCCACTGACCAGGCTTCGCCCACTCCGGGGAGCGGGGTTCGAGGCGTGTCCCCGCCACCGCCTACCCTGGTCCGATGAGCAGCGGCGACCGGAGACAGTCAGTGGGCGTTAACCGAAGTTACGAGATCCGCACCTACGGGTGTCAGATGAACGTCCACGACTCCGAACGATTGTCGGGGCTCCTGGAGGACGCCGGGTACGTCCGGGCCCCCCGGGACGCCGACGGTGACGCCGACGTCGTCGTCTTCAACACCTGCGCGGTGCGCGAGAACGCCGACAACAAGCTCTACGGGAACCTCGGCCGGCTCGCCCCGATGAAGACCAGGCGGCCGGGCATGCAGATCGCCGTCGGCGGCTGTCTGGCGCAGAAGGACCGCGACACGATCGTCGAGCGCGCGCCCTGGGTCGACGTCGTGTTCGGTACGCACAACATCGGCAAGCTGCCGGTCCTCCTGGAGCGCGCGCGTATCCAGGAAGAGGCCCAGGTCGAGATCGCCGAGTCGCTGGAGGCGTTCCCCTCCACCCTGCCGACCCGCCGCGAGTCCGCGTACGCCGCGTGGGTCTCCATCTCGGTCGGCTGCAACAACACCTGCACCTTCTGCATCGTGCCCGCGCTGCGCGGCAAGGAGAAGGACCGCCGTCCCGGCGACATCCTGGCCGAGATCGAGGCCCTGGTCGGCGAGGGCGTCTCCGAGATCACCCTGCTGGGCCAGAACGTCAACGCGTACGGCTCCGACATGGGCGACCGCGAGGCGTTCTCCAAGCTGCTGCGCGCCTGCGGCACGATCGAGGGCCTGGAGCGGGTCCGCTTCACCTCGCCGCACCCGCGCGACTTCACGGACGACGTGATCGCGGCGATGGCCGAGACGCCGAACGTGATGCCGCAGCTCCACATGCCGATGCAGTCGGGCTCCGACCGGGTGCTCAAGGCGATGCGCCGCTCGTACCGGCAGGACCGCTACCTGGGCATCATCGACAAGGTGCGCGCCGCGATCCCGCACGCGGCCATCTCCACGGACATCATCGTGGGCTTCCCCGGCGAGACCGAGGAGGACTTTGAACAGACCATGGACGCGGTCCGCGCGGCCCGGTTCACCCAGGCCTTCACCTTCCAGTACTCCAAGCGCCCCGGCACCCCCGCCGCCGACATGGACGGCCAGGTGCCCAAGGCCGTGGTCCAGGACCGGTACATGCGGCTGTCCGCCCTCCAGGAGGAGATCTCCTGGGAGGAGAACAAGAAGCAGGTCGGCCGCACGCTGGAGGTGATGGTCGCCGAGGGCGAGGGACGCAAGGACGGCGCCACGCACCGCCTCTCCGGCCGCGCGCCCGACAACCGGCTCGTCCACTTCACCAAGCCCGGCGAGGAGGTGCGCCCCGGCGACGTGGTGACCGTCGCGATCACGTACGCGGCGCCGCACCACCTGCTGGCCGAGGGGCCCACGGACGCGGTACGGCGGACCCGCGCCGGAGACGCCTGGGAGCGGCGGAACGCCGCCCAGGCGCCGAAGCCCGCCGGGGTCCTGCTGGGACTGCCGACGGTCGGGGTGCCGGCGCCGCTGCCCGCGATGTCGGGCGGCTGCTCCGCCGGGTGAGGCGTCGTCCGCGCCCGCGTTAGGGTGCGGACATGCTGGTCGCCGCCGCCGTCTGCCCCTGTCCGCCGCTGCTCGTGCCCGCCGTCGCGGCGGGGGCCCGGGCGGAACTGGCCGGCACGCGTGCCGCGTGCGCCGACGCCCTCGGGGTCCTGGCAGCCGCGCGGCCCGACCGGCTGGTCGTCGTCGGACCCGCCGGGGAGGCCGCCCGCGGGGCGTATCCGGGGGGTGCCCGCGGGTCCTTCGAGGGCTTCGGAGTGGATGTACGGGTCCGGCTCGGCGAGAGCCGCGTACCGGAACCGGACGAAAGCGGCGCGGGGGGAGCCGGCGCGTCGGCGGGCCCCGGTACGGCGTCGGCTCGCGCGCTGCCCGCCTCCCTCGCGGTCGCCGCCTGGCTGCTGGAGCAGGCGCGCTGGACGGCCGCGCCGGTGACCGGGCTCGGTGTGGGGGAACCCCTCGCGACCGAGCGGTGCGTCCAGACGGGCAGGGAGATCGCCGGGGAGCCGGGCAGGACGGCCCTGCTGGTGATGGGCGACGCCAGCGCGTGCCGGACGCTCCAGGCGCCCGGATATCTCGACGAGCGGGCGGCCCCCTTCGACGAGGAAGTGGCACGCGCGCTCGGGTCCGCCGACGTGGCCGCCCTGAAGGCCCTGGACGCGGAGCTGGCGTACGACCTCCAGGCCGCCGGGCGGGCCCCCTGGCAGATCCTCGCGGGCGCCGCCGAGGGGGCGGGCCTCGACGGCGCGCTGCTCCATGACAGCGCGCCGTACGGCGTGGGTTATCTGGTGGCGGTCTGGTCCTGACCGTCCGACAGGTTGGGCAGGTCCGACAGGTCAGGCCGGGGGAGGCGGGGTCCCTCCGGGCGGGGTGCCCCCGGGCGTGCCGCTCCCCGGGGTGGTGCCGCCGGACGCCGTGCCGCCGTCGTCCATGTGCGCGAGACGGTCCAACGCGCTCTTGGCCTTGCCCGCACCCGAGTCGATCTTGTCGCTGTACTTGCCCTTGGTCCGCTGGTCGACCGTGCGGGCTGCCTTGTCCAGCCCGTCGCCGATCTTGCCACCGTGCTGCTGGGCGAGGTCGGCGACCTTGTCCTTGGCCGGGGACAGCCTGGCCCTGAACGTATCCATGAGGCCCATGGCCCACCTTCCCTTGAACGACACATGAGTGGACAAATAAGCCCATCACGCTCATATCTCCCTTCCAGATTACGCTTCAGCGTCACGAACGCACTCCGGAATCGTTCCGTCACACAACTCGTTCGGGCGGAGGCCCGGAGTTTGCGAGACTGAGCAGGTGAGAACCGCAGCTCGCGCACCACGGGTCATCGCCGTCGTCGGTCCCACCGCGGCCGGCAAGTCCGATCTGGGCGTCCATCTCGCCCGGCAACTCGACGGTGAGGTCGTCAACGCCGACTCCATGCAGCTCTACCGGGGGATGGACATCGGGACAGCCAAACTGACGACGGAGGAGCGCGCCGGGGTCCCGCACCACCTCCTGGACATCTGGGACGTCACCGAGGCCGCCAGCGTCGCCGAGTACCAGCGGCTCGCCCGGGTGGAGATCGACCGGCTGCTCGCCGCGGGCCGTACCCCGGTGCTGGTCGGCGGCTCGGGGCTGTACGTACGGGGGGCCATCGACGCCCTCAACTTCCCCGGCACCGACCCCGAGGTGCGCGCGCGGCTGGAGGACGAACTGACCCTCCGCGGCTCCGGCGCGCTGCACGCCCGGCTGGCCGCCGCCGACCCCCCGGCCGGCCGCGCGATCCTGCCCAGCAACGGCCGCCGCATCGTCCGGGCGCTGGAGGTGATCGAGATCACCGGCAAGCCGTTCACCGCCAACCTCCCCGGCCACGAAGCGGTGTACGACACACTCCAGATCGGCGTCGACGTCGCCCGCCCCGAACTCGACGAACGGATCACCCGCCGGGTCGACCGCATGTGGGAGGCGGGGCTCGCGGACGAGGTACGCGCCCTGGAGGGGCGGGGTCTACGGGACGGGCGTACGGCCTCCCGCGCCCTCGGCTACCAGCAGTTGCTCGCCGCGCTCGCGCACGAGTGCACCGACGACGAGGCGCGGGCCGAGACCGTACGGGCCACGAAGCGCTTCGCACGACGTCAGGACTCGTGGTTCCGCCGCGACTCGCGCGTGCACTGGCTGAGCGGCGGAACGGAGCACCGCGAGGAACTCCCGCACCGGGCATTGACGTTGGTCGAACGAGCGGTCACAGCCTGATCACGTGATGGCATCGGGACGCTCAGGCCGTCATTCCCGTACCCGCGAGCGTGCCATCATCGAGCATCGATCGACCAGTGGAGTCCGAGTTGGGAGGGCGCGTGGCGATGGAGGCCGGCCCTCGCGACGGAGACCCCGCGGCGCGGCAGACCCAGGAGGACGCGCCGCGCCTGAGTCCCGACGGGCCCGACGAGGAGACCACCACCCCGGAGGTCGAGGTCGAACTGCGACCGCAGCGCAGGCTGCGGATCTGGCAGCTCGCGCCGATCGTGGTGCTCGCCGCGGTGGGGTCCCTGATGTTCGCCTTCCCGCTCGCCTTCGGTACGGGGGACGGCGGCGCGGTCGTCGCGATGCTGGGGCTGCTGATCAGCTGCTGCGCCGCCGGCTGGGGCATGATGGCCGCCCGCAAGGTGGGCCACGCCTGGCCGGGGCTGCCCGCCCGGGCCTCCGGGGAGCGCCCCGACTGGCGGGTCATCGCCCTGTACGTCACCGTGGGCGCGGCCGTGGTCGCCCTCGCCGTGTGGCGGGTCGCCCGGCTGCGCTGAGCGGTGCCCGATTCCGTACGCGCGATTCCGTACCCCGTGCTTACGTGCGCGTGATGCCGTACACCTGATCCTGTACGTCCGATCCGGTACGCCTGGCCTCGCGGGCCTGACCTCGTACGATGGATGGCGTGAGCACCTCGCCGACGGCATCCGCCGCACCGATCGCCTTCCTCAAGGGTCACGGGACCGAGAACGACTTCGTGATCATTCCCGACCCGGACAACGTCATCGACCTGCCCGCCCGCGCCGTGGCCGCGCTCTGCGACCGGCGGGCCGGCATCGGCGGCGACGGGCTGCTGCACGTCGTCCGGTCGGCGGCGCACCCCGAGGCGCGGGACATGGCCGGCGAGGCCGAGTGGTTCATGGACTACCGCAATGCCGACGGGTCCGTCGCGGAGATGTGCGGCAACGGCGTCCGCGTCTTCGCCCGCCACCTGCGGCGCGCCGGGCTGGTCGAGCCGGGCGACCTCGCCGTCGCCACCCGGGGCGGGGTGAAGAAGGTGCACCTCGCCAAGGGCCCGGGCGCCGACGACGGGGACATCACCGTCGACATGGGCCGCGCGGTGCTCCCCGGGGGCGAGGTGACGGTCACCGTGGACGGCCGCGCCACCGCCGCCCGTAACGTCAACATGGGCAACCCGCACGCCGTCACCTTCGTCGACGACCTGGCCCACGCGGGCACGCTCTTCACCGCGCCCGCCGTCACCCCGGCGACCGCGTACCCCGACGGGGTGAACGTCGAGTTCGTCGTCGGGCGCGGTCCCCGCCACGTCGCCATGCGCGTCCACGAACGCGGCTCGGGGGAGACCCGCTCCTGCGGTACGGGCGCCTGCGCCGTGGCCGTCGCCGCCGCCCGCAGGGACGGCGTGGACCCCGCGGTGACCGGAGAGCCCGTCACGTACACCGTGGACCTCCCCGGCGGCCGGCTGGTCGTCACGGAACGCCCGGACGGCGGCATCGAGATGACCGGCCCCGCCGTCATCGTGGCGGAAGGTCACCTCGAACCCGCCTGGCAGGCAACGCTGTTCGGCTGAGAAGCCGGCCGAGAGGGTGTCGCGAAGGTGTCGCGAGGGCACGGATCGACACCGAATGTTCGCTCGAACGAGTGATCAGTTTCACGCTGGGCGGGAGCTGGTCCGGACCACGTGGTGGGCTCGGTAGCATCAAGCACCGGCCCGGAGGGCGCTCCTGCTCCTCCGCCGCCGGTCGAAGCTGCCGGAGGTGCCCCATGAGCGCAGAGGCCACCAGCCCTGGTGCCCACGGCCGCAGACGCGGCCTTCCCCGGATCGACCTGCGCAGGATCGGCAGGGCCGCGCTGCTGGGGCCTGCCTCCAGAGGGCGGTTGTCGGACGCCATCGGCCATGTGGCCGACGCGCACCGGGCACACCACCCGGACGCCGACCTCTCCGTGCTGCACAAGGCGTACGTCCTGGCGGAGGCCTCGCACCGCGGGCAGTTCCGCAAGAGCGGCGAGCCGTACATCACCCATCCGCTGGCCGTGACGCTGATCCTCGCCGAACTGGGCGCGGAGACCACGACGTTGACCGCCTCCCTGCTCCACGACACCGTCGAGGACACGGACGTGACGCTTGATCAGGTACGGGCGGAGTTCGGCGCGGAGGTCTGCTATCTGGTCGACGGGGTGACCAAGCTGGAAAAGGTCGACTACGGGGCGGCGGCGGAGCCGGAGACGTTCCGCAAGATGCTGGTGGCGACGGGCAACGATGTCAGGGTCATGTCGATCAAACTGGCGGACCGGCTGCACAACATGCGCACCCTCGGGGTGATGCGCCCGGAGAAACAGGCCCGGATCGCCAAGGTCACCCGCGACGTCCTGATCCCGCTCGCCGAACGGCTCGGCGTCCAGGCGCTCAAGACCGAGCTGGAGGACCTGGTGTTCGCGATCCTCCACCCGGAGGAGTACGCCCGCACCCGCGCGCTGATCGCGGACAACGCCACCGCCGGGGACGCCCTCGCCGCGATCTGCGAGGACGTCAGGCAGGTGCTCCGCGAGGCGGACATCACCGCCGAAGTCCTGGTCAGGCCACGGCACTTCGTGTCCGTGCACCGCTCCCGGCTCAAACGCGGCGAGCTGCGCGGCACCGACTTCGGCCGGCTGCTGGTGCTGGTCGGCGAGGACGCCGACTGCTACGCGGTGCTGGGCGAACTGCACACCTGCTTCACCCCGGTGATCTCCGAGTTCAAGGACTTCATCGCCGCGCCCAAGTTCAACCTGTACCAGTCGCTCCACACGGCGGTCGCGGGACCGGACGGCGCCGTCGCCGAAGTCCTCATCCGTACGCACCAGATGCACAGCGTCGCCGAGGCGGGCGTGGTCGCCCTCGGTAACCCGTACGCCTCCGTGGACGTGGCGGAGCCGCAGGACGGCGAGCGGGCGGACCCGACGAGGCCCGGCTGGCTCTCCCGGCTCCTGGAGTGGCAGCAGGCGGCCCCCGACCCGGACACCTTCTGGACCACCCTGCGCGCGGACCTCGCCCAGGACGGCGAGATCACGGTCTTCCGGGCCGAGGGCGGCATGCTCGGGCTGCCCGCCGGGGCGAGCTGCGTGGACGCCGCGTACGCGCAGTACGGCGAGGCGGCGCACAGCTGCCTCGGCGCGCGCGTCAACGGCCGTCTGGCGACGCTCAGTACGGTCCTGCGGGACGGGGACACCGTCCAGCTGCTCCTGTCCCACGACGCGGCGTCCGGGCCCTCCCCGGAATGGCTCGACCACGCCCGTACCCCCGCCGCCAGGATCGCGATCACCGGGTGGCTGGCCGCGCACCCGGAGAGCGTCAAGGCGCCCGCCGCGACGCCCCGGGCGCCCGCCGCCCTCACCGCCGACCGGCGCGGGGCGTCCAACGCCGTGGTGGACCTGCCGGGCGCGACGGTACGGCTCGCGGGCTGCTGTACGCCCGTGCCGCCCGACGCGGCCGTCGGCTTCGCCGTACGCGGCGGCGCCGTCACCGTCCACCGCGAGGAGTGCCCCGCCGTCGGGCGGATGAAGGCGCTCGGCCGGGCGCCGGTCGGGGTGAGCTGGGGGGACGCGGCCGAATGCCGGGTCACGCTCTACGCCGAGTCCTTCGGCCGTCCCGGGCTGCTCGCGGACCTGACGGAGGCGATCGCCACGGCGGACGCGGCGATCGTCTCGGCGACCGTCGAACCGCCCAGCGAGCAGCGCGTCCGGCACACGTACACGCTCCAACTCCCCGACGCGGCGGGGCTGCCGAGCCTCATGCGCGCGATGCGGGACGTCCCGGGTGTGTACGACGTGAGCCGCGCCCAGCAGCCGGCCACGGCCTGAGGGCCTGTCGTTCGGGTCTCCGTGGCGTCGCGGTGTCCGGCACGCGCATCTGCCGCGTTCTCGTCGGTCAACGACGCTCCGCGTCGCCTCCCTCCTCCGCCTTGCAGCTGCACGCACCGGACACCGCTCCTTCTTCCACGGAGACCCGAACGACAGGCCCCGCCCCGCCCGGAGGGCCCCCGCACCCGTTCGGGTGGGATCCGCGCGGGTCGCCGGGGCGGGGCGGCCCGGCGCTGGTAGCGGTGGTCCATGCTGCTCACCTCCCGCCGGCTGCGCGCCGCCCTGCTCGCCGCCGCCTCGGCCACCCTCGTCGCCGCGACGCCCTCCGCGGCGCCGCCCCCGCCCGAGCCGCTCGGCATCGGCGATCCGCTCTTCCCGACGCTGGGCAACCCCGGGTACGACGTCCTCACCTACGACCTCGATCTCACCTACGGCGGCGACCACAGCAAGCCGCTGGACAGCGTCACCAAGATCGACGCCGTGACGACGCAGCGGCTGGAGCGGATCAACCTCGACTTCACCCACGGTGTGGTCCGCTCGGTGCGGGTCAACGGCGAGCCCGCCACCTTCGCCACCGCCGGGGAGGACCTGGTCGTCACCCCCGCCAGGCCGCTCGGCGCGGGCGCCCGCATGGCGGTCACCGTCAGCCACACCAGCGACCCCCGGGGCACGGCGGGCGGCTGGGTGCGCACCACCGACGGACTGGTGATGGCCAACCAGGCGGACGCCGGACACCGCGTCTTCCCCGGCAACGACCACCCCGCCGACAAGGCCTACTTCACCTTCCGTATCACCGTCCCCGGGGACCTGACGGCCGTGGCCAACGGTCTGCCGGAGGAGAAGAACCGCTCGGGCGCGACCACCACCTGGACCTACCGCACCCACCACCCCATGGCCACCGAACTGGCGCAGGTCTCCATCGGGAAGTCGGCCGTCCTGCACCGGGAGGGACCGCGCGGACTGCCGGTACGGGACGTCGTCCCGGCCGCCGACACGGCGAAGCTGGAGCCCTGGCTCAAGAAGACCCCCGCGCAGCTCAGCTGGATGGAGGAGCAGGTCGGCCCGTACCCCTTCGAGACGTACGGACTGCTGATCGCCACCGCCGAGACCGGCTTCGAACTGGAGACCCAGACCCTCTCCCTCTTCGAACGCGCCCTCTTCACCCGGCCCGGGTTCGAGGAGTCGTACGTCGACGCGATCATGGTCCACGAACTGGCCCACCAGTGGTTCGGCAACAGCGTCACCCCGCGCACCTGGTCCGACCTGTGGCTCAACGAAGGACACGCGAGCTGGTACGAGGCCCTCTACGCCGAGCGGTACGGCAAGAAGCCGCTGGTGGAGCGGATGCGCGCCGCGTACGAGATGTCCGACGGCTGGCGCGCCGGGGGAGGGCCGCCCGCCGCCCCCGAGCCGCCCACGCCGGGTCACCAGATCAGCCTCTTCCGGCCGGTCGTCTACGACGGCAGCGCCCTGGTGCTCTACGCGCTGCGCCAGGAGATCGGCGCGAGCGCCTTCCAGCGGCTGGAACGGCTCTGGGTGCGGCAGCACCGGGACGCCACGGCCGGCACGGCCGACTTCACCGCGCTGGCCTCGGAGGTCGCGGGGCGTGACCTGAGCGGCTTCTTCCGGGTCTGGCTGTACGGGAAGAAGACGCCGCCGATGCCCGGGCACCCGGACTGGCGCGCCGGGACCGCGCCCGCCAACCGGCCCGGCGGCCGGGACACGGCCCCCGGGGCGGCCCCGGACACGGCACGGGAACAGCCCGTGAAACCGGAGTGACGGCCGGGCGGAAGCGTGCCACCATCAACGGGTCGGACAGCGGGCGGCGCGGCCGGGAATCAATCCGGACCGTCACGCGTTGTGACGATAGTGGGAAAAGCCGGGGCCCTGGGCCGAGGCTTCTCCCGCATTCACTTCCCCCAGCGACGTAAGGATCCAATGACCTCCTCTTCCTCCCCTTCCCAGAACGCGCAGACCTTCGCGGACGACAGCGCTGCGGACACCCGCACGGACAGCCTTCGGGCCGATGCTCTGATGGAAGAGGACGTCGCCTGGAGCCATGAGATCGACGGGGAGCGGGACGGCGAGCAGCTCGACCGCTCCGACCGCGCGGCCCTGCGCCGTGTGGTGGGTCTGTCCACGGAGCTCGAAGACGTCACCGAGGTCGAGTACCGGCAGCTGCGCCTGGAGCGTGTGGTGCTCGTCGGCGTGTGGACGTCGGGGACCGTGCAGGACTCCGAGAACTCCCTCGCGGAGCTGGCGGCGCTCGCCGAGACGGCCGGCGCCCTGGTGCTCGACGGAGTGATCCAGCGCCGTGACCGGCCCGACCCGGCGACGTACATCGGCTCCGGCAAGGCCCAGGAGCTGCGGGACATCGTCCTGGAGAGCGGCGCCGACACGGTGGTCTGCGACGGTGAGCTGAGCCCCGGCCAGCTCATCCACCTCGAGGACGTCGTCAAGGTCAAGGTCGTCGACCGTACGGCCCTGATCCTCGACATCTTCGCCCAGCACGCCAAGTCCCGTGAGGGCAAGGCGCAGGTCGCGCTCGCCCAGATGCAGTACATGCTGCCGAGGCTGCGCGGCTGGGGCCAGTCGCTCTCCCGGCAGATGGGTGGCGGCGGCGGTGGCGGCATGGCCACGCGCGGTCCCGGTGAGACCAAGATCGAGACGGACCGGCGCCGGATCCGCGAGAAGATGGCGAAGATGCGCCGGGAGATCGCGGAGATGAAGACCGGCCGCGAGATCAAGCGGCAGGAGCGGCGCCGCAACCGGGTGCCGTCGGTCGCGATCGCCGGATACACCAACGCCGGCAAGTCGTCCCTGCTCAACCGCCTCACGGGCGCCGGGGTGCTGGTGGAGAACTCGCTGTTCGCCACCCTGGACCCCACCGTGCGCCGCGCCGAGACGCCGAGCGGCCGGATCTACACGCTGGCCGACACGGTCGGCTTCGTCCGGCACCTGCCGCACCACCTGGTGGAGGCGTTCCGCTCCACGATGGAGGAGGTCGGCAACTCCGACCTGATCCTGCACGTGGTGGACGGTTCGCACCCCGCGCCGGAGGAGCAGCTGGCCGCCGTGCGCGAGGTCGTCCGTGACGTGGGCGCGGTGGACGTGCGCGAGATCGTCGTGATCAACAAGGCCGACGCGGCCGATCCGGTGGTGCTCCAGCGGCTGCTGGGCGCCGAGCGGTACGCGATCGCGGTGTCGGCCCGTACGGGCCAGGGCATCGCCGAGCTGCTCGCGCTCATCGACGCCGAGCTGCCCCGGCCCGAGGTCGGGGTCGAGGTGCTCGTGCCGTACACGCTGGGCGCGCTCGTCTCCCGGGTGCACGCCGAGGGCGAGGTCCTTTCCGAGGAGCACACCCCGGAGGGCACGCTTCTCAAGGCACGGGTCCACGAGGAACTGGCGGCGGCGCTGTCCGCGTACGTGCCGGTGCCGGTGGCGCCCTGACCGTACGAAAGCGCATGGGACTGAGCGTCGTTCCACGCCAAGGGGCCCGATCCCTCCTCACGAGGGATCGGGCCCCTTGGCCGTCGTTCGTCCGGGTTTCCGTGCTGCCTAGTCCGCGAACTTCTCGCTGACCGCGTCGTAGATGCCCTTCGCCACGTCACCGAGGCGCGGGCCCGCCAGCCAGCCGGCCTTCACCGGGCCGATCGACGTGTTGGACACCAGGGCGGGCTTGCCGTCCGCGCCCGCCGCGACCCAGCCGCCGCCCGACGAACCGCCCGTCATCGTGCACCCGATGCGGTACATCGTCGGATCGTCCGCCTTCAGCGACAGACGGCCCGGCCGGTCCGCGCACTGGAACTGCTTCTGGCCCTCGAAGGGCGGCGCCGCCGGGTAGCCGGTGGCCGTCACGCTCGTGATGTCCGCCGTGGCCGGGGCGTCGAAGTCGACCGGCAGCGCCGCGCCGACCGTCTCCTCCAGGGACGCGCCCGTGCCGCCCTTCTCCGGCGTCACGTGGATGACCGCGAAGTCGTAGGGCGCGCCCTGACCACCGGTGGACGAGCCCTGCGCGATCCACTGGTCGGACGTCTGCGCCCCGTCCGCCCACCACAGGCCGTGCGGAGCCTGCTTGTCGGGGTCGGCCTGCAACTCGGCCTCCGACAGGCCGTCGTTGTTGTACGAGGGGACGAAGACCAGGTTGCGGTACCAGCCGCCGTCCTTGCCGGCGTGCACACAATGGCCCGCCGTCCAGACCATGTTGGACTTGCCGGGGTGGGCCGGGTCCTGGACCACGGTCGCCGAGCAGACCATCGACCCCTTGGGGCCGTCGAAGAACAGCTTCCCCGACGCGGGCTCGGCGGCGTCGTACGGCGTGCTCACGGCCTGGGCCTCGACCGGCTGCGGCGTCGGGTCGGTGACCCCCGCGTCGCCCGAGATGTCGTGGGCCTCGACCGGCTGCTCCGGGGGCTTCTGCGCGTCGCGCATCCGGTCCGGGTCCCAGAGGTCCTTGATGATCGGGTTGACGAAGTCCCTGGCCTCACGCAGCCACTTGTCCTTGTCCCAGTCCTTCCACTCGCCGTTCTTCCACTTGTCCATGTCGATCCCGCGCTCCTTGAGGCGCTCCTTGAGATCGTCGGGGATCCGGATCTTGCCGTCGGCGGGCGCGGCGCTCGCGGTGGACGAGCCGGACGCGGTGTCGTCGCCCGAACCGCAGGCCGTGGCGGTGAGTGCCAGCACCGTGGCCAGGGAGACCGCCGCGAGCGCGGACGGCATCCCGCGCCCCGCGCGCCTTCCCCTGCGGTCGGCGGACGTCGGGCGAATGGGTCGCATGCGTGAATCCCCCTGGGACTTCGGAGTTGTTCTCAGCTGTAGGAACCGGCGGCGCCCCCGGTCACGGTCCTGGACGCCGGACGCGCCCCCAACTATGCCGTTGCCGATGGGGACGGCGTACGGCAGGGGCGTGGTTCCGGACCCAAGGATCTTCCCACGGGCCCGTGATCCCGGGCGTTCCCCGTCGTTGACATGTGCGGGGACAAACAGCGTCCACCGCCGGGCCCCGGCGGGCGGACGCCGTACCGACCGACAACGTATCCGTGACTGCGGGAGGACCATCAGCCGTGGCCGTGACCGAACCAGCTCCGGCGGCACCGACCGTCGCACACGAGGGCATTCTGCGGCGCCAGGCGCTGCGTGAATCGGCGGCTCGTACGTATGCGAGGTCGCTGCCCATCGTCCCCGTACGCGCCCGGGGCCTGACCATCGAAGGCGCCGACGGCAGACGGTACTTGGACTGCCTGTCCGGCGCGGGCACCCTGGCGCTCGGGCACAACCACCCGGTCGTCCTGGAGGCGATCAGGAAGGTCCTCGACTCCGGGGCCCCGCTCCACGTCCTGGACCTCGCCACCCCGGTGAAGGACGCCTTCACCACGGAGTTGTTCGCGACGCTGCCCGCGCGGTTCGCGCGCCACGCGCGGGTGCAGTTCTGCGGTCCCGCAGGCACCGACGCCGTCGAGGCCGCGCTCAAGCTGGTCCGTACCGCCACCGGCCGCGCGGGCCTCCTCTCCTTCACCGGCGCCTACCACGGGATGACGGCCGGGGCCCTCGCGGCGTCCGGCGGAGCCCCCGACGTACGGGTGACACGGCTTCCGTACCCGTACGACTACCGGTGCCCGTTCGGCATCGGCGGGGAGCGCGGCGCCGAACTCGCCGCCCGCTGGACCGAGAACCTTCTCGACGACCCCAAGGGCGGGGTGGCCGCGCCCGCCGCGATGATCCTCGAACCGGTGCAGGGCGAGGGCGGAGTGATCCCCGCCCCGGACGCGTGGCTGCGCAGGATGCGGGAGATCACGGCGGCCCGCTCCATCCCGCTCATCGCGGACGAGGTGCAGACAGGAGTCGGGCGGACCGGTACCTTCTGGGCCGTGGAGCACAGCGGAATCACCCCTGACGTCATGGTTCTCTCCAAGGCGATCGGCGGCTCCCTCCCGCTGGCGGTGATCGTCTACCACGAGGATCTCGACTGCTGGCCGCCCGGCGCCCACGCGGGGACGTTCCGCGGCAACCAGCTCGCCATGGCGGCGGGCGCGGCGACCCTCGCGTACGTCAGGGAGAACCGGCTCGCCGAACGCGCCGCGCTCCTCGGTGCCCGCATGCTGGGACAGCTCCAGGGACTCGCCGCAAACCACCCCTGCATCGGGGACGTCCGGGGCCGGGGCCTCATGATCGGGGTGGAGCTGGTCTCCCCGGAGGCCGACGCCCCCGCTCCGCCCGACCCCGTCCTCGCCAGGGCCGTCCAGCAGGAGTGCCTTCGCCGCGGGCTCATCGTCGAGCTCGGCGGCCGGCAGTCCGCCGTCGTCCGGCTGCTCCCTCCCCTCACGCTCACCGACGAACAGGCCGCGGCGGTCCTCGACCGGTTCGCCGACGCCCTGGCCGCGGCCGAGCGGGGAGCGCTCCTCCGGACAGAATCCGGTCCGTCGCACTGACCCCGGACCCCTTCACAAGGAAGCCCCCACTCGTGAACCCCACCGCACCCGATGCGCCCGAGGCCGACGGCCGTTCCTCCGCCGAGACCCCCCTCACCGTCGAGTCGGCGACGGTGCCGCGGCAACAGGTCGCGAGCCCCGCCGAGACGCGCCCGCCGTCCGCGGGCCCGGCCGCCCCCACCGCTGTCGCCGCCCCCACCGGCGACCGGTCCGGCCACCCCGGCGACCGGTCCGGCCGCCCCGACCACCTCGACCACCCCGACCCGCAGAAGGCGGCCGACGCGGCGGCGGTCGAGAACCTGCTGCGCTGCTGGGTACGGGAGAACGGCATCGCCCGCCCCGACGGCGACGTGCTGCGCGTCCCGCTCCACGTGAGCGGCACCGCCCTGCTCGTACCGCTCCGGTACTGGTCCGCCACCGGCTGGCACCGCTTCGGCATGCCGTTCCTGGAGAGCGCCCCGAGCGACGCCCCGGCCGTCGAGGCCGTCACCCTCGCGGCGCTCCTCGGCCGCGAGTCGGGCCGCTTCCAGGGCACCGACCTCGTCGGCAGGGTCGCCGATTCCGTACGCCACACCGCCGCGTTCCTCACCGACCGGCGCCGCCGCCCCGGGCCCACCGCCGGCGCCGACCTCTTCCTCACCGCCGAGCAGTCACTCGTCCTCGGCCACCCCCTGCACCCCACCCCCAAGAGCCGCGAAGGGCTCTCCGAGGCCGAAGCCCGGCTCTACTCACCGGAGTTGCGCGGCTCGTTCCCGCTCCACTGGATGGCCGTCGACCGGTCCGTCCTCGCCACCGACTCCGCCTGGACCGAACAGGGCCGTGTGATCACGGCGGGACAGCTCACCGCCCGCCTCCTCGGCGACCTGCCCCTCCCCGACCACACCGTCCCGCTGCCCCTCCACCCCTGGCAGGCACGGGACCTGAGGCACCGTCAGGAAGTCGCGGGCCTCTTCGACGCGGGACTCCTCCACGACCTCGGCCCGCAGGGCGACTCCTGGCACCCCACCTCCTCGATCCGCACCGTGCACCGGCCGGGCGCCCCGGCCATGCTCAAGCTCTCCCTCGGCCTGCGCATCACCAACTCCCGCCGGGAGAACCTCCGCAAGGAACTCCACCGCGGCGTCGAGGTCCACCGCCTGCTGCGCGGCGGGCTCGGCAAGGAGTGGCAGGCCGCCCACCCCGGCTTCGACATCGTCCGCGACCCCGCCTGGCTCGCCGTCGACACCCCGGACGGACACCCCGTCACCGGACTCGACGTCATGCTGCGCCACAATCCGTTCCGCCCCGGTGACGACGCCGTCTGCATCGCCGCGCTGACCGCGCCCCGGCCGTACCCCGGCAGGTCCGGTACGCACTCCCGGCTCGCCGCGACCGTCGCCGCGCTGGCCGCCCGTACCGGCCGCTCCACCG
This sequence comes from Streptomyces sp. NPDC088261, assembly GCF_044740805.1. NCBI lineage: Bacteria > Bacillati > Actinomycetota > Actinomycetes > Kitasatosporales > Streptomycetaceae > Streptomyces > Streptomyces sp. NPDC088261. The sequence goes on from NZ_JBIURL010000007.1 coordinate 60,424, forward strand.
CCGCCGTGTCCGCCGAGTGGTTCCTGCGCTACCTCGACCACGTCGTGCGCCCCGTGCTCTGGCTGGACGGCACCGCGGGCATCGCCCTGGAGGCCCACCAGCAGAACACCCTGGTGCTGCTCGACGCCGACGGCTGGCCGGCCGGCGGACGCTACCGCGACAACCAGGGCTACTACTTCCGCGAGTCGTACCGCGCCGCCCTGGACCGCCGCCTCCCGGGCATCGGGGAGGTCAGCGACACCTTCGTCTCCGACGCGGTCACCGACGAACGCTTCGCCTACTACCTCGGGATCAACAACGTCCTCGGCCTGATCGGCGCCTTCGGTGCGCAGGGGCTCGCCGACGAGCGGGTGCTCCTCGCCGCCCTGCGCCAGTTCCTCGCCGGGGCGGCGTCGCTCGGCTCGCCGCTGCCCGCGCTCCTCCTGGAAGCCCCCACCCTGCGCTGCAAGGCCAACCTGCTCACCCGGCTGCACGGCCTCGACGAACTGGTCGGGCCCGTCGACACCCAGTCCGTCTACGTCACCATCACCAACCCCCTTCGCCGTTGAAGGAACACCTCCCTGTCCGAACTGCCGAGAGGAGAGCGCCACTGTGCCTCCCACCGATGCGAGCGCCGAGGACACCCTTGACCTGCGGCTGACCGACGAGCTGGTCGCGCTGTTCGCGGACGGGGATCCGCCCGGCCGTGCCCCGGACGGCCGGCTCCTCGATTCCCCCGCCGGGTGGGGGCCCGTCACCACCTCCGTCGGTGTCTTCCAACTCGTCCCGGTACGAGTCGAGCGCGACCTTTCCCTGATCAGCCGGTGGATGAACGATCCTGCCGTCGCCGCGTTCTGGGAGCTGGCGGGGCCCGAGTCCGTCACCGCCGACCACCTGCGGCCACAGCTCGACGGCGACGGGCGCAGCGCCCCGTGCCTCGGCGTGCTCGGCGGGATCCCCATGAGCTACTGGGAGATCTACCGGGCCGATCTCGACCCGCTCGCGCGCCACTACCCGGCCCGCCCGCACGACACCGGGATCCACCTCCTCCTGGGAGGCGTCACCGACCGGGGCCGGGGCGTCGGCACCGCCCTCCTCAGGGCCGTCGCCGACCTGGTGCTCGACCACCGTCCCCGCTGCGGACGCGTCGTCGCCGAACCCGACCTCCGTAACACCCCCTCCGTCTCCGCGTTCCTCAGCGCCGGGTTCCGCTTCGGCGCCGAGATCGACCTCCCCGACAAGAGAGCCGCCCTGATGGTCCGCGAACGCGCCCTCCGTGACCTGCTCTGACCGGACCGCCGCCTTGAACACACCCCTCGATCCCTTCCGGTTCACCTCCCGAGGAGTCCCCGTGCCTCAGTCCTCCGTCACCCACGACTCCAGCCACGACGCGGCTCACGACACGGGCCATCACGCGGGCCACGACGCGGCCATAGCCGCTGAGGGCCCATCCGCCGCCGAAGGCTCCGCCGCCCTGTTCTCGCCGCCCGAGCTGAACCCGCGGGCCTGGGACCGCGCGGCCGCCCGCCTTCTGGCGAAGATGCTCGGGGAGTTCGCGTACGAGGAGATCATCGAGCCGCGCCCCGGCGAGGCCGACGGCCTCTACACCCTCACGCTCGACGCCGGCGGGACGCTGATCTTCCGCGCCGCCCGCGGCTCGTACGGCAGCTGGCGCGTCGACGCCGACAGCGTCACGTCGGAGGGCCGGCCCTTCACGGACCCGCTGCGCTTCCTGCTCCTGGCCCGCGGACTCCTCGCGCTCGACGGCGCGACCCTCGGCCACCTGGTGCGCGAACTCACCACCACCCTCGCCGCCGACGTCAGGCTCGACCACACCGCCCTCAGCGCCGCCCGCCTCGCCGACCTCGGGTACGCGGAACTGGAAGGGCACCAGACCGGCCACCCCTGGATCGTCCTCAACAAGGGCAGAATCGGCTTCTCCGCGCCCGACGCCGCCCGCTGGGCCCCCGAGGCCCGCACCCCCGCCGCGCTCCCGTGGATCGCCGTCAGCACCTCGCTCGCCACCTATCGCGGCGTCCCCGCCCTGCACGCCCCCGACCTGCTGTACACCCTCGAACTCGACGCGGCCGTCCGCGAGCGCTACGACCGCGTCCTGCGCGACCGGGGCCTCGACCCCGCCACGTACCTCTATCTGCCCGTCCACCCCTGGCAGTGGGACGAGGTGCTGCTCCCGCTCTACACGCCCGAGATAGCCCGCGGAGCCGTCGTACCGCTGCCCTCCGACGGCGACCTCCGGCTGCCGCAGCAGTCCGTCAGGACCTTCCTCAACGTCGACCGGCCCGACCGGCACACCGTCAAACTGCCGCTGTCCGTCCTCAACACCCTCGTCTGGCGCGGCCTGCCCACCGAACGCACCCTCGCCGCCCCCGCCGTCACCGCCTGGGTGCACGGACTGCGCGACGCCGACCCCTTCCTGCGCGACGAGTGCGGGGTGATCCTCCTCGGCGAGGTGGCGTCCGTGGCCGTGGAGCATCCGCTGTACGACCACCTCCCCGAGGTCCCGTACCAGTACAAGGAACTGCTCGGCGCGATCTGGCGCGAACCCCTCGACGCGCGGCTGGCCCCCGGCGAGCGCGCCCGTACCCTCGCGTCCCTGCTCCAGACCGACCCGCGCGGCCGGGCCCTCACCGCCGAGCTCGTCGCCCGTTCCGGACTGGCGCCCGCCGTCTGGCTCGAACGGCTCTTCGCCGCCCTGCTGCCGCCGCTGCTGCACTTCCTCTACCGGTACGGGACGGTCTTCTCCCCGCACGGCGAGAACGCCATCGTCGTCTTCGACGACCAGGACGTGCCGGTCCGGCTCGCGATCAAGGACTTCGTCGACGACGTGAACGTCAGCGCCCTGCCGCTGCCCGAGCACGACACGATGCCCCGCGAGGTGAAGGACATCCTGCTCACCGAAGAACCCGGCTTCCTGGTGCAGTTCATCCATTCCGGGCTCTTCGTCGGTGTGTTCCGCTATCTGGCGCCCCTCTGCGAGGAACAACTGGGCGTGCCCGAGAACCAGTTCTGGTCCCTCGTACGGGCGGAGGTCGTCCGGCACCAGGACCGCTTCCCCGAACTCCGGGATCGCTTCGAGACGTTCGACCTGCTCACCCCCCGTATCGCGCGCCTGTGCCTCAACCGGAACCGGCTCCACCTCGACGGCTACCGCGACCGCGCGCAGCGCCCGCACGCCGCCGTGCACGGTACGGTTCCCAACCCGCTGGCCTCCCCGCCGGGCGGTGGGTGAACGCCGTTGTCAGTGGTGCACCGTAGGGTGGTCGGGCTATGACGAAGCCAACACTCCCCGAGCTCCTCCATGCCGCCGTGACCTCGGTCGGCGGCGTGGAACGGCCAGGCCAGGTCACCATGGCCGAGGCCGTCGCCGAAGCCATCGACACCCCGTCCCACCTCCTCGTGCAGGCCGGCACCGGCACCGGAAAGTCCCTCGGCTATCTGGTGCCCGCGCTGGCGCACGGAGAGCGCGTCGTGGTGGCCACGGCGACGCTGGCGCTGCAACGCCAGCTCGTGGAGCGTGATCTTCCGCGTACGGTCGACGCGCTGCACCCGCTGCTGCGGCGGCGGCCCGAGTTCGCCATGCTCAAGGGCCGGTCCAACTACCTCTGTCTGCACCGCCTCCGCGAGGGCATGCCGCAGGAGGAGGAAGAGGGGCTCTTCGACCAGTTCGAGGCGGCCGCGCCCACCAGCAAACTGGGCCAGGACCTGCTCCGGATGCGGGACTGGGCCGACGAGACGGAGACCGGGGACCGCGACGACCTCACCCCCGGAGTCTCCGACCGGGCCTGGGCGCAGATCTCCGTCTCCTCCCGGGAGTGCCTGGGGGCGACGAAGTGCGCCTACGGCGCCGAGTGCTTCGCCGAGCTGGCCCGTGAGCGCGCCAAGCTCGCCGACGTCGTGGTGACCAACCACGCCCTGCTCGCGATCGACGCGATCGAGGGCGCGCCGGTCCTTCCGCAGCACGAGGTGCTGATCGTCGACGAGGCCCATGAGCTGGTCTCCCGCGTCACCGGGGTCGCCACCGGCGAGCTGACCCCCGGCCAGGTCAACCGCGCGGTGCGGCGGGCCGCCCGGCTGGTCAATGAAAAGGTCGCCGACGAGCTCCAGACGGCCGCCGAGACCTTCGAGCGGCTGATGGAGCTGGCCCTGCCCGGCCGCCTCGAAGAGGTCCCCGAGGATCTCGGTTACGCGCTGATGTCGCTGCGTGACGCCTCGCGTGCGGTGATCTCGGCGCTCGGCTCGACCCGCGACAAGTCCGTCCAGGACGAGGACGTCGTACGGAAGCAGGCGCTCGCCGCCGTCGAGAGCGTCCACGGCGTGGCGGAGCGGATCGCGAACGGGTCCGAGTGGGACGTCGTCTGGTACGAACGCCACGACCGGTTCGGCGCGTCCCTGAGGGTCGCGCCGCTCTCCGTGTCGGGGCTGCTGCGGGAGAAGCTCTTCGCGGACCGCTCGGTCGTCCTGACCTCCGCCACGCTCAAGCTGGGCGGGGACTTCAACGGGGTGGGCGCCTCGCTGGGCCTGGCGCCGGAGGGCACGGCGGGCGACGACGTCCCGCAGTGGAAGGGCCTCGACGTGGGCTCGCCGTTCGACTACCCGAAGCAGGGGATCCTGTACGTCGCCCGCCACCTGGCCACGCCGGGCCGGGAGGGCTCGCGCGGCGACATGATGGACGAGCTGGCGGAGCTGGTCGAGGCGGCCGGTGGTCGTACGCTCGGGCTGTTCTCCTCCATGCGGGCCGCGCAGGCGGCGGCGGAGGAGCTGCGCGTACGGCTGGACGTGCCGATCCTGCTCCAGGGCGAGGAGACGCTCGGCGAGCTGATCAAGGCGTACGCGGCCGATCCCCGGACGTGCCTGTTCGGCACGCTCTCGCTGTGGCAGGGCGTCGACGTGCCGGGGCCCAGCTCGCAGCTGGTGGTGATGGACCGCATCCCGTTCCCGCGCCCGGACGACCCGCTGATGAGCGCGCGCCAGAAGGCGGTGGAGGAGGCGGGCGGCAACGGTTTCATGGCGGTGGCCGCGACGCACGCGGCGCTGCTGATGGCCCAGGGCGCCGGACGGCTGGTCCGGGCGAGCGGGGACCGGGGTGTGGTGGCGGTCCTGGACCCCCGGCTGGCGAACGCGCGGTACGGCAGCTTCCTGCGGGCGTCGCTGCCCGCGTTCTGGTACACGACGGACGGCGCCCAGGTCCGGCGCTCCCTGGCCGCGATCGACGCGAAGGCGAAGGCGGACGGTCTGTGAGCGGGGCGGTCGGTCACTGGCGGTGTCTGTCGGTCGCTGACGGTGTCAGAACGTGAACGGGGCTCCCGGGACCTGAGGTCCGGGGAGCCCCGTTCGGAGCCGGCAGTGGCCTCACACGCGGCGCAGCACCGCGACCACCTTGCCGAGGATCGTCGCCTCGTCGCCGGGGATCGGCTGGTACGCCGCGTTGTGCGGGAGCAGCCACACGTGCCCGTCCTCGCGCCGGAAGCGCTTGACGGTGGCTTCGCCGTCGAGCATCGCGGCCACGATGTCGCCGTTCTCGGCGACCGGCTGGCGGCGCACCGTCACCCAGTCGCCGTCGCAGATCGCGGCCTCGATCATCGAGTCACCGACCACCTTCAGCACGAACAGCTCGCCGTCCCCCACCAGCTGACGGGGGAGCGGGAAGACGTCCTCGACGGACTCCTCCGCGAGGATCGGTCCGCCGGCCGCGATCCGGCCGACCAGCGGGACGTACGACGCGGCGGGCTTGCCGGTCGTGTCGGTCTGCTGGGTGCTGGGCTGGTCGGAGCCCCTGACCTCGTACGCCCGCGGGCGGTGCGGGTCCCTGCGGAGGAACCCTTTCCGCTCCAGTGCCATCAGCTGATGGGCCACCGACGACGTGCTGGAGAGACCGACGGCCTGGCCGATCTCCCGCATCGACGGGGGGTACCCACGCCGTTGGACCGAGTCCCTGATGACCTCGATGACCCGCCGCTGCCGGTCCGTGAGACCGGAGCTGTCCGCCCTGATTCCTGGAGGCCTGCCGGGCAGTGACCGGTTGGGCTTGGGCCCCTCCGGGTTCGTGACTGCGTCATTCATTGCATGCACCGGCTCGAGTCGGCTCTGGGAGCGGTCCTGGGCAGTGATGGTGGCACTGTCTGCGGTGGTGGTCACGTCGGGCCCCTCTCGAAATGTTCTCCCTAGCTGGACAACGGTAGTTGCTTTCGAAAGGTTGCGCCAAACACACGTTCGAGTGAAAAACCAAAGAGTGTCTTACGCGTGCGACTTACCAGGTGTATAGCCGGTCCTGTCCGGGCCGGCCCGAGGGCGGTCCCCGCGCCGTATCCTCCCACCGGCCGGGCCGGAATCCGGGCCGCCGCGCCCTTCCCGTACCCTCGTGGCCGGTCCTCGCCACCCCGCCCCCGCCGGGGCCCGCGCCCGGGGGTGACCCCCCGGGGCGACACGCGGAACACGCCGGGGCCTAAGATGCGGAAAACCCCAGATCTAGTGGTTGGATTGTTCCAGCCGCCCAGAAGTTGTGGTCCCGGTGCTCGTGGCCGGTAACCATCGCCTATGCTGGGAGTTGCTTCGAGGGGCTCGTTCCGGGCCTCTACGGTGCTGTTCAGTCACGCTGCGAAGGAGGGATGGGAACCATGCACTGTCCCTTCTGCCGGCACCCCGACAGCCGGGTCGTCGACAGCCGCACCACCGACGACGGGACGTCGATCCGCCGCCGCCGTCAGTGCCCCGACTGCTCGCGCCGTTTCACGACGGTCGAGACCGCCTCGCTGATGGTGATCAAGCGCAGCGGCGTCACCGAACCCTTCAGCCGTACCAAGGTCATCTCCGGCGTCCGCAAGGCGTGCCAGGGACGACCCGTCACCGAGGACGCCCTCGCCAAGCTCGGCCAGCGGGTCGAGGAGGCGGTGCGCGCCACCGGCAGCGCCGAGCTGACCACCCACGACGTGGGGCTGGCCATACTCGGCCCGTTGCAGGAACTCGACCTCGTCGCGTACCTGCGCTTCGCATCCGTGTACCGGGCGTTCAATTCGCTCGAAGACTTCGAGGCCGCCGTCGCGGAGCTGCGTGAGCGGCCTCTCTCGGAGGAAAGCGGGACCGGCGACACCTTCGAGGGACCCGTCCCCGCCACCGTCACCGACTGACCGACCGCGTACCGACCGACCGGGTCCCGGCCCTCAGGGCCTGCCCCCGGCCGTCGTGCGGCAGCTTCGTGACGACACAGGCCTGCCCCGGGCGCGACCGACCGCGCCCGAGGCATCACATACACATGTGCCACGGGAAGAACATGGCACTTCAGTGCGTTTTGTACGTAGGAGGCGGCATGACAGAGACGACGAGCGGACCCGCGCGAGGCACCCGCACCAAGGGAACGAAGGCCGGCAAGGGACTCCGTATCGACCGCATCCACACCTCCCCCGGCGTGCATCCGTACGACGAGGTCAGCTGGGAACTCCGCGACGTCGTCATGACGAACTGGCGCGACGGGTCGGTGAACTTCGAGCAGCGTGGCGTGGAGTTCCCCGACTTCTGGACGCTGAACGCGGTCAACATCGTCACCAGCAAGTACTTCCGCGGCGCCCTCGGCACCCCGCAGCGCGAGACCGGTCTCAGGCAGCTGATCGACCGGATCGTGAAGACGTACCGGAAGGCCGGCGAGGACTTCCACTACTTCGCGACGCCCGACGACGCGGAGATCTTTGAGCACGAGCTGGCGTACGCCCTCCTTCACCAGGTCTTCAGCTTCAACTCCCCGGTGTGGTTCAACGTCGGCACGCCCCAGCCGCAGCAGGTGTCGGCGTGCTTCATCCTCTCCGTGGACGACTCGATGGACTCGATCCTCGACTGGTACAAGGAAGAGGGGATGATCTTCAAGGGCGGCTCGGGCGCCGGCCTGAACCTCTCCCGGATCCGCTCCTCCAAGGAACTGCTCTCCTCCGGCGGCAACGCCTCGGGTCCCGTCTCCTTCATGCGCGGCGCCGACGCCTCCGCCGGCACGATCAAGTCCGGCGGCGCCACGCGCCGGGCGGCCAAGATGGTCATCCTGGATGTCGACCACCCCGACATCGAGGACTTCATCGAGACCAAGGTCAAGGAGGAGGAGAAGATCCGCGCGCTGCGCGACGCGGGCTTCGACATGGACCTGGGCGGCGACGACATCACGTCCGTCCAGTACCAGAACGCCAACAACTCCGTCCGGGTCAACGACGACTTCATGAAGGCCGTCGAGGCCGGCGGGAAGTTCGGACTGCGCGCCCGCATGACCGGCGAGGTCATCGAAGAGGTCGAGGCGAAGTCCCTCTTCCGCAAGATGGCCGAGGCCGCGTGGGCGTGTGCCGACCCGGGCATCCAGTACGACGACACGATCAACCGCTGGCACACCTGCCCGGAGTCCGGGCGGATCAACGGCTCGAACCCGTGCAGCGAGTACATGCACCTGGACAACACCTCGTGCAACCTGGCCTCGCTGAACCTGATGAAGTTCCTCAAGGACGACGGCAAGGGCCACCAGTCGTTCGAGTCCGAGCGCTTCGCCAAGGTGGTCGAGCTGGTCATCACCGCGATGGACATCTCCATCTGCTTCGCGGACTTCCCGACGCAGAAGATCGGCGAGAACACGCGCGCCTTCCGCCAGCTCGGCATCGGGTACGCCAACCTCGGCGCCCTGCTGATGGCGACGGGCCACGCGTACGACTCCGACGGCGGCCGCTCGCTGGCCGGCGCCATCACGTCGCTGATGACCGGCACGTCGTACCGCCGCTCCGCCGAACTGGCCGCGGTGGTCGGACCGTACGACGGCTACGCCCGCAACGCCGAGCCGCACAAGCGCGTCATGAGGCAGCACGCGGACGCCAACGGCGCGGCCGTGCGCTTCGACGACCTGGACACCCCGGTCTGGGCCGCCGCCACGGAGGCCTGGCAGGACGTGCTCCGCCTCGGCGAGAAGAACGGCTTCCGCAACGCGCAGGCGTCGGTCATCGCGCCCACCGGCACCATCGGTCTCGCGATGTCCTGCGACACCACGGGCCTGGAGCCGGACCTGGCGCTGGTCAAGTTCAAGAAGCTCGTCGGCGGCGGCTCGATGCAGATCGTCAACGGCACGGTGCCGCAGGCGCTGCGCAGGCTCGGCTACCAGACGGAGCAGATCGAGGCCGTGGTCGCCCACATCGCCGAGAACGGCGTGGTGGTCGGGGCCCCTGGTCTCAAGACCGAGCACTACGAGGTCTTCGACTGCGCGATGGGCGAGCGTTCCATCTCGGCGATGGGCCACGTGCGGATGATGGCGGCGATCCAGCCGTGGATCTCCGGCGCGCTGTCCAAGACGGTCAACCTCCCCGAGACGGCGACCGTCGAGGACGTCGAGGAGGTCTACTTCGAGGCGTGGAAGATGGGCGTCAAGGCGCTCGCGATCTACCGCGACAACTGCAAGGTCGGCCAGCCCCTCTCGGCGAAGAAGAAGGACGAGAAGGTCGCGGAGAAGACCGAGGAGACCATCCGCGCGGCGGTGGAGAAGGTCATCGAGTACCGCCCGGTCCGCAAGCGGCTGCCCAAGGGCCGCCCGGGCCTCACCACGTCCTTCACGGTGGGCGGCGCCGAGGGGTACATGACCGCCAACTCCTACCCGGACGACGGTCTCGGCGAGGTCTTCCTCAAGATGTCCAAGCAGGGCTCGACGCTCGCGGGCATGATGGACGCCTTCTCGATCGCCGTGTCGGTGGGCCTCCAGTACGGCGTCCCGCTGGAGACGTACGTGTCCAAGTTCACCAACATGCGCTTTGAGCCGGCCGGGATGACGGACGACCCGGACGTGCGGATGGCGCAGTCGATCGTCGACTACATCTTCCGCCGCCTCGCGCTCGACTTCCTGCCGTTCGAGACGCGCTCGGCGCTGGGGATCCACTCGGCGGACGAACGCCAGCGCCACCTGGACACCGGTTCGTACGTGCCGTCGATGGACGACGACCTGGACACCGAGACCCTGGCCCAGTCGGCCCCGCGCCCGACGTCCCAGACCCCCACCACCCCGAAGCCCCCGAAGGCCCCGGCCCTGACGAACGCGTCGGTGATCCCGGCCCCCAAGGAGGCCCACACCTCGGCCGAACTGGTCGAGATGCAACTCGGCATCAGCGCGGACGCCCCGCTCTGCTTCTCCTGCGGCACGAAGATGCAGCGAGCGGGCTCCTGCTACATCTGCGAGGGCTGCGGCTCGACGAGCGGCTGCAGCTGATCCAGTAGCACGGTCTCTCCGAGGGAGGGGCACCGGCCACAAGCCGGCGCCCCTCCCTTTTTTGCCGTGGGGAAAGAGATATTCGGTCGAGTTTTTGTTTCGGGTCGTCCGATGCGCATTGCACCGGCATTACCCCGCAGTTCATGAAGCGTTCTTCCTGACGGGGAGTCGGAAGTGCTGTTTCGCATCGGATGGTGGATTTCAGTGGATCCCCTGTGGTGACGGTCCGTATGCGGCGGCCGATTCGACAGGCGTCGGGTGACACGTAACACCGTTGACAGAGGGATTGGTTGATCACTTAGGGTCCTCGAGTCTGTGTGCATCTTGTGATCCTGGGGTGGGGAAATTGGGCGGGGCAGCGAGTGGGAGTCGTCGCGGAAGAAGCCGCGACGCATGGCGCCGAACGGCTTCCTTGGCGGTGGCATCGGCGCTTCTGGGCGGGGCGGCCGTGGTGGCGCTGCCGACCGCCGTCCCCACGGCCGCCGCCGCGTCGCCCGTGCTGAGCGCGTCGGCGCGGGCCGCCGCCTCGGGTGAGGCGGTCGAAGAGGTGACGCAGCGCACCGCGTACTCGACGACGCTGGCGAATCCGGACGGCACGTTCACGCTGACGCAGTCGACGACTCCCCAGCGTGTGAAGCGGGCCGACGGCTCGTGGGCCGGGATCGATGTGGACCTGGAGCGCCGCGCGGACGGCAGTGTGGGCCCGAAGGCCGCCGCGGTGGCCCTGTCGTTCTCCGGCGGGGGAGCGGCGGCCGGGGACATGATCCGGCTGGGTGACGGGGAGCGTTCCTTCTCGCTGGACTGGCCGGGCCCGTTGCCCGTTCCGACGCTGGACGGTGCGACCGCCACGTACGCGGAGGTGCTGCCGGGCGTGGACCTGCGGCTGACGGCGACGTCCGAGGGCTACCGGCAGGTTCTGGCGGTCAAGTCGGCGCAGGCCGCGGCCAGTGCGGAACTGGAGCGGATCACCTTCACGGCTGCGGGCGACGGCCTGGAGGTGGCCGGCGGGGCCGGAGGGGGTCTGCGGGCGGTGGACGAGGACGGCAACGTTGTCTTCAACGGTCCGGCCGGCCAGATGTGGGACTCCGCCGGGGACGAGAGCGCCCCGGTGACGCGTTCCCTGACGGCGGCCGGCGGTCCCGCGACGGACGGGGTGGACGATCCCTCCCTCCCGGGCGCCGGGGACGCGACGGCCGAGCTTCCCGTGACGGTGGACGCCGGTACGGTGCAGGTGAAGCCGGACCTCGATCTGCTGCGGGGCAGCGAGACGGTCTACCCGGTGTACATCGATCCGCCGGTCGGGCTGGGCGGCGCCGTGGAGCGCACCAAGATCTCTTCGGACGGCGACAAGTTCTGGCAGTTCGACGGGGACAAGGGCGTCGGCAGGTGCGGAAGCGCGGACGGCTATTACTGCGGTGACAATTACATCGACCGCATGCTGTTCGAGTTCGCGCCGACGAACCTGAACGGAAAGTACGTCCTCGACGCGACGTTCCGCGCGCACGAGACCTGGTCGTTCAACTGCGACGCGAAGTGGCTCAACCTGGCCCGTACCAACAATATCTCCGAGGGCACCAGGTGGCCGGGGCCTTGGGTCATCGACCACATGGGTGACCGGCTGGTGTCGGCCGGCCGGGGTGACAATTGCAGTCCTTCCCAGCCTGACAAGTGGGTCGAATTCCACGACGATCCGGCCCAGTCGAACGAGAACCTGACCCCCACCGTGCGGGCGTTCGCCGACGGGAAGTTCTCCCGGCTGACGCTGATGCTGTGGGCCAAGGACGAGGACGACCCGCGGGCCTGGAAGCGTTTCGACAGGAACGCCGAACTACAAGTCACGTATGTGCTTCAGCCGGGCGTCCCCCAGGACGTCGGCGTGATCCCGGGACTGGGGAACGTGGGGCAGTGCTGGACCAACCCCGACGACCCGTTGACCGTGACGAGCCTGACGCCGACGGTGCAGGCGAGGGTGGTGACGAAGGTCAAGCCGAAGAACGACGAGGAGAAGGGCTCGCTCCAGGCCGGATTCCGCGTCGCGCGCAAGCTGACCGACGGAACGTGGGAGGAGATCTGGAGCGCGACGTCGAGCGGGTCCGATCCCCATGGCACGCTGGAGAAAACTCCCACGACGCAGCGTACGGACGGCACGGTGTACCGCTACCGGGCCCGTACGCAATCCCGGTGGTCGTCCGGGGGCCAGAGCGGTGAATTGATCTCCGCTTTCTCTCCGTGGTGCTATTTCAAGATTGATGCCACGGCCCCGAAAGCTCCCACCATCACGGCCGGCACCCCCTACACCAAGTGCACCGCCAACGCGTGCGAGGCCAAGGGCGGTCCTGGCGTCGCGGGAACCTTCACTTTCACGCCCAACGCGGCCGACACGGACATCATCGGCTACCGGTGGCGTCTGAAGAGCGGGTCGGCGTCCGAGACGAAGCGGGTCGGCGGCGCGACGTACACCGAGAGGCTGGTGATTCCGAAGCTGGCCGGCACCCAGGTGCTGACGGTGGAGGCCATCGACGTCCGTGAACGGAAGGGGCCTCCGGAGGACTTCACCTTCAACGTGGCGCCGGCCGAGGGCGAGGTGGGCCGGTGGCACTTCGACGACGGGGTGGCCGGTTCCGGGGTGACGGTGGCCAAGGACACCGCGACCGTGGGTCCTCGTCACGACGCGACGTTGCGTACGGCGGGGGCGGGCTGGTCGACGATGGCCCGGCGCGGGGAGGCGGACCAGTCGCTGTGGCTGGACAGCGCCGACCCCGCCAACCAGCAGGCGTACGCCTCCACCAGCGTGGCGGCGGTCAACACCCTGGACTCGCTGACCTTCTCGACGTGGGCCTATCTGACGGATGCCTCGTCCAGTCACATGGTGATGACAACGCCGGGTTCCCAGGCGCAGGCTTTCGCTCTGTACTACTCGTCCTCCACGAAGGGCTGGGTGTTCAGCCACACCGCCGCCGACTCCGCGACGCCGGTGATCCTCACCTCGAAGGCGGACACCGCCAACCCTCCGCTCGGGGTCTGGACCCACCTGGCGGGTGTGTTCAAGACCGAAGGGGACGACGGAGTGCCCGACCTCGATCCGGCCAACGACACGATTCAGCTGTACGTCAACGGCCGGCCCCAGGGCGCTCCGGTGAAGCTGGCCGCCGCGGCCACCGCGCAGGGTGCCGTCTACAGGCCGTGGACGGCCCTCGGCGGCCTCCAGTTCGGACGGTCCGTCATCCGTGGCGAGAGCGGGCTGTACTTCCGGGGCCGTATCGACGAGGCCGCGGTGTGGCAGCGCGCCCTCAACGCGGAACAGGTCCTTGAGGAATCCAGGCTTCTGGAGGACGACGGGCCCGCCAACGAGCTGGTGGCGGACTGGGACGCGACGACCGCCAGTGGGACGACGATCGGCGAGATGTCTCCGTACCCCCACGCCGCCCTGAATCTGTCCGCGACGGGCGCGGTTCTCGACGGCGACGACCACGCGCTGGTCCTGGACGGCGTCTCCGGTTACGCCTCCACGCAGGGGCCTGTGGTGGACGAGACGGGTTCCTTCACCGTCTCGGCGCATGTGCAGCTGGCCGAGCAGAAACTGGCGGCCAAACCGGTCGGCTACAAGGCACAGGTCGCCGGGCAGCGCGCTGGTGCGCAGTCGGCACAGTCGTCGTGGGCGCTGTGGGTCATCAAGCCGGCAGAGGACACGTACCAGTGGCAGTTCACCCGCACCGCCGTCGACGCCTCGGGCAGGGTGACGAAGGACACCGCCATCACACCCCTCGCGGATCTGGCCGAGGTGAACACGTGGGTGGATGTGACCGGTGTCTTCGATGCCCAGGAGACCTTCGAGATCCCCGATCCGGGGAATCCGTCCGAGACGGTGGAGCGGCGGGGAACGCTTCACTTGTACGTCGGTTCGTTCCCCGTCGAAAGCTCCAGCAGCCCTGGATTCGACGGCGTGCAGCAGGGTGCCGGTGAACTTGTCGCAGGCAGAGGCACGCAAGGCGGCACCACCGGCTATTACCTTCCCGGCGGCCTTGAACGACTGCGGATCTGGACCGGCGCCCTGACCCTTGATCAGATCGGCGGTCAGGTGTTGCCCGGTGCGGGGGACGAGACGACGAGTTCCGCGTCCTGAGAGTACGGAGGAGCGGTGGCGCAAGCCGCCGCTCCTCCCACGGGCCCACGGACCTCGGTCCGGCGGTTTCCCGCAGGGTCTTCAGTTCTTCCTATTTCATTCCTTGCCCGATTTCTTGCTCCCTTGACGGTTCGCGGGGGCACTGGACGCACTCCTCGATCAGGAAGTGCGTGAAGGAGAGCTGTCATGAAATTGCTCGGATGGGCCACGGTCTTCCACGGCCGTAGCCGGCACACCAGAGGCAGAGGCAGGTGGTCCCGGCGTGTCGCCACCGTCACCGGGTTTGCTCTGCTTCCTGGACTGATCACCCCTGTCGCCTTCGCGGACGAAGCCCGTCCGCTGGGCATCACAAAGCTCCCCGCTCCCCGGTCGGCAGACGTGACCCCTTTCAGGGCGAAGGTGGACAGAGAAGCCGCCGCGGCGCGCAAGAAGGCCGAACAGGCCGACCGGGCCGCTGTCGCACGGGCGAAGGACAACCAGGCCGAGACGGTGACCTGGCCGGCTGGCGGTACCGCGGTGCTGACACTTCCTGCGGCCGGGGAACGGTCTGCCGTGGTCGACCCGGGCTCATTGCCTCTCACTCTGGCCCGGCCCGCCGCGCCGAAGGCCGCCGCGCCGTCGGCGGGCACCGCCCGTACCGTGACGGTGGACGTACTGGACCAGAAGGCGGCCCAGCGTCTGGGAGTGAAGGGCGTAGTGCTCCAGGTCACCGGCCCGAAGGACGGGGGCAGTGCTCGCCTGGGCGTCGACTACTCGGCTTTCGCCTCTGCGTACGGCGGTGACTGGGCCGGGCGCCTCCAGGTACTCCGCCTGCCGGACTGCGCGTGGGACGACTCCGAGAAGCCGGCGTGTCGTACACGCACCCCGCTGGAGTTCGACAACGACCGCCCCGAGCAGACCCTGCGCACGGAACTCGCTTTCACCTCGACCGCGGCGAAGCACCCGAGTGCCAACTCGGCGCCGACCACGATGATCCTGGCGCTGGCGGCCGGCACCAAGTCCGGTGCGGGCGATTTCAAGGCCACCCCCTTGTCCGCCTCCTCCACCTGGGAAGCGGGCGGCTCGTCGGGCAGCTTCACCTGGTCCTACCCCCTCCGTACCCCGCCCGCTGCCGCCGGCCCGGCGCCTGATCTGTCGATCTCGTACGACTCCGGCAGCGTGGACGGCAAGACGGCCACGACCAACAACCAGGGCACCGCGATCGGTGAGGGATTCGACCTCACCTCCTCCTACATCGAGCGCAAGTACGGGTCCTGTGACGACGACGGGCAAGCCGACAAGTTCGATCTTTGCTGGAAGTACGACAACGCGTCACTCGTGCTGAACGGCAAGGCCAGCGAGCTCGTCAAGGACGACACCACGGGCGAATGGCGGCTCAAGAACGACGACGCCTCCACCGTCACCCACTCCACCGGTGCCGAGAACGGTGACGACAACGGTGAGTACTGGACCCTCGTCACCGGCACTGGCACCAAGTACGTCTTCGGCCTGAACAAGCTCGACGGCGCGGGAGCCGACGACCGCACCCAGTCCGTCTGGACCGTCCCGGTCTTCGGTGACGACGAGGGCGAACCCGGCTACTCCGCCGGCACCAGCCTGTCAGGACGGGACAGGACCCAGGCCTGGCGCTGGAACCTCGACTACGTCGAAGACCTCCACCAGAACGCCATGTCCTACTGGTACGCCGCCGAGACCAACAACTACGACACCCTCGGCGACGACAACACAGGCACCCCGTACACCCGCGGCGGCTACCTGAAGGAAATCCGCTACGGCCAGCGCGCCGGTGCCCTGTTCAGCGGCAGTCCGGCCGCCTCGGACAAGGTCAACTTCACTTACTCGGAACGCTGCGTCGCCACCGGCACCGGCTGCGACGAACTGACCGAGGACACCCGGGACAACTGGCCGGACGTCCCCTTCGACGCCGTCTGCAAGAGCGACACCAAGTGCACCGGCAACGTCGGCCCCACCTTCTTCACCCGCAAACGCCTTGTCGCCGTCACCACGTCCGTCTGGGACGCGGCGGCCTCCACGCCCGCGTTCACACCGGTCGACGCGTGGTCACTCAAGCAGACCTACCTCGACCCGGGGGACACCGGCGACTCGACCGACCAGTCCCTGTGGCTGGACGAGATCCGGCACACCGGTAAACGCGGCGCCGACCTGTCACTGCCGCCGGTCACCTTCGACCACGAGATGCGTGCCAACCGCGTGGACAGCGGCAGCGACGACATTCTCCCGCTCAACAGGCCACGTCTGAACGAGATCATTTCCGAGGCCGGCGCGCAGACGATCGTCAACTACGCCGACGAGGACTGTGTCGCCGGGCAGACGATGCCGAAGGTCGACGAGAACACCCGTAACTGCTACCCCGTCTACTGGTCCCCCAACGGGGGCAAGGACGCGCAGCTGGACTGGTTCCAGAAGTACCCGGTCACCTCGGTGTCCACCACCGACCCCCGTGGCGGTTCACAGGCGGTGCTCCACACCTACCAGTACGCGGGGGGAGGCGCCTGGCACTACAACGACGACCCGCTGACCAAGGAGAAGGAACGTACCTGGTCGATCTGGCGCGGCTACGCCAAAGTCACCCACCTGACCGGCGCGGCCGACAAGACCCAGTCCAGGACGGTCAGCGTCTACCTGCGCGGCATGAACGGCGACCGGGTCCTGG
The DNA here is from genome assembly GCF_044740805.1 of Streptomyces sp. NPDC088261. Classification (NCBI taxonomy): domain Bacteria; kingdom Bacillati; phylum Actinomycetota; class Actinomycetes; order Kitasatosporales; family Streptomycetaceae; genus Streptomyces; species Streptomyces sp. NPDC088261. The sequence continues at coordinate 77,428 of NZ_JBIURL010000007.1, forward strand.
GCGCCGACGGCAAGACCCCGGATCCCGACCAGCGCCGTACGGCGAAAGTGACCGGGATCAAGGCCGGCGAGATCACCGACGCCGACCCGTACGCCGGCTTCACCCGGGAAACCGTCACCTACAACGGAGCCCAGGAAGTCGGCGGGCAGATCAACGACCCCTGGTCGAAGAGAACCGCCACCCAGCACAAGTCCTACGCGGACACGGAGGCGTACTTCGTCCGTACCGCCGCCACGCATTCACGTACCAACATCACCACCTCGGGTACGGCCAAGGACCGCGTTCGCACCACCAGTACGACCTTCGACGACTACGGCATGCCGGTGACCATGGAGGACAAGGGCGACGACGCGGTCTTCGGTGACGAGACGTGCGCGCGCACCACCTACGCACGCAACAGTGCGGTGGGCATCACCAGCCTCGTCTCCCGCAGCCAGGTCGTCGCGCGGCTGTGCTCGGTCGCCACGACCAACTTGGACCTGCCCACCGACGCGACCAGACCGGGCGACCTCATTTCCGACACCGCCACCGCGTACGACACCACGACCTACACCACCGTCCAGCAGCCGACCAAAGGCGAAGCCCGGTGGACAGGCCGGGCCAAGAGCTACGCCGCGGACGGCACCCCCTCCTGGCAGGAGGTCGCGACCACCGACTACGACGGCCTTGGCCGCCTCATGACCGTGAGGAACACCAACAAGACCCTCATCGACACGCGTACCTACCTGCCGACAGACGCAGGGCCTCTGACCAAGACGACTGCCACCAACGCGAAATCCCAGACCACTACCACCCTGGTGGATCCGGGGACCGGCGCGGTCACCCGTGTCACCGACCCGAACAACAAGGCGACCGACAGCGAGTACGACAGCCTCGGTCGGATCACCAAGGTCTGGCTCCCCACCATGCCCAAGGCGCTCCCCGCCAACTCGCCGACCTACGTGTACAACTACGGCATCCCCACCAACGCGACGGATCTGCCGTGGATCTCCACGGGAGCGATGCGCGGCAGCAGTCCGGGCAGCTACAACACCACGTACGAGCTCTACGACTCGCTCCTGCGACCCCGCCAGGTCCAGTCGCCGTCCTCGGTCGGCGGCCGGATGATCGCCCAGACCGTCTACGACGACCGTGGCCTCGCGGTCTCCTCGCATTCCGACATCTGGGACGACAAGGCCGGCCCGTCGAGCGCCATGGTCCAGATCGATGTCGCCGAGGCACCGGCCCAGACCGACACGACCTATGACGGCGCGGGCCGCGCCGTCCGCACGGTGTCGAAGAACTTCGGCGTGACGCGATGGACGACGGACAGCGCCTACACCGGCGACACCGTCATCACGACGGCTCCGACCGGAGGACAGGCCACGGCGGTGATCAGCGACGCCCTCGGCCGTACCACCGAGAACCGCCAGTACGCCGGCACCCAGCCCACCGGCAGTGCCTTCACCGCCACTCACTTCACGTACACCCCGGCCGGACAGCAGGAAACCGTCACCGGCCCCGGCGACGCGACCTGGTCCTACGGATATGACCTGTTCGGCCGCCAGACCAGCAGTACGGACCCGGACAAGGGCAAGAGCACCACGGGGTACAACGAACTCGACCAGGCCATCACCACCAAGGATGTCGGCCGGAACAAGACGCTCGTCTCCGAGTACGACATCCTCGGACGGCAGACGGGTCTGTGGGACGGTACCAAGACCGATGCCACCAAACTCGCCGCCTGGAACTTCGACACCCTGGCCAAGGGCCGGCTGGACTCGTCGGTCCGTTACGAGAACGGCGTGGGCACCGCCACGAGCAAGGCTTACACCCAGAAGGTCACCAAGTACGACGCCGCCTACCGGGCCCAGTTGAGCGAACTCACGCTCCCCGCCAACGACCCCCTCGTCGCCGCAGGGGTTCCTCAGACGCTCCAGTTCGGTTCGAACTACAGCGGCATCGACGGCACCCTGACGGGCGAGGACCTTCCCGCCGTCGCGGGCCTGGCGCGTGAGCTGACCACAAACAAGTACAACGCCGTCGGGCAGGTGCTGACCTCGGGAGGGAAGAACAGCTACCTGGTCGGTGCCACGTACGAACCCGTCGGAGATCTCGGACAACTGATCGTCGGCTCGGAAAGCGCGGGAACGCGGGCGTCCCTCACCAACTCCTACGAGCTGGGTACCCGCCGCCTCACTGGCTTCGCCGTGACCGACACCGTCCACAGCTACATGCCGCTGGAACTCCAGTTCAAGCAGGACGACGCCGGCAACGTCACTTCCATCTTCGACGCCACCACGCAAGGCGGCACGGGTAAGGCCGACTACCAGTGCTTCACGTACGACGGCTACCGCCGCGTGACGGAAGCCTGGACGCCGAAGACAGAGGACTGCGCTGCCTCCGGCCGCACGACAGCCAACCTGGACGGCGCCGCTCCGTACTGGACGAGCTACACGTACAACGACGCGGGTCAGCGGGCGTCCGAGAAGCAGCACGCGGCGGGGGGTGACAGCACCACTGTCTACAACTACGGCACACCTGCTCCCGCCGGCCAGCCGCACCCGCTCACCAGCACCACGGGGGCCAGGGCGGGCACGTACCAGTACGACGCGGCGGGCAACACCACCAGCCGTCCGGGAGTCCAGGCGCAGCAGACCCTGACCTGGAACAGCGAAGGCAAACTCGTCTCCGCCACGGAGCCCGCAGCCGGCACCAAGCCCGCCACCGGCACCAGCTACCTCTACGACGCCAACGGCGAACTGCTGATCAGCCGCAACACCACCGGAGACGGCGACACCGTCCTGTACCTGGGCGGCACCGAGGTCCGCCTCACCACCAAGGGCACCGCCAAAGCCCTGACCGGCACCCGCTACTACCAGGCCGCAGGCCAGACCCTCGCCGTCCGCACCGCCACCGCGGGCGTCACCGGCACCCAGCTCAGCTACCTCGCGGGCGACCACCACGGCACCTCCTCCATCGCCTTCGACTCCGCCACCCTTGCCGTCACCAAGCGCTACACGACCCCGTTCGGCGCCCCTCGCGGCACGAAGCCAACCACCTGGCCCGACGACAAGGGCTTCCTCGGCAAACCGGCCGACACCACCACGGGCCTCACCCACATACGCGCCCGCGAATACGACCCAGGCATCGGCCAATTCATCAGCGTCGACCCTCTCCTGGAAACTGACAAACCCCAAACACTCAACGGTTACAGCTACAGCCTCAACAACCCCGCCACAGTCAGCGACCCCACGGGCACCTGCGTAGACCCGGGCAACGGTCACTGCCAGCCGACGCCAGGAGGAAGCGACACCAACCACGATGTCGGGCAGGGCCGCGGGCCAACAGGCAATCCCGCCTTCGGTGGCACGGCCCCTACGAGTAACACCGGACAAGTCAACGACAGCAGTGATGGCGGGGGAGGTAGGAGCCTGACCCCCGCTGAAGCAGCACAATTCGATGCCGCGATTGCAGCAGGGGCGAATGTAGACCCGTTCAACAATGTGGGAAATGTTGCCGCAGGTCCTATCCCGGATCCGGTGAAGCACGCCGAGGCACAGACTGCTGTTCTCGCACTGGCCTGCGCCCTCCCCTATGTGAATCTTGCATGCAGCGCCTACGACATCAAGAAGTCCTACGCTGCCGGCGACGCCGGCGGGGTGGCCCTTGGTCTAGCAGGCATGGTGTCAGGAGGTTCGTCCCTAAGCAAAATTATTGGTATCGGAAAAAGGTGGATGGGGAGCGATTGTAGCTTCTCTCCGGATACCGAAGTGTTGATGGGTGATGGAGGAAAGAAGCCCATCGAAAAGGTAAAAGAGGGTGATCTGGTCGAGGCCGCTGACGCTGAAACTGGAAAGCTCAAGGGGGGTCGCCCGGTTACTGCAACCCACATAAACCATGACGACGATCTTGTCGATGTAAAAATCAAGTCGGGCGACCAATCGTCTGTTCTTCACACAACGTCCCGGCATCCCTTCTGGGATGAAACCCTCAAGACGTGGGTGCCAGCCGGAAAGCTCACCCCGGGCCATCAACTTGCCACCGCCATCAATCAAAATGTACGTGTCACAGCGGTACGCCGAATTCCTGGCTCCGCCGACATGTACAATCTCACCGTTGGTGAGCTCCACACGTACTATGTGCTGGCAGGCGCCACTCCAGTCTTGGTGCACAATTCGGGGGCATGCCCTAAGGCGGTTGCCGATGCCTGGCACGAGGGCACGTTCGACAACCCCGGAGGCAGTTTCGAATACCACTGGGGAAAGCATGGCAGTCCATTGAACGTTACGCGCGAGAAGTACTTGCAAGATTCGAGTGGCTGGGCTCAGCGTCTGGCTGAGCCAGGGGGCAAGAAGGGGTACAACGCAAAGAGAATGCCATTCGACGACGGTAAGTGGGGCGTGAAGTATTCGGATCCCAACGGGGGTATGGGTGGGATTATTGGGCCGGACGGACGAGTCGTTTCCTTCTGGTACGACGAGACCCACTAGGAGCAAGGAAGACGTGATGCTCAGTTTCATGGACGCCTACATCCTGTGGCGCAACCTGCCGTTCCCCCGGAGCGGATCGAGTAAGGACCTCATTCTGGCGCGCAGCGATCTGGCGGAAGCCGACGAGTACGTGACGACGGTGATCCGATATGTGGAACGCGGGATCTTTAAGCCGGCGCCGGTTGATGTCCTCATGATGCTTCAAGCGCTGATGCAGCGAATCGATCGGATCGGTGACACAGCATCGGGAGGCGACCAAGCCGTCGCTCGCTCGCAACATGCATACGCGGCGCTGCTCGATCTCGTTTATCGGCAGTTCCTTGAAGCGGGCCGTCCGCTTCAATAGCAGATTCACTTTCCGGTCGGAGCGATCGGGCGGACTGAATCATGCGCGACGTCAGCGACATCTCGGCAGCCTTTAGGGGTGTTGTGTGAGCTTGCAAGGGATGCCTATTGAGCAGCTCATGGAGAAGTTGGGCCGCTCAGGCGTCACCGTGATCCTTAAGGTGGACGACGAGAGAATGGTGAAAGGTGGCGAGCCCTGGACTTTGGTGATGTCGGGTCCGGGACTGGGGCCCGAAGGGTTCATCCGCGCTGAATCCTCCAGCCTGAGCGACTGCCTCGAACAGGGATTCACCCGGTTGTTTTCCCGGCCCGGCGACTGGGAATGGATCGCTGAAATCTTGTAGCCATTGAAACGAGGCCCTCCCGAATTCATCGGGAGGGCCTCGTGCCGTTTGACGGCAACGGTGACGGCAACGTCAGCGGACGACGACCGTGGTGGGCGGGTTGTCAGGGTCGTCGTCCTGACTGCCGAGGGCGTGGCCCAAGGCGTCGATGGCGTTCCGCTGGCTCGCTAGTAACTGGGGTGACAGTCAATCATCACCCACGGCCATTGTGTCTCGATCAGCGACCCAAGGTCGGGGTACACGGTGAACCAGCCCAGGAGTGACGCGGACCCCATGCGCGGTCACGGTTACCTTTCTCGCCTCGCCGGCAACATCGAGTCGGTGCGGCTGGGCTTGGGCAAGGAACTGCTGGAGTACGCCCGCGACCCCACAGCCCGTCGCGCAAAGATTCAGTCGGCCTCCGAATACCGCTGGCTGGACTGCCGGTTGACCCGGACCTCGCTGACGCACTCAGGGTCGCCGACTCGCGCGGGCGGCCCCTCCGGACCCGGAAGAGGAACCGGCCACCAAAGTGCCCCTGCGCCGAAACCCCCGACAGCTCAACCACCAACACCAGTGGGATCCCAAACCGCCGCTGATCTGTGAATTCTATGGACCGTCTCGGCGGGAGTTGTGGATGCTATGAGAACGTACTCGGCGGTGGGGCTGTGGAGGTTGAGTTGTCTGTTTATGTTTCTGTGAGAGGGTGGATTGAGTGCGATGGCTGGCAGTTCGCGCGTGCGAAGGAAGTGGTTGGGAGGGCGGGTGATGGGCTCTACGGGGGAGGGTGGGGATTTCCGGCCGGGCCCTTCAATTGGACGTCCTTCGTTTTTTATGGAGGTGACATTCAGGAGGGGCAGGTTCAGTGGCTGCTAGATGTTATCCGTGAGATTGCCGCTATTCCCGAGTCGGGCGACGCAGAGGGGGCGGTTCAGGGATTGTTCATGGTGAGCCATGAGATCCACGGCCTTACTGAATGGCAGGTTCGCGACGGAGGGGTGCATGTCATGGGCGCGGGGGAGCGGCACCAGTACCTTGGGCCTTTTTGACCGGGTGCCGGGTTCCACTTGCGGCGCATTGGTGACGTTGGGGGCGGCGGGCTTCGAGTGCGTCAGCGGGTGCCCATGATTGTGGCGAAGTGTTCTGGGTCTGCGTCGAAGCCTTTGAGGGACGGGTGGAATTCCCAGGCGCCTGAGGGGGTGCGGAGGAATTCCGCGACCGTGGCTGCTGTGGAGTCCGCGACCTCTGTGAAGGTGTGTTCCAGGAGTTCTGTGTAGCCCTCGGCGAAGCGTATTTCGGGGGAGGCTATGTCGGCGAAGGTGCGGCGCCTGTGGTGTTGTTGGATGGCTACGCCTACGACGACCCGGCCCAAGGACGCGTTCATGCGGTCCAGTTCCAGGGTCATCTCCTCGTCGGTGCCGAAGCCCTGGCCCGTGCGGCTGTCGCGGTTCAGGGTGATCGTGCCGTCGGGGGAGCGGCTGCCGAAGTGGACCAGGTAGACCGGCTTGCCCGTCGGGTCGGCCGCTGTGTAGGTCGCCGCGACGATGTCGAGGTCGTGGTCCGCCTCGCCGAGGGCGCTCGGGTTCCACTTGAGGGTCACCTCGACCTTCGACACCCCTTTGTTGAAACCGCTCACTTGTTTGTCCCCCTTGTCCGAACCGGGCCGCGGATCCCCGGGCCTTGTACGCAAGGCTAGACCCGGGTGCTGACAACGGAGGCGTACATATGGCCAGTTGACGCCACGATGGCCGGTACTCGCCAGCCGGCCGCGAGGGCGGTCAGTGCGGGATGCGGAGCGGTGGCCGCTGGGGGATCTCCTCGCGGAACAGTTCGATCGCGCTGCTCACCTGGCGCATGAGGTGGGTGTCCTCGATCCGGTCGAGGTAGAGGCAGCGCCGGGCCAGGCCCGCCAGTTCGAAGGCGAAGCAGAGCGACATCAGCGGGTTGACGAACAGTTCGCTGTTCCGGGTGCGCGACGTGAACCGTACGTCCCCGAAGTCGCCCCGGACCGCCGCCGCTATCGACCCGTTGACGATGCTCGGACGGACCGGGGTGTTCGCGTGCGCGTGGGCCACCGCGTCGAGGAAGAGCGCGCCCTCCTTGGACGCACGGGGGATCGAGAACGCGCCCAGGTAGGCGCCGTCGCGCTCCAGCGCGGCGATGTTCTCCAGCACCAGACCGTGGCTCACCCCGTGGTACGCGTCGATGCCGAAGCCGATCGACATCACCAGCCGCTGAGGGCCGTCGTCGATCCCGGCCAGCGCGGCGACGCTCGTCAGATCCTCCTCCGGGGTGCCGAGCCCCGACTCGTCGCCGCGCATCAGGATGTCCGTACCGCCGTCCACCAGGACGACCGCGTCGATGCCGTACGCCTCGATCACCGCGCGGTAGGCGGCCCGCAGCGGCTGGACCCCGACGCGTGCGAACGCGTGGACGGTGCTCGGGTAGCCGTGGAGGTCCAGCCATTGCGCGAGCGTGCGCTCCGGGAAGTACGTCTGGTGGAGGGACGTCTCCGGGGTGACGACGGCCACGTCCGGGGCGAGCCAGGCGTCGAGCGGGAGTCCTTCGATCGCGCTGAACGTCAGGTTCGCGAGATGGACCTCCTTGCCCTGGTGCAGGAGGGACAGCGCGAGGGGCAGCCCCGCGTAGATGTCGAATCCGCCGCCCGCCCCGGCGACGAGGACTCGCTCGGCCGGCTCCAGCCGTGCGAAGAGTTCAGGGGTGTGCAGTGCCGTCATGGCGATCATTGTGCGGGGGCGGGGGCGGGGGCGGGGGCGGGGAGGGGGAGGGGGACGGGGGTGGAGCGGGGCGGGCAGCTTAGACGGAGGCGCGCGGGAGTGACCGGCGACACGCCGGGGACCGTACGATGGCGCGGTGCTGGTCAAGTGGACCCGCTGCACCGTGATCGACCGTAGAGGGTACGAACGCGGACAGCGGAAATGGGCGGGGTTGCTCGGTGAGCCGGGGTTCCGGGGGCAGGGCGGGGGATGGAGCAGGGTGCGGCCCGGGGTGGCCCATGTCTTCTCGTTCTGGGAGAGCAGGGCGTTCTACGACTCCTTCATGGCCCGTTCGCACGACCGGCTGGCCGCCGCGCAGTCGGGGACGTACCGGGACATTCAGGTGAAGTTGTTCGATCATCGGTTCGATGTGAAGACCGGCTTTGAGCCGCGGTTCACGGACGCCGACGTGGTGCGCGTCGCGCACTGCAAGGTCCATGAGGACCGGGTCGAGCACTACGCGCTGATGCAGGAGAAGGTGTGGAACCCCGCCATGGCCGGATCGCCCGGCATGCTGCGCGGGCTCTTCGGCGAGGCGCCGGGGAACGAGTTCATCGTCCTGTCGATGTGGCACTCCGCCGCCGAGCACGGGAAATACCGGGCGGAACGGGTCGAGCGGCTGACCCTGCGCGCCCAGACGGCCGCCGACGTGGCGGCCCTCGCGGGGGACATCATCGCGCTCGAACCCTCCTGGACGGTGTAGGGGCGCACCCTACGGATGCCGGTGTGGGTGCGGGGGACGGCGGTACGTAAATCGTCCTGGAGCGTGCCCAAGGGCCCTCCCCGCGTGCCGGGGGGATCCGGACCGATCTAGGGTCGTGGCATGGCACGACCGCGGCGCATCGTTCTGGTCCGGCACGGCGAGTCGGAGGGCAACGCCGACGACACCGTGTACGAGCGCGAGCCCGACCATGCCCTGAAGCTCACCGAGAGGGGCCGGCGGCAGGCCGAGGAGACCGGCGCCGAGCTGCGCGAGCTGTTCGGGCGGGAACAGGTCAGCGTGTACGTGTCGCCGTACCGCAGGGCCCACGAGACCCTGCACGCCTTCTCCCTCGACCCCGACCTGGTGCGTGTACGGGAAGAGCCCAGGCTGCGCGAGCAGGACTGGGGGAACTGGCAGGACCGGGACGACGTGCGCCTCCAGAAGGCTTACCGCGACGCCTACGGGCACTTCTTCTACCGCTTCGCGCAGGGGGAGTCGGGTGCCGACGTGTACGACCGGGTCGGCGCGTTCCTGGAGAGCCTCTATCGCAGCTTCGAGGCGCCGGACTCGCCGTCGAACGTCCTGCTGGTGACCCACGGGCTGACCATGCGGCTGTTCTGCATGCGGTGGTTCCACTGGTCGGTCGCGGAATTCGAGTCCCTCTCCAACCCCGACAACGCGGAGACCAGGATGCTGCTCCTCGGGGAGGACGGGCGGTACGCCCTGGACCGGCCGTTCGCGCACTGGCGTACCCCGGAGCCGTACGGAATGACCAAGTAACCGGCGGTATTCACCCGGTAGAGTGCCTCGCGATGACCGTGAATTCCTCTTCCCACCCCGATTCCCACCCCGATCCTCACTCTGATTCCTACCGCGAAGACGCGACCCGGGACGGTCGCTTCGCACGCGCCCTCGACAGCCTGCGCGGCCTCTCCGTAGGAGACGCCCTCGGCTCCCAGTTCTTCGTCCCTTCGAACTATCCGCTCCTGGCGCGCCGCGAGCCGCCGCCCGGCTCCTGGCAGTGGACCGACGACACCGAGATGGCCGTGTCCGTCCTTGGCGGTGCTCGCCGCGCACGGCCGGATCGACGAGGACGCCCTCGCGCACTCGTTCGCGGACCACCACGACTTCGACCGCGGATACGGCCCCGCCGTGAACCGCATGCTCCGGCTGGTCCGGGAGGGCGGCGACTGGCGTGAGCTGGCCGCCGGGCTCTTCGACGGACAGGGCTCCTGGGGCAACGGCGCGGCCATGCGGGTCGCGCCGCTCGGCGCGTGGTTCGCCGACGACCCCGAGCGGGCCGCGCGCGAGGCGGAGCTGTCCGCGTACCCGACCCATCAGCACCGCGAGGCCGTCATGGGTGCCGTGGCCGTGGCGGTGGCCGCGGCGCTCGCGGCGGATCCCGCCGGGCCGCCCTCCCCGGAGGCGCTGCTCGACGGTGTGATCGCGCTCGTGCCGCGCAGCGCCGTGGGCGCGGGGGTGCGGCGGGCCCGGGACATGCTGGACTACGACGACGCGAGCACGGTGGCGGCCGTCCTCGGCTGCGGGCGGCGTACCAGCGCGCTCGACACGGTGCCGTTCGCCCTGTGGTCGGCGGCCCGGGGGCTCGGTGATTTCGAGCGGGCCTTCTGGACCACCGCGCAGGTGGGCGGCGACGTGGACACGACCTGCGCGATCGTCGGCGGAGTGGTCGCCTCCGGGCGCGCCGGGGCGCCGCCGCCGGAGTGGCTGGAGCGGACGGAAGAGCTGCCCGCGTGGGGGAACACGGCCGGGCGTCACCTCGCCTGATCTGTCGCGGGCCTGCGGTGGGTCCCGCACGCGTCGGCTGCCGCGCGCTGGACGGGCCGTAGAGGCGTGGCGCACGAAAGCGGCAAGAAAGCGGTACGAAAGCGGTACGGGGCGCTCCACGCGGGAGCGTCCCGTACCGCCTCCGTACGTACGGCAGCCCTCAGGCGACCGGCCCCGCCGCCTTGCCGCTCAGTGCCTCCAGGTCGCTCTTCCGCACCCGTATCACCAGCACCGCCGTCAGCAGCGCGACCACCACCATCGCCACCGCCGCCATGAACGCGGTCGAGATGCCCTGGGTCAGCACCGCGTGGCCCCAGTGCCCCGGCAGCTGCTGCGTCTTCGCCAGCTCCGCCTTCTCGGCCGCGCTGCCCTGCGCCAGGAACGAGGGCAGCTGCTTGTCGGCCTCGTCGCGGCTCGCCGTACCGAAGACGGTGACCAGGATCGAGAGCCCGAGCGAACCGCCCACCTGCTGGCTCGCGTTCAGCAGACCGGACGCCGCGCCCGCCTCGTGCTGCGCCACCCCGGAGACCGCGGTCAGCGTGAGGGTGACGAAGTTCAGCCCCATGCCGAAGCCGAAGATCACCAGCGGGCCGAGGACACCGCCGACGTACGTGCTCCCCGGGTCGATCAGGGTCAGCCAGAGCAGCCCGACCCCGGCGAACGCCGATCCGGCCACCATGAACGGCTTGGGGCCGAGGACCGGCAGGAGCCGCTGCGAGAGCCCGGCGCCCACGGCGATCGCGACCGTCACGGGCAGGAACGCCAGGCCCGAGGTGATCGGGCTGTAGTCGAGCACGTTCTGCACGAAGAGGACGATGAAGAAGAACATGCCGAACATCGCCGCCGCGAGGCTGAGCATGATGACGTACGTCCCCGACCGGTTCCGGTCGGCGAACATCCGCAGTGGCGTGATCGGTTCCTTCGCCCGCGACTCGACCAGGACGAACGCGGCGAGCAGCACGACGGCCGCCGCGAACGAGCCGATGGTGACCGAGTCCTTCCAGCCTTCCTCGGACGCCCGGATGAAGCCGTACACGAGGGACGCCATGCCCAGCGTGGACGTCGCGGCTCCGGTGAGGTCGAAGCGCCCCGGGTGCCGTTCCGACTCCTTGATGTACATCGGGGCGAGCACGGCGATCAGTACGCCGATCGGCACGTTGACGAAGAACACCCACCGCCAGTCGAGCCACTCGGTGAGCATGCCGCCGGCCAGCAGCCCGACCGCGCCGCCGCCCGCGGAGACGGCGGCGAACACTCCGAACGCCCGGTTGCGCTCCGGGCCTTCGGCGAACGTGGTGGTGATGAGCGCCAGCGAGGTGGGGGAGGCGATCGCGCCGCCCACCCCCTGGAGCACGCGGGCGGCGAGCAGCTGCCACGGCTCCTGGGCGAAACCGCCCAGGAGGGACGCGAACGTGAAGAGCAGGATGCCCGCCATGAAGACCCGGCGGCGTCCTAGGACGTCGCCTGCCCGGCCGCCGAGCAGCAGCAGACCGCCGAACGTGAGGGTGTACGCGCTCAGCACCCAGGAAAGATCTGTGGTGGAGAAGCTCAGCGCGTTCTGGATGTGCGGGAGCGCGATGTTCACAATGGTGGCGTCAAGCACCACCATGAGCTGGCAGGCCGCGATGACGGCGAGCGCGATTCCCGGGCGCCCGCTCCGTCGGGCCGCGCCCGGTGCGGTGCCGGGTGTGTCGAGTTGAGAGGTTGTCACTGCTGGATCCCCCACAAGTGAATTAGTGAACGCATCCGTTCACTGTCCCGTACACGGTAGTGAGTCCCCTTCAAGGAACGCAAGCGTTCACTGGGTGCTGTCTCGCAGGCGTTCACTGGGTGCTGTCCTCCCAGGAGCCGTCCCCCGATGGAGAGTTACTGATGGTTTCTTCGCGTCCCGCCGCCGGGGCCCGGCCGCAATCCGTGTCCGTGCGCCGGCGGGGGCCCGTCCTGGAACGGGCCATTCTCGAGGCGGCGCTGGAGCAGTTGAGCAGGGTCGGCTGGAACGGCCTGACGATGGAGGGGGTCGCCGCGGGCGCCCGGACGGGAAAGGCCGCCGTCTACCGGCGCTGGCCGTCCAAGGAGGATCTGGTCGCGGACGCCCTCCAGGCCGGACTGCCCGCGGTCGGGGAGGCGCCCGACCGCGGGAGTGTGCGCGAGGACCTGTACGAACTGTGCCGGCGGATGCGGGACGCGATGTTCTCCCTGCCGGGGGCCGCGCTGCGCGCCGTCGTTCACGAATGCGACGCGCCGACCGCCGAACGCTTCCACGGGCTGATCTTCAGCGGTCTCATCGAACCGTCCAACCGCCTCTTCGGAGAGGTCGTGCGCCAGGGGATCCGGCGGGGGGAGGTCCGTTCCGACGCCGTCGGCGAGCTGGTCTTCGACGTGATCCCGGCCCTGATGATGTACCGCTCCAAGATGTGCGCCAGCGAACTGCCCGACGAGGAGATCGCCGAGATGATCGACCGGGTCATGGTGCCGCTGCTGCGTGCGTGGCCCGTGGGGCCGGCCCGGGACGGTACGGCCCGTTGAGCCGGTCCGGGACGGCACGGCCGCTTTGGGCCGGTCGGTGAGGGCGCGGCCGGTTTGGGCCGGTCCGTGAGGGCGCGCGGCGCGACAGTGGGTACCCGCCCTGTCGCGTCGCGTCGGGTCGGCGTAAAGTTGCGAACGCCATGCCGTACGAAGCACCCACGCACACTGTCGAGCGATCGCTCCGAGCGACCACCGGCGCCAGGATCATCGCCGGCGTCGACGAAGTCGGACGCGGAGCGTGGGCCGGACCCGTCACCGTCTGCGCCGCCGTCACCGGACTGCGCAGGGCTCCGGCCGGCCTCACCGACTCGAAGCTCATCAACCCCAAGCGCCGTACGGAGCTGGCCGGTGAGCTGGCGGGGTGGGTCACCTCGCACGCGCTCGGACACTCCTCCCCGGAGGAGATCGACGAGCTGGGGATGACCGCGGCCCTGCGGCTCGCCGCCGTACGCGCCCTGGAGGCGCTGCCGGTTCGGCCCGACGCGGTGATCCTGGACGGCAAGCACGACTATCTCGGGGGGCCCTGGCAGGTGCGTACGGTCATCAAGGGCGACCAGTCCTGCGTCTCGGTGGCGGCCGCCTCGGTGCTCGCCAAGGTGCGCAGGGACGCCATGATGGCCGAACTGGGCGCCGGGTCCGAGGAGTACGTCCCGTTCGCCTTCGGCGCCAACGCCGGCTATCCCTCGCCGGTGCACAAGGCGGCGCTGGAGGAGCGGGGTCCGACGGCCCAGCACCGGCTCTCGTGGTCCTACCTCGACGGCCTGCCGCGCTGGCGGCACCTCAAGAAGGTCAGGGTCTCCGCGGAGACGGCCGCGATGGAAAGCGGGGGCCAACTCGGCTTCGAATTCTGAAACTTCCGGTGAACCCTCCGGCCCGTGTGTCATCCGACCGCGGACATGGGTACAAATGTGCCAACCCGCCGATGCTTTTCGCGTCGGTATTTGATAGACATCCAGTTATGCCTCTCTTCCCCGAGGAGCCTCAGATTCACGAGAGAGCCCAGGGTCCCAGCGCCACCCCGGCCACCGGCCGGACCGCGCAGACCCCCCGTCCTGTACCCGGCCCGCGTCCCGTACCGGGGCCGCGCTCCGCGGCGACCCCGCGTCCCGGTCGTCCGGGTCCCGGTCCCGCGAGGCCCGCGCCGCCGGCGCAGCGCTCGGCCGGCTCCGCCGGAGTGCCCCAGGCACCCCGGCCCGCCACCCCTTCCACCCCCAAGATCCAGCTGACCCCGGCGTCGGTGGACGGCGCGCTCGACGCCGCCGACGAGACCGTCGACCTGCTGCTCGACTCCGGTCGGGCGCCGGGCGACATCCTCGTGCTCACCACCGGCGACCAGCACCCGTGGGCCACCCACGAGCTGTCCTTCGGCGAGGCCGCCTACTGGGCGCAGCACGACGCCCGTGAAGACGTGTTCTTCGCGGACGCCGCCGCCGTCGCCCGTGCCCAGCCCCGTCCGGTGGTCGTCGTGGTGGTCAACGGGGGCGGTGACGAGGTCTACGCCCGCGTGCTGCCCGCGGCCCGGGAGCGGGCCACGGCGCTGCTGGTCGTGTGCGGTGACCCCGAGCGGGTCAACGCCGTGCTCGGCGCGGGTGTCTGAGCCTCACCCTGTCGTGACCCGGCTGCCCGTCAGGGGGCGGCCGGGCCGCTGAGGCCGTCCGGCGTGCGCGGGTGACTGCTGCCCGCGCGCGGGTGGCTTCGGCGCGCGGCCGTGCGCCGCGCCCGGCTCGCGGTGGCGCGGGGCGCGCCGGGCTCGTGGTCGTACGGCATGGTCGGCACGCGGTCGTACGGCGCGTTCGGCCGTACGGTGGTTCAGCGCGCGGCCGTGCGCCGCAGCGCCTCCACCGCCCCGCTGCGGAGCGGTGTCACCTCGGGATCGGACGCCGTGTCGGCCAGATCGACCGGTGCGGACTCGGAGTTGGGGCGCCGGCCGCCGCGGCCCTCGCCCAGCACCTGCCAGCCGCCGCGGGTCAGCGTGATGTACGCGCCGCACCGCAGCCCGTGCAGGGTGCAGGCGTCCCGCAGCCCCCACATCCAGGCCCCGTCCTCCTCCGTCCACCGCTCGTCGCCCTCGCGGCAGTAGAGCAGGACCGCGGTGCGTACGGGCGTACGGCGGCGCAGGTCGTGCGGGATGACCCGGCGCAGGTGGGCGAGGAGGGCGTTGCGGAACTCCCAGCCGTCCACGGGTGCCGCGCGGGGGACGAACGAGGCGCTGGCGGCGAGCCGTTCCTCATGGTCGAGCACGGCCACGACGGCCGTCGCGGGCTTCGGGCGGTGGCGGCTGTGCAGGCCGCTGACCACCTCACGGGGGTTGCTGAGCAGGGGTATGCCCGCCGCCGCCCATTCGGCCGGCTCCAGCATTCTGGTGAGGCCGCTGACGGAGCCGGCCGGTGATGTGGTGATCGAAGTGGCTGCGGACGGAGCGAATCCGAAGGTCACGATCCTCCCTTCGCATTCACGCCCACGGTACGGGCAGGGTCGGGTGGGGGGCGCACCGCAGCACAGCCCTTGCGGACCGCAGGGGGGCCGTGCGGGGAGACTCTCCAATTCTCGCTGGCGTATCGGCATGCGGCAACGAGCAATTGGCCCGACTGACCGTAATGCGGGGCTATGTGTGCCATATCCCTGCGGAGACCGGCCACGAGCGCCGATTATCGTCCCCTCCGAACCGTGAGGACCAGCGGAAACACCCGCGGCGCCCCGGACTCGGCCGCCGGGGTCCGCGCGTGGTGGATTCGTGGATTGTCACTGCCATCGGGTTGCATGGGGGGATGGACAACCTGGAGCTCCGTACCGAAGCCGATGCCGTTCTCGCTGAGCTCGTCGGTGCCCCAGGGGGGTCGGCGCGGCTGCGGGAGGACCAGTGGCAGGCGGTGTCCGCCCTGGTGGAGGAGCGCCGTCGCGCGCTGGTGGTCCAGCGGACGGGCTGGGGCAAATCCGCCGTGTATTTCGTGGCCACCGCCCTGTTGCGGCGGCGTGGCTCGGGTCCCACCGTGATCATCTCGCCGCTGCTGGCGTTGATGCGCAACCAGGTCGAGTCGGCGGCGCGGGCCGGTATCCAGGCGCGCACCATCAACTCGGCCAACCCCGAGGAGTGGGAGACGATCTACGGCGAGGTCGAGCGGGGGGAGACCGACGTCCTCCTGGTCAGTCCGGAACGCCTGAACTCGGTGGACTTCCGGGAGCACGTACTCCCCAAGCTCGCCGCCACCACCGGCCTGTTGGTGGTCGACGAGGCGCACTGCATTTCCGACTGGGGCCACGACTTCCGCCCGGACTACCGGCGGCTGCGGACCATGCTCGCCGAACTCGCCCCCGGCGTGCCGGTGCTGGCCACCACCGCGACCGCCAACGCGCGCGTCACGGCCGACGTGGCCGAGCAACTGGGCACGGGCGGCGGGGACGCGCTGGTGCTGCGGGGGCCGCTGGACCGGGAGAGCCTGCGGCTGGGCGTACTGGAGCTGCCGGACGCGGCCCACCGGCTGGCGTGGCTGGGGGAGCGTCTGCGGGATCTGCCCGGTTCGGGGATCATCTACACGCTGACGGTGGCGGCGGCCGAGGAGGTCGCGGCGTTCCTGCGCGGGCACGGCTATCCGGTGTCCTCCTACACGGGGAAGACGGAGAACGCCGACCGTTTGCAGGCCGAGGAGGATCTCCTCGCGAACCGCGTGAAGGCGCTGGTGGCGACCTCCGCGCTGGGCATGGGATTCGACAAGCCGGACCTGGGCTTCGTGGTGCACCTGGGCTCGCCCTCGTCCCCGATCGCCTATTACCAGCAGGTGGGGCGTGCCGGGCGCGGAGTGGACCACGCGGACGTGCTGCTGCTCCCGGGCAGGGAGGACGAGGCGATCTGGGCGTACTTCGCCTCGGTGGGCTTTCCGCCCGAGGAGCAGGTACGGCGCACGCTCGCCGTTCTCGAACAGGCGGGGCGTCCCTTGTCGCTGCCCGCTCTGGAGCCGCTGGTCGACCTCCGGCGTTCGCGGCTGGAGACGATGCTGAAGGTCCTGGACGTGGACGGGGCGGTCGAGCGCGTGAAGGGCGGCTGGACCTCCACGGGCCGGCCGTGGGCGTACGACGCGGAGCGGTACGCGTGGGTGGCCCGGCAGCGGGAGGCGGAGCAGCAGGCCATGCGGGACTACGTGGCGACCGCGGGGTGCCGGATGGAGTTCTTGCAGCGGCAGCTCGACGACGAGGAGGCGGTCCGTTGTGGCCGCTGCGACCGCTGCGTCGGGCCGTGGCTCGACCCGGCCGTCTCTCCGGGGGCCCTGGCGGCGGCCAGGGGTGAGCTGGACCGGCCGGGGGTCGAGATCGAGCCCCGCAAGATGTGGCCGACCGGGCTCGCCGCGGTCGGCATCGACCTCAAGGGGCGTATCCCGGTGGGCCAGCAGGCGCTCGCGGGGCGGGCCCTGGGCAGGCTGTCGGACATCGGCTGGGGCAACCGGCTGCGTCCGATCCTCTCGGCGCAGGCGACGGACCGGCCGGTTTCTGAGGAGGTGCTGGCCGCTGTCGTGACCGTGGTGGCCGACTGGTCCCGCTCGCCGGAGGGCTGGGCCGGCGGCTCTTCCGACGCGACGGCGCGGCCCGTGGGGATCGTCGCGATGCCGTCCCGTACCCACCCCCAGCTGATCGCATCCCTGGCCGAGGGGGTGGCCCGGGTCGGCAGGCTCCCGATGCTGGGCAGTCTGGCCTACACCCCGGAGGCCGACGAGCACGTCGCACACCGCAGCAACTCCGCGCAGCGGCTGCGCGCCCTGGTCGCCTCGTTCACGGTGCCCGGCGAACTCGCCGCCGCCCTGGCCCGTACCCCCGGTCCGGTGTTCCTCGTCGACGACTACTCGGAGTCCGGCTGGACCCTGGCCGTCGGCGCGCGTCTTCTGCGCCGGGCCGGAGCCGAGCAGGTGCTCCCGCTGGTCCTCGCCCAGGCCGGGTAGGGGACTTCGCCGCCGGGACATGGCACGAAGGCCGCCTGTGGACAAAGTTATCCACAGGGGTCGCGGGATCAGGTACTTCCGCGAGACGGTCATGCCATGAACAAGCACCACGAACCGACCGGAACCGCCGACGAGCAGCAGATCACCCTGCGCAGTCCCGCGGAACTCGCCGACGCCCTGCCCTATCTCCTCGGATTCCATCCCACCGACTCCGTCGTCATGGTCGCGCTGCACGGCGGGCGCGGGAGGTTCGGGGGGCGGCTGAGGCTCGGTATCCCCCGCTCGCCGGGGGAGTGGCCGCCGGTGGCCGAGCAGCTCGCCGAATGCCTGGTCGAGGGGAGCGAGCGGCGCGGGACCCGGCCGGACGGCATCGTCGTCTTCCTCTGCCAGGACCCGGCGGAGGGCGAGAGCGGCCGGCGGGTGATGGAGCGCCTGCGCCCGCTCGCCCAGCGGCTGCGCCTGGCCTGCGGCGCGCTGGACGTGCCGGTGTACGAGGCGCTCTGCATCTCGGACGGGCGGTACTGGTCGTACTGCTGCCCCGACGTCCGCTGCTGTCCGCCGGAGGGTACGGGGCTGGCCCTGCCCGGTACGTCGGTGATGGCCGCGGCCGCCGCCTACGCCGGCATCCGGGTGCGGGGATCGCTGCGGGAGATGGAGGCGCGCCTGGAACCCCGGCCGGCCCCGGCGGGCGACGGGCAGGCGCGGGCGCTGGACGACGCGGGCGCGGCTCTCGTGCCCCGCATCCTGGGCGGCGGGGACCGGGAGCGGGTCGGCGCGGAGACCTTACGGCTGGCGCGGGTGCTGATGCGGCGGCTGGAGGGCGCGCCCCGTCGGGGGGTCCCGGACAGCGGCGCGGGGGAGTTGGACGCGGCGGACGACCGGCTCATCGGTGACGACGAGGCCGCGGCGGTGATCCTCGGGCTCCAGGACCGGGTCACCCGCGACCGGGCGGCGGAATGGATGGAGGGGGCGGAGGCGGAGCCCGCGCTCCGGCTGTGGCGGGCGCTGGCCCGCCGCTGTGCGGGGCCTTACGTGGAGCACGGGGCGGCGCCGCTGAGCCTGGCCGGTTGGGTTGCCTGGTCCCTGGGGGACGAGCCGGCGGCCCGGGTCGCGCTCGGCCTGGCGCTGCGCGTCGATCCCCGGTACGTCTTCGCGCGCCTGCTCCACCAGGCCTGCAACCAGGGTATGGATCCGGAGGAGTTGCGGCACTGCCTGCGCCGGGAGCGCGCGGCGCGGGACCGGTCGGACCCGCGTCGCGCGGCCCGGCGCCCCAAGGCCCGCCCCATCAGGCCCCCCGCCCCGCGCAAGGCGCTGCCGCCCGCCGCTGCCACACGCCCCGAGGCACCGGCGGACCGCAGGGGAATCGACCGCCGCCCCGACCGCGGCCCCGACCGCCGCACCGGTCGGCGCGGCACGAGGAGCGGGCGGTGACGGCGCGCACGTCCTGCTCCGTCAGCCCGGTGACCGGTGCGGCGGCCGGTGCGGGAGGGGGGTGCCGGCCGGGGGCGGGGCGATCAGATGCGGTCCGGTGCGTAGTAGGTGCTGATCCAGGCGAGGCCGGCGGGGTCGACCGCGACCATGCACGCGTGCTTGTTGAGGACGCCGAAGTAGTAGGTGCGGGTGGCGCCGGTCTGCGCCAGGCCGCTCCAGACGTCGTTCGTGGGGGTGGTGATGATCTTTTGGCGGGCCTCCGCGAGGTAGTCGGCGACCAGGGCGTGGACGCCGGCCGCGTCGGTCGGCACCGGGGGGCCGCCGCGCCGGACGTGCTTGAGGGCGTGGCCCACCAGGGCCTCGGGTGTGCGGAAGTTGAGCCGTCCCGCCTCGGCGTGGACCGCCAGGGCGAATCCCGGCTGATGGGTCTTCCAGTCCGTCTCCCCGCCCAGGTGTGCCGTCCCCGCCCCCACGGCCGCCGGCGAGCCGACCGCCAGGGCGTACAGCGCGTCCACGCGCCCGGGGTGCGTGTTCGGGTCGTAGTTCCCGCCGAAGCTGTTCACGGCGGTCAGGAAGAACGAGTGCAGGTGGACGTAGTCGTGCACCGTCCTCGCCCCGCGGCGGTCGGCGAACGCCGTCCCGGCCGCCGCGATCACCCGGTCGGAGCCCACCCGCAGGGACCTCACGGCGTCGCGGTGGCGCAGCAGCGTGATCTGGTCGTCCACGGAGTCGAAGCGGCCGGCGGCGAGCCCGAGGGCGGTGCGCACCTCCGGTATCTCCTCGAGGTGACTGTCCAGGGTCACCCGCCACCTCCCGAGCGCGACGCCGAACGTCTGCCGGTCGGTCGCGGTCAGCAGGTCGGGCAGACCGTTACCGAGCCGGACCTCCTCCAGGAACGCCGGGTGCGCACGGAAGGACGCCCCGTTCGTCCCCGTGACCGTCCACAACGGATCGGCCTGCGCGTACGCGGCCTTCTGCGCGGCGAGTGCCTGCTTGAGCTCGTCCCACGGCATGGTGGTGTCCCCCCTCGTTCCGTCCGTCCGCCTCTGGTGCCGCCGGGACCCACCCCAGGCCGGACGGCGGCGAACGGGCGCCGATCGGCGCGGGCTTCACCTTCGCGCGGCGCATCCGGCATGCCAACCGGGTGTCGGGGGGCGTGCGGGAGCAGAAAGGGCGCACAGGCGCACAAGGGAGGCATTGGCGCCGGAAGCCAACCGGGCGGAGTACGCGGGGCGGTCGGTCACGACGCCGGCGCGCTGGGAAATCACCACGCGGTGGTCCCTCGGGTCGCGTCCGGCGCGTGGGGTGGTGTTGAGGGAGTCGGCTTCCTGCCGGCAGTCGACCGCCTCGTTCACGCGTCCGAGGGCGTGCAGCGAGGTGGCGAGGACGGTGGGGGGCCGGGCGAGGGTCTCCTCCTGGCTGCCCAGGGACGCGCGGCCGAGGGCGACGGCGCGTCGGCAGTGAACGATCGCCGTGTCGTGGTCGCCGATGCCCTGCCGGCCCAGGGCGATGGTCGCGAGGGCGCATGCTTCGCCGTCCGTGTCGCCGAGTTGGTGGCGCGGTGCCGCGCTGCGTGTGCCGCGGTCGACGGCCTGGTGATGACGGCCCAGATCGGAATGGAGTGCGGCGAGATGGCCCTCCGCCACCGCCTCCCACTGTCCGGTGTCGTCGAAGTGGTGCCGGGCTTCGGTGAAGCGGGTCTGCCGGCGCAGCAGTTGGCCGAGTTCGACGCGGGCGGCGATCTGGACGTGGCGGTTGCCGGCCTCCTGGGCGAGCCGGTGGGCACCGGTGAGGTCCGCCTGCGCTTCGGGGTGCTGGAGGTGCGCCAGCGCCTCTCCGCGGGCAAGCAGGGCGTTCGCCTCGTGGACGGTCGGACCGGACCGCCGTGCCGCGAGCCGGCCCGCGCCGGCGGTGTCGACGGGTCGTGCACGAGAGCCGCCAGGTCGTCGGCGACCTTGTGGTGCTCGCCCAGTTCCAGTCCAGCGCGGGCCCCCGCCAGAGCCCAACGCCTTCCGGATCACCCCGACTGCCTGCTCCAGCCTCCCCTCCGCCGCGTGGCGACGGCTGTCCGCGACGCCGGAGGCGAACCGGAGCGAGTCGAGATCCCGATCCCCGATACGGTCAGATAGCCGGTGTCCTCGGTACGGATGAGTCGCTGGGCGGTGTTGCCCAACCGTTCGCGCGGCGCCGGGACCGAGTTCCGCACCTGCTTGACGGCCGTCGCGGGCGGCTCGTCGTCCCAGGTCATGTCCGCGAGCCCGGACAGCGGCACCACCGAGTTCGGGGCCAGCAGCAAGGCGGCCAGGATGGGCTGCCGCCGCGCTCCTGGCACCGGTAACCGTTCCTGGCCCGTCCGGATCTCCAGCGTGCCCGGTACGCGAAGTGCTCGCGGAGCCGCGGCACCGGCGCGGGCGGCGCGATGGGCGTAACGGGTGTTTATCGTCAGGCAGACGACTATGATCGCGGCATGTCGCCCTACGACCCGTCAGCTTTTCCGCCCTTCGCTGTCACCGTCGACCTGGTCGTGCTCACCGTGCGGGCCCACGTGCTCTGCGCGCTCGTGGTCCGGCGCGGGGAGGCGCCGTTCCAGGGGCGGTGGGCGCTGCCGGGCGGGTTCGTCCGGGGCGACGAGGACCTGGCCGCGGCCGCCGCGCGGGAGCTGGCCGAGGAGACCGGGCTGCCCGCGCACGACCCGGCGTCCCCGGCGCCCGGGAACACCGCCCACCTCGAACAGCTCGCCACCTACGGCGATCCCGGGCGGGACCCCCGGATGCGGGTGGTCAGCGTGGCGCATCTGGCGCTCTCGCCCGACCTGCCCGCGCCCCGGGCGGGCGGCGACGCCAACAGCGCCCGGTGGGCGCCGGTCGACGCGCTGCTCCACGGCGAGGGCGGGTTCGCGAGGGAGGACGAGCAGCCCGCGCAGCTCGCCTTCGACCACGCGCGGATCCTCGCGGACGGCGTCGAGCGCGCCCGCTCCAAGATCGAGTACTCCTCGCTCGCCACCGCCTTCTGCCCCTCGGAGTTCACCGTCGGCGAGCTGCGCAGGGTGTACGAGGCGGTGTGGGGCGTCGCCCTCGATCCCCGTAACTTCCACCGCAAGGTGACCGGGACCCCCGGCTTCCTGGTGCCGTCCGGCGGCACCACCACCCGGCAGGGCGGAAGGCCCGCCCAGCTGTTCCGGGCCGGCGGCGCGACCGTGCTCAATCCGCCGATGCTGCGCCCCGAGGTCTGATCGCGGGCGAAAACCGATCGCAGGCGAAAGCTGGTGGGACACCACATGCTCACCCTACGCAACAAGTCGGACATATCGCGTTATCTTGCTGGGTAACCACTCTGCCGCCGAGCGGTCACACCTTCCCCGCGAGAGAAGCGATGCTCCAGGCCATCGGACTGACCAGCGCCCCCCGTCGAGACCTCACCCCCGCCGTCGACGACCTGACCTTCGAGGCCAGGCCCGGCTGTGTCACGGCGCTGCTCGGCGCCCCCGGCGCGGGCAAGACCACCGCCCTGCGGCTCATGCTCGACCTCGAACGCGGCCGCGGGGTCACCTACTTCCGGGGACGCCCCCTCCACCGCATCGCCCACCCCGCCCGCGAGATCGGCGTGCTCCTCGGCGATGTGCCGGGCCATCCGGCCAGAACCGCCCGGGGCCAGCTCCGGATGCTCAGCGCCGCCGCCGGCGTGCCCGCCTCGCGCGCCGACGAACTGCTCGAAGTCGTCGGCCTCGCCGCCCTGCGCGACGAACCCCTCGGCGCGCTCTCCCTCGGCATGGACCGCAGACTCGGCCTCGCCTCCGCCCTGTTGGGCGACCCGCACACGCTGCTGCTCGACGCGCCGTCGGCCGGCCTCTCGCCCCGTGAGACCAGCTGGCTGTTCGGACTGCTCGCCGCGCACGCGGCCCACGGTGGCACCGTGCTCTACACGACCGACGACCCCAAGGAGGCGGCCCGCACCGCCGACCGCGTCGTGACCGTGGACAAGGGCCGCCTCGTCGCCGACCAGGACCACGCCGCCTTCTCCCGTACGCGGCTGCGCCCCCGGGTCGCCGTCAGGACGCCCCACGCCGCGCGCCTCGCCGACGCGTTGAGCCGCGAGGCCAGGGCGGGCAGGCGCTCCGTCGAGGTGATCGCCGAGGCGGGCAGCCGGCTCACCGTGTACGGGAGCAGCTGCCCGGAGATCGGCGAGACCGCCTTCCGGCACGGCGTCCTCGTCCACCAGCTCGCCGACGAGATCGGCGACGCCGGTCCCGTACCGCCGCTGATCCCTTCGCCCGCCGGCGCCCCCGACGGGACCCTTTCCGCCGGCCCCGCCGAACGCCAGGAGGCGTACGACACCCGGCCCGTGCCGCGGCCGAGGGCGCTGGCGTCCCGTCCTGCCCGCAGCCCGCTCAGACCCGTGCGGTACGAGCTGCGCCGCATGTTCGGGGTACGGACCGCGCCGGTGATCGCGGTCGTCGTGCTCGTCGCGTCGGTGGCGCTCGCCGTGCCCCTCGCCAGGACCGGCGGGACCCCGCTGCCCGCCCTGCTCGCCGCCTGGCCCGGGATCCTGCCCCTGCCGCCCGCCGCCCTCGGCGCGGGACTGCTCGGCGCGCTGTCGTTCGGCGACGAGTTCCGCTACCCCGCCCTGGCCGGCGCCCGCGGCACCGTCCCGCGCCGCCTCGGCCTCCTTCTCGCCAAGCTCGCCGTGACCGCCGGTACGGCGCTGCTGCTCGCCGCCCTCGTGGTGGCCGCCGACGCGGGGGCGCTGCGGCTCGCGTACGGGGCGGACGCCGCGCCCGTACCGGACAACTGGTTCGCGCTGGGCGCGGGTTGGGCGCTGCTCTCCGTCGGCTGCGCCTGGGCCGGGCTGCTGGGCGCCGGGGTCTTCCGGGTCACGGCGGCCGGGATGGCGGCGGTCCTCGCCGTACCCGTCGCGGTCGTACCGCTGGTCCAGAAGGCGCTCGCGGGCCCGTCCGCGCGTTCGATCGCCGGACTCCCGGGCCGGTTGCGGGAGCTGGCCTGGCCCGCCTGGCCCCACCAGGCCGACCGCTGGCTGCCGGCGACCGTCCGGCTGGTCGCCCAGCCGGTCGCGGCGGCGCTCACGCTGTCGCTCCTGGCCCTCCTCTGCGCGTATTTGCTCACCGGCCTTCGCCGAAGGGCCCGTTGGTGACCGAAGGTGGCGGGAAGCGTGCCACAGTGGGCACAACTCCCCTGAAAACGGCCGCTTCTTTCCGATAAGGCGTCAATCGAGGGGCGGGCGCCGATCACCCTTTCGTGTGCTTTTCACCAAAGACCTCAAGGCTCGTGGAATCAACGCCGACAAAGGATGCGTGAGTACCCTTGCGCACACCATGATGACCGCCGCCCGCTCCGTCGACCCCGGCCTCGCCGGACCGGGTGAACTCGACCGC
Organism: Streptomyces sp. NPDC088261; assembly: GCF_044740805.1. Classification (NCBI taxonomy): domain Bacteria; kingdom Bacillati; phylum Actinomycetota; class Actinomycetes; order Kitasatosporales; family Streptomycetaceae; genus Streptomyces; species Streptomyces sp. NPDC088261. Next base: position 102,110 of record NZ_JBIURL010000007.1, read on the forward strand.
TACCCCTTCGCCGAGGCGCCCGGCGCCGAACGCGCGGCCTCGCCCGTCTGGGACGGGGCGGATACCGACCTCGGCCGGGTCGGCCGCCGTACGGCGGGCAGCCGCGGCCGCGGGCTGCACGGCCAACTCGTCCAGCAGCTCGGCCAGATGATCGTGTCGGGCGACCTGGGCGCCGACCGGCCGCTCGTACCGGAGGAGATCGGACAGCGTTTCGAGGTCTCCCGTACGGTGGTCAGGGAATCGCTGCGCGTGCTGGAGGCGAAGGGGCTCGTCAGCGCCCGCCCCAACGTCGGGACCCGCGTCCGCCCCGTGAGCGACTGGAACCTGCTCGACCCCGACATCATCGAATGGCGCGCCTTTGGCCCCTCCCGCGACGACCAGCGCCGTGAGCTGGCCGAGCTGCGCTGGACCATCGAGCCCCTCGCCGCCCGCCTGGCGGCCGGCCACGGCCGGGAGGACGTGCAGCAGCGGCTCACCGACATGGTGGAGATCATGGGCCACGCCCTGGCCCAGGGTGACGCGATCACCTTCGCCCGCGCCGACGCCGAATTCCACAACCTGCTGATCCAGCTCGCCGGCAACCGCATGCTGGAGCACCTCTCCGGCATCGTCTCCGCCGCCCTCCAGGTCTCCGGGTCCCCCGTCACCGGCTGTGACCGCCCCACCGAGGCCTCGATCGCGCACCACGGGCGGATCCTGGAGGCGCTCGCCGCCGGGGACGCGAACGCGGCCGAGGCGGCCATGCGCCAACTGCTCACGGTCCACCCGGAAGTGGAGCGCGTCGTTCCGGCGCCGCGCGAGCACTGAACAGCGCTCGGGTCAGGGCGTACGGGGATGTACGCGTCGTATGTCGCCGGGCCCACCGGGCCCGGCGACTCGAATGTGGGGTCTTAGATCCCCTTCTGGCCACCTTGTCGCAAATGGGGTGTGACTCGGGCCACGTGGATTGGGCGTAACACTCCTCGGCACCGTGCGATGACCTAAGAGGTGAGAGCCGAGGAGGGAATACGTCCGCCGCGCATGGCGCTGTATTCACCTCTGAGGTCCTAGCCCGCGCCGTCGGCGACATCCCCAGCCGCCGGTCGTCGGCTCCGGCCCGATCCTGGGCGGGGCCGGAAGCCGTTTCCATCGTTCCGAGAGGTTGTTCGTGTCGGCCAGCACATCCCGTACGCTCCCGCCGGAGATCGCCGAGTCCGAGTCTGTGATGGCGCTCATCGAGCGGGGAAAGGCTGATGGGCAGATCGCCGGCGATGACGTGCGTCGGGCCTTCGACGCTGACCAGATTCCGCCAACCCAGTGGAAGAATGTTCTGCGCAGCCTCAACCAGATCCTCGAGGAAGAGGGTGTGACGCTGATGGTCAGTGCCGCGGAGTCGCCGAAGCGCGCCCGCAAGAGCGTCGCTGCGAAGAGCCCGGTCAAGCGCACCGCCACCACGAAGGCCGTCGCCGCCAAGACGACCACGACGAAGACCGTCGCGGCCGCCACCGCCACCCCGTCGGCCGAGTCCGTCGACGCGGGCGCCGACGACGTCACGGCCGCCCCCGCCAAGAAGGCGGCGGCGAAGAAGACCGTGGCCAAGAAGGCGACCGCGAAGAAGGCCGCCGTGAAGAAGACGGCCGCCAAGAAGACCAGCGCCAAGAAGGACGCCGACGACGCCGACGGCGAGGAGTCGGCCGAAGAGGTCCAGGCCGGCAAGGGCGAGGAGGAGGAGACCGAGGGCGAGAACAAGGGCTTCGTCCTCTCCGACGACGACGAGGACGACGCGCCCGCCCAGCAGGTCGCCGTCGCCGGTGCCACCGCCGACCCGGTCAAGGACTACCTCAAGCAGATCGGCAAGGTCCCGCTCCTCAACGCCGAGCAGGAGGTCGAACTCGCCAAGCGCATCGAGGCCGGTCTCTTCGCCGAGGACAAGCTGGCCAACGCCGACAAGCTCGCCCCCAAGCTCAAGCGCGAGCTGGAGATCATCGCCGAGGACGGGCGCCGCGCCAAGAACCACCTCCTGGAGGCCAACCTCCGCCTGGTGGTCTCGCTGGCCAAGCGCTACACCGGCCGCGGCATGCTCTTCCTGGACCTGATCCAGGAGGGCAACCTCGGTCTGATCCGCGCGGTCGAGAAGTTCGACTACACCAAGGGCTACAAGTTCTCCACGTACGCCACCTGGTGGATCCGCCAGGCGATCACCCGCGCCATGGCCGACCAGGCCCGCACCATCCGTATCCCGGTGCACATGGTCGAGGTCATCAACAAGCTCGCGCGCGTGCAGCGCCAGATGCTCCAGGACCTGGGCCGCGAGCCCACCCCGGAGGAGCTGGCCAAGGAACTCGACATGACCCCCGAGAAGGTCATCGAGGTCCAGAAGTACGGTCGTGAGCCGATCTCCCTGCACACCCCGCTGGGCGAGGACGGCGACAGCGAGTTCGGAGACCTCATCGAGGACTCCGAGGCGGTCGTGCCGGCCGACGCCGTGAGTTTCACCCTCCTCCAGGAGCAGCTGCACTCGGTGCTCGACACCCTCTCCGAGCGGGAGGCCGGCGTGGTGTCCATGCGCTTCGGCCTCACCGACGGACAGCCCAAGACGCTGGACGAGATCGGCAAGGTCTACGGCGTGACGCGCGAGCGCATCCGCCAGATCGAGTCCAAGACCATGTCGAAACTGCGCCACCCGTCGCGTTCGCAGGTGCTGCGCGACTACCTCGACTAGGACACGCGCGGCCAGGACGTATCCGTACAGCCGTACAGCTGTGTGAAGGCCCGGTCCCCGGAGACTTGAGCTCCGCGGGACCGGGCCTTCGCGCGGTCCGGGGGTGCGAGACTCGGCCGGTGGGATGACTCTGGGTGTACCAGAGTCCACCGGAGAGTCAGGAGCCTGTATGCGTCGTCCTGTTGCCCGAGCGCTGACCGGAGGACTGGCCGTGATCGCGGCGGGGGCCGTGCTGCCGCTCGCCTCACCCGTGCCCGCCGCCGCGGACCGTGTGGTCATCGGCGGCCAGGCGGTACGGATCACCGACAGTCCGTGGGTCGTGGCCCTGTCCAGCCGTGCCCGCTTCGGCGGATCGCGGGCGGGCCAGTTCTGCGGAGGTGTGGTGGTGGCGCCGACGAAAGTCCTGACGGCGGCCCACTGCATGAGCCGGTCCGTCCTGGGTGCCGCGCCGGAGTCCGTACCGGACCTGCGGGTCGTCGCGGGGCGGGAGCGGCTGCTGGGGGCGGACGGCCAGGAGATCGCCGTACGGTCGGTCCTGGTCGACCCGGCGTACGACCCGGCCACCAACGCGTCGGACCTCGCCGTTTTGACCCTGGCGGACGCGCTGCCCGCGTCGTACGTGATCCCGACCGCGGAACCGGGCGACGAGGCGGCCGCTCCCGGCACCCCGGCGGCCGTCTACGGCTGGGGCGACACCACGGGGCAGGGGCGGTACGCGTACGGGCTGCGCTCCGCGCCCGTGACCGTCCTCCCGGACGCGGCGTGCGAGCGGGCCTACCCGGGAGGCCCGGGGGGCCGCTACGAGGCCTCCACGATGCTCTGTGCGGGCGATACGGCCGGCGGGCACGACGCGTGCCAGGGAGACAGCGGCGGGCCGCTGGTGGCCCGTGGGCGGCTGGTCGGCCTGGTGTCGTGGGGGAGCGGCTGCGGGCGGGCGGAGAGTCCCGGGGTGTACACCCGGGTCACGACGGCCCTCCAGCCGGTCGCGGAGGCCCTCCAGGCCGGGGCGGGGGCGCGGCGCTGAGGCCTTCGCGGACCCCACGCGGACAGCACAAACGGCGCCGGCGGCTCCGCCGGCGCCCTGCGTGCTCCCCGCCCTGACGAGAACGGGCGGCCTCCCCTGCTGTGCAGAGGCGGTCGCCCGTCGGTCGGTCCAGGACCGGCCCTTGGCTCGTCGTGGATGCGAGGTGTCAGTGTTCCTCTTCACCGGGGACGGCAGGGACGGCCGTCAGCCGGTCGGTCTCATCCTGTATTTCCGCGGCGATCTTCTTGAGTTCCGGCTCGAACTTACGTCCGTGGTGGGCGCAGAAGAGCAGTTCACCACCGCTGGACAGGACAACGCGCAGATAGGCCTGGGCGCCGCACCGGTCGCAGCGGTCAGCCGCGGTCAGCGGGCTCGCGGGGGTCAGAACAGTAGTCACGTCGCCTCTTCTCTAGCTCGACGAGCTGTCGTACCAGGGTCAACATCCAACCAGGCCGAAAACGTTCCCGCTCGCGGCTTTTCCTCGAAACTTCTTCTCGTGGTGGTCGGGTGCTGGCGGATGGCGGCGAATGAGCCGTATTGCTCGCTGGGCTTCGCACTACGGGGTTCGCGTTGCTTGACGTTGCTTGTCACAGGTGGGGGAGCCCTCCCGGCCGGCTTGCCGGTTGTTGATGAGGACGTGCCCGGAGCCTAAATGGTTCATGCCTGGAAGGGAACGTGATGTGTGCTTCACTCCATCGAGGGATCGAACACCTATGCGACCTTGGACTAGCATGAGAATTCGCGAGGGTGGCGTGACAACGGCTCTACCAGGCGTCTGTACCCTCTGACCGGTGACAGACGCCGGGCCTTTACCCCACTTGGGCCCATCTCAAATTCAGCGAGGAGCGAACCGCGTGACCGCCGATACGTCCGTGCCGTCCAGTGCGCTGCTGACCGCAGACCGTGACGGTTCCAACTACACCGCGCGGCACCTGCTCGTCCTTGAGGGGCTCGAAGCGGTCCGCAAGCGACCCGGGATGTACATCGGGTCGACCGACAGCCGGGGGCTGATGCACTGCCTCTGGGAGATCATCGACAACTCGGTGGACGAGGCCCTGGGGGGCTACTGCGACCACATCGACGTGACCCTCCACGAGGACGGCTCCGTCGAGGTCAAGGACAACGGCCGGGGCATCCCGGTCGACGTCGAGCCCAAGACCGGCCTCTCCGGCGTCGAGGTCGTGATGACCAAGCTGCACGCGGGCGGAAAGTTCGGCGGCGGTTCGTACGCCGCCTCCGGCGGTCTGCACGGCGTCGGGGCCTCCGTGGTCAACGCCCTGTCCGCCCGGCTCGACGTCGAGGTGGACCGCAACGGTGCCACGCACGGCATCAGCTTCCGGCGCGGGGTCCCCGGCATCTTCACCGAGCAGGGCCCCGACGCGCCCTTCGACCCGGCGAACGGCCTCCTCAAGGGCAAGCGCGTCCCCAGGACCCGTACCGGCACCCGGGTGAGGTACTGGGCCGACCGGCAGATCTTCCTCAAGGACGCCAAACTCTCCCTGGAGCACCTGCACCAGCGCGCCCGCCAGACCGCCTTCCTCGTCCCCGGCCTCACCATCGTCGTCAGGGACGAGCGGGCGGCCGGCGAGAGCGAGGGCGGGGGCACGGTCGAGGAGACGTTCCGCTTCGACGGCGGCATCAGCGAGTTCTGCGAGTACCTGGCGCAGGACAAGGCCGTCTGCGACGTGCTGCGCCTGACCGGCTCCGGCACGTTCAAGGAGACCGTGCCCGTCCTGGACGACCGCGGCCACATGACCCCCACCGAGGTCACCCGCGAGCTGGGCGTCGACGTCGCGCTGCGCTGGGGCACGGGGTACGACTCCACGATCCGCTCGTACGTGAACATCATCGCCACCCCCAAGGGCGGCACCCACGTGAGCGGCTTCGAGCGGTCCCTGACCAGGACGGTCAACGAGGCGCTGCGCTCGGCCAAGATGCTGCGCGTCGCCGAGGACGACATCGTCAAGGACGACGCCCTGGAGGGCCTCACCGCCGTCGTGACCGTACGGCTCGCGGAGCCGCAGTTCGAGGGCCAGACCAAGGAGATCCTCGGGACGTCCGCGGCCAACCGGATCGTCGCGAACGTCATCGCCAAGGAGCTCAAGGAGTTCCTGACCTCCACGAAGCGCGACGCCAAGGCGCAGGCGCGGGCCGTCCTGGAGAAGGCCGTCGCCGCCGCCCGTACGCGCATCGCGGCGCGCCAGCACAAGGAGGCGCAGCGCAGGAAGACGGCGCTGGAGTCCTCCTCGCTCCCCGCCAAGCTGGCCGACTGCCGCAGCGACGACGTGGACCGCAGCGAGCTGTTCATCGTGGAGGGCGACTCCGCGCTCGGTACGGCGAAGCTCGCCAGGAACAGTGAGTTCCAGGCGCTGCTGCCCATCCGGGGCAAGATCCTCAACGTCCAGAAGTCGTCGGTCTCGGACATGCTCAAGAACGCCGAGTGCGGGGCGATCATCCAGGTCATAGGGGCGGGCTCCGGCCGGACCTTCGACATCGACGCCGCCCGCTACGGCAAGATCGTGCTCCTGGTCGACGCCGACGTCGACGGCGCGCACATCCGCTGCCTGCTGCTGACGCTCTTCCAGCGGTACATGCGGCCGATGGTGGAGGCGGGCCGGGTCTTCGCCGCCGTGCCGCCGCTGCACCGGATCGAGCTGGTCCAGCCCAAGAAGGGCCAGGACAAGTACGTGTACACGTACTCGGACAACGAGCTGCGCGAGACGATGGCCCAGTTCCAGCGCAAGAACGTGCGCTTCAAGGACGCCATCCAGCGCTACAAGGGCCTCGGCGAGATGGACGCCGACCAGCTGGCCGAGACCACGATGGACCCCCGCCACCGCACGCTGCGGCGGATCAACATCGGGGACCTCGAATCGTCCGAGCAGGTCTTCGACCTGCTGATGGGCAACGAGGTGGCCCCCCGCAAGGAGTTCATCACCAGCTCGGCGGCGACGCTGGACCGCTCCCGTATCGACGCCTGAGACGCCGAGACGCCGAGACGCCTGAGACGGCTGAGTCGCCGGAACGGACCCGAGGACCGGCTTCTCCACCCACGGGTGGAGAAGCCGGTCCTCCTCCGTTCCACCCCTGCGGCGATGTTCCGGAGCGTGCGCTTCCGTAGCGTCGGCGGTGTCGCACCACTTCACCGCGGGAGGCCCCTCATGTCCACGCTCATCGACGTCCTGGTCGCGGCGGCGGTCGTCGCCCTGATCGTCGCGCGCCAGACGAGTCCCCAGCGGATCACCGGCGGCGGGCGCCGCTGGCTCGTCCTCCCCGCGGTCCTCGTCGTCCTCGCCCTGCGCCAGCCGGGCCTCGTCGACGCGCACCACCAGGCCCTCTCCGGACTGCTGCTCGGCACGGAACTGGTCGTGGGCCTCCTGATGGGCGCCGGCTGGGCCGCCACCAGCAGGATCTGGGCCGAGCCCGACGGCTCGCTCTGGTCCAGGGGGACCAGGGCCACCGCCGCCGTCTGGGCCGCCGGGATCGCCGTACGGCTCGGACTGGCCGGCCTCGGCGCGCTGTACGGCGTCCACCAGGGCACCGGGGCGCTGCTCCTCGCCCTCGCCGCCTCCGTCCTCGTCCGCAGGGGCATGCTGGTGGTGCGGTCCGGTGCCCTGCGGCCGTCGTACGGAGACGGCGCACCGGCCGTGTCGTGGAAGGACCGTGTGTGATCACATCCAAGGACTGGACCGCCTGGCCCTCCCGGGAGGCACTGACCGGGCAGGGCCGGACGGATTCCAGGCGCCGCGTCGCCCACGTGATCCGGCTGCTCGTCCTCGGCGGCCTCTTCTGGTCGACGTTCGCGCGTGACGAGGTCTCCGGCTGGGGCGCCGTCGCGGCCACCGCGGGACTCCTCGCCGTCGCCGGCTGCGTCTGGGCGTTCCACCGGAGCACCCTGAGGCACCAGCTGTGGCCGTCGCTCGGGCTGCTGGCGCTGCTGATGGGCACGGGGGTCGTCGCCCACCAGGCCGGGCTCGACGTCCTGGCCAATGTGCTGTGGTGCGTCTGCGCGGTCAGCGCCCTGGAGCGGCTGCCGTTCGCGGCCGGACTGCCGGTCGGCCTGGTCGCGCTCGGCGCCTTCGCGACGGTCGACCACGACGCCTGGCTCACCACGCTCCTCACCGCCGCCGGGCTGCTGCTCGCCGGGTACGTCCTGCGGCTCGACGCGGAGGCGCGCGGGACCGCGCAACGGCTGCTCGCGCAGGAACGGGCCGCCCGCGCGGCCGAGGCGGAGTCCGCCGCGCTCGCCGAGCGGGCCAGGATCGCCCGGGACATCCACGACGTCCTGGCGCACAGCCTCTCCGCGCAGCTCGTGCACCTGGAGGCGGCGCGGCTGCGGATCGAGCAGGAACCGCACGGTCCGTTCCGCGACCAGATCCTCGAACGGGTGGTCGGCGCCCGCTCCATGGCCCGCGAGGGACTGGCCGAGACGCGCCAGGCGCTCTCCGCGCTGCGCGGCGAGATGGCCCCCCTCGGGGAGTACCTGCGGGAGCTGGCCGCGACGGACGGCGCCGAGGTCCGGATCGCCGGAGCCCCCAGGGCGCTGAGCGCCGAGGCCTCGCAGACGGTACGCCGCGTGGTCCAGGAGGCGCTGACCAACGCGCGCAAGCACGCGGCGGGCGCGCGGGTCCGGATCCGCCTCACGTACGGGACGGACGACGTGGCGCTGGAGGTACGGGACACGGGCGGGACGGGCACGGGCCCGGCGGGGCTCGGCACCTCCGGCTCCGGGTACGGTCTGCTGGGGATGCGCGAGCGGGCCGAACTGCTCGGCGGCACGCTGGAGGCCGGTTCCGAGGGCCCCGGCGGGGAGGGATTCAGCGTGCGGCTGCGGGTACCGGCGTGACCGGCGACGGGGCCGCGCGCACCGGCGTGACCGGCCGGGCACCGGCGCGCGTGGTCGTCGCCGACGACCAGTCCGTGGTCCGCGAGGGCATCGTGATGCTGCTCGGGATGCTGCCCGGCATCGAGGTCGTCGGAGCCGCGCGGGACGGCGAGGAGGCGGTGGCCCTCGTCGCGGAACTCGCCCCCGACGTGGTGCTGATGGATCTGCGGATGCCGCGCTGCGACGGCGTGGAGGCCACCCGCCGCATCCGTACCGACCATCCGGGCACCCAGGTCGTGGTGCTCACCACCTACGCCGACGACGACTCGCTCTTCGCGGCGCTGCGGGCGGGCGCCCGGGGCTATCTCACCAAGGACGCGCGGGGCGAGGAGATCGTCCGGGCCGTGGAGGACGTCCTGGCGGGCCAGGCCGGGCTGGCGCCCGCCGTCCAGCGCCGGCTGCTGGAGCGGGTCACGGCGCCGCCCGCCGCGCCGGGGCCCGGCGCGCTGCCCGACGGGCTCACCGCCCGGGAGGCCGAGGTGCTGACCCTGGTCGCCGAGGGGCTCTCCAACCAGGAGATCGCCGGGCGGCTGCACATCGGCGCGGCCACCGTGAAGACCCACATCAACAACCTCTTCGCCAAGACCGGGGTACGGGACCGCGCGCAGGCGGTGCGCTACGCGTACCAGCGCGGACTCATCCCACCCCCCGGGCAGGGGACCACTGTCACCTGATGGAGTGAAGTCGCCGGAGAGGAGAGTCCGGGATCCTCCCCCTCTGTCCATCCTTGGGGCGCGGCCGAAACGGTTCGCTGACAAGGAGAGTTGACCGGTGGAGAAGCAGGAAGGGCGTGACGCCGCAGCGGTGCGGCTCGGCGACCCGTGGTACGACGCACTGGCCGACGGCTGGGGTGACCTGGAGGGTACGGGCCTCCCCGCCGAGCCCCCCACCGACCCGGCCGCCCCCGCCGTACCGGACGGACCGCCGGCTCCCGGGCACGGTCACGGCGCCGCCGGCCACAGCGCCGCCGGCCACGGCGCCCCCGTTCACAGCGCCGCCGACATCTACGGGGAGGTGCAGCGCGGCCCCGCCTTCCAGGAGGTGCGCCGCCGCTACCGCCGGTTCGTCGTCCCCGCCACGGTCGCCTTCTTCGTCTGGTACTTCGCGTACGTGGTGGCGGCGACCGCCGCCCCGGAGTTCATGGCCAGGCCGGTGGCGGGCGCGGTGAACGTGGCGATGGTCGCCGGACTCGGCCAGTTCCTCTCCACCTTCCTGCTGACCTGGGCGTACGCGCGTCACGCCCGGCTGCACCGGGACCGGGCGGCTCTCGAACTGCGCTGGGAGACCCAGGAGATGACGCGGGGGACGGACCGGTGAACGGCGACCACCAGACCCTGGCGCTGGTGCTGTTCAGCGCGTTCGTCGCGGTCACCCTGGGCATCACCACGTGGGTGAGCCGCCACCGCCGCGGTTCGGCGGAGGAGTTCTACGCGGGCGGCCGGCTGTTCTCGCCCATGGAGAACGGGTTCGCCATCGCGGGCGACTACATGTCCGCCGCCTCCTTCCTCGGGATCTCCGGGGTGATCGCCCTCTTCGGGTACGACGGCCTGCTCTACTCCGTCGGCTTTCTCGTCGCCTGGCTGGTGGTGCTCTTCCTCGTCGCCGAACTCGTGCGCAACTGCGGGCGGTTCACCCTCGCCGACGTGATCGCCGCGCGGATGAGGGAGCGCCCGGTGCGGATCGCCGCCGGGACGTCCTCGGTCACCGTCTCCGTGCTCTACCTGGTCGCGCAGATGGTCGGTGCGGGCAGTCTGGTGGCGCTGCTGCTGGGCGGTACGAGCGGGGCGGCCCGCGCGTGGACCGTGATCGGGGTGGGCGCGCTGATGGTCGTGTACGTGTCGCTGGGCGGGATGCGGGCGACGACCTGGATCCAGATCGTCAAGGCCGTGCTGCTGATGGCGGGCGCGCTCGCGCTGACCGTGCTGGTGCTCGCCCGCTTCCACGGAAACGTCGACGCGCTGCTGACCAGTGCTGCCGCGCACAGCGGCCACGGCAGGGAGTTCCTGGCGCCGGGGCTCAAGTACGGCGGGGACTGGACCGCGCGCTTCGACTTCATCAGCCTCGGCCTCGCGCTGGTTCTCGGCACGGCGGGGCTGCCGCACATCCTGTCCCGCTTCTACACCGTGCCCACGGCCCGCGCCGCCCGCCGGTCGGTCGTGTGGTCCATCGGGCTCATCGGGAGCTTCTACCTGATGACGATCGTGCTGGGGTTCGGCGCGGCGGCGCTGGTCGGCCCGGAAGCGGTACGGGCCTCGAACGCGGCGGGGAACACCGCCGTACCGCTGCTCGCCCTGGACCTGGGCGGCGGGGCGGGCTCGACCGGCGGAACGGTTCTGTTCGCGGTGGTCGCGGCGGTCGCCTTCGCCACGATCCTGGCCGTCGTCGCGGGCATCACGCTCGCCTCGTCGGCGTCCGTCGCGCACGACCTGTACGCGTCGCTGCGGCGTAAACAAGCCAAACCAGCCGCGCGGGCCGACGAAGCCGAGCAGCGCGGCGAGGTGGCCGTCGCTCGGGTGGCGGCGGCCGGCATCGGGGCGGTGGCGATCGGGCTGAGCCTGCTGGCGCAGAACCTGAACGTCGCGTTCCTGGTCGGGCTGGCCTTCGCGGTCGCCGCCTCGGCGAATCTGCCTGTCCTGCTCTACTCGCTGTTCTGGCGGAACTTCACCACCAGGGGCGCCGTCTGGTCGGTGTACGGGGGGCTGATTCCGGCCGTTCTGCTCGTGGTGCTCTCGCCGGTCGTCTCGGGCGGCCCCGAGGCGATCTTCCCCGGCGCCGACTTCCACGTCTTCCCGCTCCAGAACCCGGGTGTGGTCTCGATCCCGCTGGGCTTCCTGGCCGGCTGGATCGGTACGGTCACCTCGTCGGAGCCGCCGGACGCCGCGAAACACGCCGAGGCGGAGGTGCGGTCGCTGACCGGGGCGGGGGCGGTGTGAGCGGTGGCGGTACGGGGGCGGTGTGAGCGGTGGGGGTACGGGGGCGGGCGCCCCGGAATCGAAGCTGTCGGAGGCGGGCGCCCCGGACGGGAGGCCGCCGGGCCGTCCTCAGCCGTGCGGCCACGCGTACCGGTGTTCCGGGCGGCCCGTCTCGCCGTACCGCAGCGTCAGCCGTACCCGCCCCGACCGCTCCAGCAGCTTGAGGTAGCGCTGCGCGGTCTGCCGGCTCATGCCCGCCCGCGCCGCGATCTCCTGGGCGGAGAGCGGGCCCCCGGCGCCGAGGAGCACCTGCCGGACCACCTCCGCCGTGGTGGGGGAGTGGCCCTTGGGGAGGGCGGGGACGGCGGACGCGGAGAGGGCCCCGAACATCCGGTCCACCTCGGCCTGTTCGGCCTCGCCGCCGCTCTCCAGGGCGCGCCGCAGCGCCGCGTACGCCTCCAGCTTGGCCCGCAGGCCCGCGAAGGTGAACGGTTTGACCAGGTACTGGACCGCGCCGTGCCGCATCGCCGCCTGGACGGTGGCCATGTCACGGGCCGCCGTCACCATGATCACGTCGGTCTCGCGGCCCTGCCGCCGCAGTTCCCGTACGACCGTCAGCCCGTTCTCGTCGGGCAGGCCGTGGTCGAGCAGCACGAGGTCGACGGGGCGCTCGGCGAGCCGCGCGAGCGCCTCGGCGGCGGAGTGGGCGCGGGCCACGACCCGGAAGCCCGCCACCTTCGCCACGTACGCCGTGTTGATCTCCACGATCCGGATGTCGTCGTCCACGACCAGTACGTCGATCACTCTTCCCCCGCTGTCCCGCGCTCGGTCGCCCGCTCGTCCGGCGCCAGTGCCTCCGGGAGGACCACGGTGAACTCCGCGCCGCCGTCCGCGGACTCACCCACCCGTACGCCGCCGCCCTGCCGTTCCGCGAGTCTGCGCACCAGCGCGAGCCCGAGGCCGCGCCTGCCGTGGGACGGCAGGGCCTTGGTCGACCAGCCCTCGGAGAAGACCAGTTCGCGCTGATGGTCCGGGACCCCCGGGCCGCTGTCGGAGACGCACAGCACGACCGTACGGCCCTCGGCGCGCAACTCCACCTCGATGCGCGCCTCCCCGGAGCCCGCCGCGGCGTCCAGCGCGTTGTCGACCAGATTGCCCACGACGGTGACGAGCCCCTGCGGATCGACCAGCCGGTCCGGCAGGAAGGTCTCCGGGGAGAGCCGCAGCGAGACACCGCGCTCGGCGGCGACCGTCGCCTTGCCGACCAGCAGCGCCGCCGCCAGCGGATCGTGGATCCGCTCGGTGACCTGCTCGGCGGTGACCCGGTGGACCCCGACCACCTCGGTCACGAACTGGGCCGCCTCGTCGTGCATGTCCAGCTCCAGCAGCCCGAGCAGGGTGTGCATGCGGTTGGCGTGCTCGTGGTCCTGGGCGCGCAGGGCGTCGATCAGCCCCCGGGTCGCGTCCAGCTCCCGGCTCAGCTGCTCCACTTCCGTACGGTCACGGAGGGTGGCGACGGCGCCGCCGTCGTCCGTGGGCATCCGGTTGGCGACCAGGACGCGGCTGCCCCGTACGGTCAGCAGGTCCTCGCCCTGGACGCGCCCGGACAGGACGTCGGTGGTACGCCCCCCGCCCAGCGCCTCCGCCAGCGGCAGGCCCGTCGCCTCCGGGCCGACGCCCAGGAGCCGCTGCGCCTCGTCGTTCATCAGCCGGATCCGGCCGGTGGGGTCCAGGGCGACGACCCCTTCGCGCAGGCCGTGCAGCATCGCCTCGCGTTCGGCGAGGAGCGCCGCGATGTCGGAGAAGGCCAGGTCGTGGGTCTGGCGCTGGAGACGCCTCGCGATGAGGTACGCGGCCAGCGCGCCGGCCGCCAGGGCGCCGCCCGCGTAGGCGAGCAGGCCCGGGATCGCGGCGAGGAGCCGGTCGCGGACGCTGTCGTACGCGATGCCGACCGACACGGCTCCGACGATGTCCCCGGCGTCGTCGCGCAGCGGGACCTTGCCCCGCGCCGAGCGGCCGAGGGTGCCGCTGTCGATCTCCATGACGTGTTCGCCGGCGAGCGCCTTGCCCGGGTCGGTGGAGACGACCCGGCCGATCTGGCGGGTGTCGGTGTGCGACCAGCGGACCCCGCGCCTGTCCATGATCACGACGTACTCGGCGCCGGTGGCCTTCCGTATCCGTTCCGCCTCGGCCTGCACGGGACCGCCGCTCGACGGGCGCGAGCCCAGCAGCGCGTCGGCGACCCGGGCGGAGGCGGTGGTCTCGGCGATCGCGAGGGCCCGGCGCATCGCCTGGTCGTCCAGCTGCGCGCTGAGGGGGGCCACGAAGAGACCGGTGGCGAGCACGGTCACCCCGGCGGCGATGGCCAGTTGCATCAGCAGTACCTGGGAGAAGACCCGGCGTGGCCGGCCGAACCGCCGTCGTCGCTCCGACGGCGCCAACCCCAGGGTGATCGGTCCGGCGCTCATGTGTACGAACGGTAGAGGGCCGGGCGGCCTTTCCGAAATTTCCACATTCACGCAAAAAACTTGCAAGGTTTGCAGATCACTTACGTTTCCCTGTTCGGGGGCCAGATCCCGGGTGTTGGCCTGCCCCGGGCGCCAACTCGGGAGGCGGGTCGAGGGATTTGGTTCTGCCGGAGATGTGGACGGACTCGCATTTCTCTGCAACTCTCTGACCGCAAAACGCAAAAGACTCCGCTGATCAGTGCAGAAACGCTTGCCGATGAGGCAGGCAGCCAGAGCCGCGCCCTCGCCGCCCCCGCGCCGAGGCCGAAGATCGGGGATCCATGAGATCGCTACGCCGGAGATGGCGGTTCCTCTCCACCGCCGTTGCCACCAGTCTTCTGATGGTGGGCTGGCCGTCACTCGCCGCATCCGCGGCCGACGGCCCCAACATCGCCGCGGGGCGGACCGCGGCGGCCAACGCGACCACGGGCAACGGAACGGCCCGCAGTGTCACGGACGGCAACCAGTCGACCTACTGGGAGGGCAACGGCAAGTCCGCCCAGTGGGTGCAGTCGGACCTCGGGTCCAGCAAGCGGATCGACGAGGTGACGCTGAAGCTCCCCGCAGGGTGGGAGAGCCGCAAGCAGACCCTCTCGCTCCAGGGCAGTGAGGACGGCACCAGCTTCTCCACGCTGAAGTCGTCCGCCACGTACTCCTTCAGCAAGGGCGCGGGCAACAAGGTCACCGTCGCCTTCCCCGCCACCAAGGCGCGCTTCGTCCGCGCCGACTTCACCGGCAACTCGGCCGGCAAGAAGGCCCAGCTGTCCGAGCTGGAGGTGCACGCCGCCGCGGCGGCCTCGGTGAACCTCGCCCTCGGCAAGACCCTCACGGCGAGCAGCTTCACCCAGGTCTACGGGCCCGGCAACGCCAACGACGGCAACAAGGCCACCTACTGGGAGAGCAACAACAACGCCTTCCCGCAGTGGATCCAGGCCGACCTCGGCTCGTCCGTCGGTGTCAACCAGGTCGTCCTGCGCCTGCCCGACGGCTGGGGCGCCAGGGACCAGACCCTCAAGGTCCAGGGCAGCACCAACAACAGCGCCTTCACCGACCTGACGGCGTCCAAGGCCTACACGTTCAACTCCGCCGGCGCGAACTCGGTGACGATCTCCTTCAACGCCACCACCCAGCGCTACATACGGATCCTCATCACGGCCAACAGCCAGCAGCCCGGCGGCCAGCTCTCCGAGCTGGAGGTCTACGGCCCCGAGACCGGTGACACCACGGCCCCGAGCGCGCCCACCGAGCTGACGTACACGGAACCGGCCTCCGGCCAGATCCGGCTGTCCTGGCGTCCGTCTACGGACAACACGGGCGTCACGGGCTACGACATCTACGCCAACAACACGCTGCGCAGCAGCGTCGCGGGCAACGTCACGACCTTCACGGACAACCAGCCCGCGAGCGCGACCGTCACGTACTACGTACGGGCGAAGGACGCGGCCGGGAACGTCTCCGGGAACAGCAACACCGTGACCCGCGCGGGCGCTTCGGGTGACACGCAGGCGCCGACCGCGCCCGCGAACCTCACCTTCACGGAGCCCTCCTCCGGCCAGGTCCGCCTGGCGTGGGGCGCGTCGAGCGACAACACGGGCGTGACGGGCTACGACGTCTACGCCAACAACGTGCTGCGCGGCAGCGTCGCGGGCAACGTCCTCACCTACACGGACACCCAGCCCGCGGGCGCCACGGTCTCGTACGTCGTACGGGCCAAGGACGCGGCCGGGAACGTCTCGGCCAACAGCAACACGGTCACCAGGAACGGCACGCCGGGCACGGCCACCAACCTGGCCGTCGGCAAGCCGATCACCGCGTCCTCCTCCGTCTTCACCTTCGTCGCGGAGAACGCCAACGACAACAGCACGAGCACCTACTGGGAGGGCGCGGGCGGCAGCTACCCCAACACCCTCACGGTGAAGCTCGGCTCCAACGCCGACACCAGCTCCGTCGTCGTCAAGCTCAACCCGGACAGCAGCTGGGGACAGCGCACCCAGAACATCCAGGTGCTCGGGCGCGAGCAGAACGCCACGGGCCTCACCAGCCTGGTGGCCGCGAAGGACTACACCTTCACGCCGGGCACCGGCAACTCGGTGACCATCCCGGTCAGCGCGCGCGTCGCCGACGTCCAGCTGAAGATCAACTCAAACACCGGCTCCGGCGCGGGCCAGGTGGCCGAGTTCCAGATCCTCGGGGACCCGGCGCCCAACCCGGACCTCCAGGTCACGGCCGTCAGCGCCAGCCCGGCGTCCCCGGTCGAGTCCGACGCGATCACCGTGTCGGCGACGGTACGCAACGCCGGCGCGCTCGCCGCCCCGGCCAGCACCGTCGACCTGCGGCTCAGCGGCACGAAGGTCGGCTCCGCCTCGGTGGGCGCCCTCGCGGCGGGGGCCTCGGCCACCGTCACGGCGAACATCGGCCCGCGTGACTCCGGTACGTACCAGCTCAGCGCGGTCGCGGACCCGGCCAACGCGGTCGTCGAGTCGAACGAGACCAACAACACCTTCACCAGCGCCACCAACCTCGTGGTGCGCCCGGTCGACAGCTCCGACCTGGTCGCCGCCTCGGTCACCACCTCGCCGTCCTCGCCGTCGGCCGGCCAGACCGTCACCTTCTCGGCGACGATCAAGAACCAGGGCACGGTGGCCTCCGCGGCCGGCAGCCACGGCATCACGCTGACGCTGCTGAACTCCACGGGCGCCACGGTCAAGACCCTGACCGGCGCCTACAACGGCACGCTCGCCCCCGGCGCGACCTCCGCCACGGTGGGTCTCGGCACCTGGGCCGCCGTGAACGGCTCGTACACCGTCCGGGTCGTCCTCGCGGACGACGCGAACGAACTCCCGGTCAAGCGCGCCAACAACACCAGCACCCAGCCCCTCTTCGTCGGCCGCGGCGCGAACATGCCGTACGACATGTACGAGGCGGAGGACGGGGTCGCCGGTGGCGGCGCGCAGGTCGTCGGTCCCAACCGGACCGTCGGCGACGTCGCGGGCGAGGCCTCGGGACGCAAGGCCGTCACCCTCAACAACACCGGCAACTATGTCGAGTTCACCACCAGGGCCAGCACCAACACGCTGGTCACCCGCTTCTCCATCCCGGACTCCGCGGGCGGCGGCGGCATCAACTCGACGCTGAACGTCTACGTCGACGGCACGTTCCTCAAGGCCATCGACCTCACATCGAAGTACGCGTGGCTGTACGGCAACGAGACCGGTCCCGGCAACTCGCCCGGCGCCGGCGGCCCCCGTCACATCTACGACGAGGCCAACATCCTGCTGGGCAGGACCGTTCCGGCGGGCAGCAAGATCCGTCTCCAGAAGGACGCCGCAAACACCACCACGTACGCGATCGACTTCATCAACCTGGAGCAGGCCACCGCGGTGGCGAACCCGGACCCGGCCACGTACACCGTGCCGACCGGATTCACCCACCAGGACGTCCAGAACGCCCTGGACCGGGTCCGGATGGACACGACGGGCAAGCTCGTCGGCGTCTACCTGCCGGCCGGTGACTACCAGACGTCCAGCAAGTTCCAGGTCTACGGCAAGCCCGTGAAGGTGATCGGCGCGGGACCCTGGTTCACCAGGTTCTTCGCCCCGGCCACGCAGGACAACACGGACGCCGGCTTCCGCGTCGAGGCCGCCGCGAAGGGCTCGTCCTTCACGAGCTTCTCGTTCTTCGGCAACTACACCTCGCGCATCGACGGTCCCGGAAAGGTCTTCGACCTCTCCAACGTCACCGACATCACGATCGACAACATCTGGAACGAGCACACGGTCTGCCTCTACTGGGGCGCCAACGCGGACCGGATCACGATCAGCAACTCCCGTATCCGCAACACGTTCGCCGACGGGGTCAACATGACCAACGGCAGCACCGACAACCACGTCGTGAACAACGACGCGCGGGCCACCGGTGACGACGCGTTCGCCCTCTTCTCGGCGATCGACGCGGGCGGCGCGGACATGTACAACAACGTCTACGAGAACCTTTCGGCGACGCTGGTGTGGCGTGCGGCGGGGCTGGCCGTATACGGCGGCTACCGCAACACGTTCCGCAACATCCACATCGCGGACACCCTCGTCTACTCGGGCATCACGGTCAGCTCGCTGGACTTCGGCTACGCGATGAACGGGTTCGGGACCGAGCCGACGACGATCGAGAACGTGTCGATCGTCCGGGCCGGCGGCCACTTCTGGGGCAGCCAGACCTTCCCCGGCATCTGGCTGTTCTCCGCCTCGAAGGTGTTCCAGGGAATCCGGATCAACAACGTCGACATCGTCGATCCGACCTACAGCGGCATCATGTTCCAGACCAACTACGTGGGCGGTCAGCCGCAGTTCCCGATCAAGGACACCATCCTCAACGACATCTCGATCACCGGGGCCAAGAAGAGCGGCGACGCCTTCGACGCCAAGTCCGGCTTCGGACTGTGGGCGAACGAGATGCCGGAGGCGGGCCAGGGACCTGCGGTCGGTGAGGTCACCTTCAACCGTCTGAAGCTCAACGGGAACGCCGTGGACATCAAGAACACGACGCCCAACTTCAAGATCATCATCAACCCGTAGGAGGGCGGTGGGGCGCCCCTCGCCCGGGCCCCCTAAGGTGATGCCGGCCGGAGCGATCCGGCCGGCATCGCGCTTGCTCGGCGCTTGCTCGGCACTTCCCCGGCACGTGCTGGGCACTTGTCGGGCACGTGCTGGCCTCTTTACGCTGGGGAGCAAGCCGCTTGCAGCATTTGCGATAGTCTTGCGTGTATGACGCGACGACTTGCTCAGGTTGCTAAGAAGGTTGGGGTCAGCGAGGCCACGGTCAGCCGGGTTCTCAACGGCAAACCAGGTGTCTCGCAGTCCACGCGCCAGTCCGTGCT
Organism: Streptomyces sp. NPDC088261; assembly: GCF_044740805.1. Taxonomy (NCBI): domain Bacteria; kingdom Bacillati; phylum Actinomycetota; class Actinomycetes; order Kitasatosporales; family Streptomycetaceae; genus Streptomyces; species Streptomyces sp. NPDC088261. The sequence continues at coordinate 121,009 of NZ_JBIURL010000007.1, forward strand.
CACCGCGCTGGACGTCCTCGGCTACGAGCGCCCCACCCAGCTGCGCGGCGAGCGCGCGCGGCTGGTCGGCCTGGTCCTGCCCGAGCTCCAGAACCCCATCTTCCCGGCGTTCGCCGAGGTGATCGGGGGTGCGCTGGCCCAGCAGGGGCTCACGCCCGTGCTCTGTACGCAGACCAAGGGCGGGGTCTCCGAGGCGGACTACGTCGAGCTGCTGCTCCAGCAGCAGGTGTCCGGCGTGGTCTTCGCCGGCGGGCTGTTCGCGCAGGCGGACGCCCCGCACGACCACTACCGGCAGCTCGCCGAGCGCAAGATCCCGGTGGTGCTGATCAACGCGCCGATCGAGAACCTCGACTTCCCCTGCATCTCCTGCGACGACGCCGTCGCCGTCGAACAGGCCTGGCGCCACCTCGCCTCGCTCGGCCACGAGCGCATCGGGCTGGTCCTCGGCCCCTCCGACCACGTGCCCTCCCGCCGCAAGCTGGCGGCCGCCCTCGCGACCGCCAAGGCCGCCAGGGCGAAGCTCCCCGACGAGTACATCGAGCGGTCCATGTTCTCCCTGGAGGGCGGCCAGGCGGCGACGTCACGCCTGCTGGACCGGGGTGTCACCGGCATCATCTGCGCGAGCGACCCGCTGGCCCTCGGGGCGGTACGGGCCGCGCGCCGGCGCGGCCTCGACGTGCCCCGCGAGGTGTCGGTCGTCGGCTTCGACGACTCCGCCTTCATGAACTGCACCGAGCCGCCGCTGACCACGGTCCGCCAGCCCATCGAGGCCATGGGCCGGGCCGCGGTGGAGATGCTGACCGCGCAGATCCAGGGCGGCGCCGTGCCGCCGGGGGAGCTGCTGTTCGAGCCGGAGCTGGTGGTACGGGGCTCCACGGCGCAGGCCCCGAGGGCGACGGTACGGGCCGAGGCGGCGGCGGCCCGCGGCTGAGCGGCGCCCCCCCGGCCGCCGGCCAGGCCGACAACGCTGTCAACGGCGACATCTTTGTCGAACTCTTTCGTAACGCACGTGAAATATTGCGTGCACCGGCCCCGCCCGCCCCTCAGGTGCGCAAGATGCCCTCCAGCCGGCGCGCGGCCACGGCCAGGCCGAGGCCGCCGAGCGCGAGCAGATAGAGGGCGGGCAGGATCAGCCCCGTACCGGCCTCGCCGAGGAACGGGCCGCGCAGCAGCTCGATGCTCTGGTAGAGCGGCAGGCACTCCACCACGATCTGCAACGGGCGCGGATAGACCCCCAGCGGGTAGAACGTCGTCGCGAAGAGGAACATCGGCAGCATCGCCAGCTGGATGAACTGGAAGTCCTGCCAGTCGCGCAGGAACGTCACCACGGCCAGGCCGACCGCCGCGAAGGCGAAGCCGATCAGCAGGGCGCCCGGGACCACCAGGAGCGCCCAGGGGCTGTGGGCGAGGCCGAAGGCCGTGACGACGGCGAGGAACCCGACCGTCACCAGGGTGCCCCGCAGCAGCGCCCACGCGACCTCGCCGAGCGCGACGTCCCGTACCGTCATCGGCGTCGTCAGGATCGACTCGTACGTACGGTCCGTCTTCAGCTTGCCGAACATGTTGAAGGTCGTCTCGTTCATCGCGCCGTTCATGGCGGCGGTGGCGAGCAGCGCGGGGGCGACGAACTCGGCGTAGCCGACGGACGGGTCGGGCAGGCCGGGGATGTGGCCGACCAGCTGTCCGATGCCGACGCCGAACGACAGCAGGTAGAGCACCGGTTCGAAGACCTCGGCGAGCAGCAGCAGCCAGGTGTGCCGGTAGATCATGAGATTGCGTTCGACCATGGTCGCGGCCGGCATGGCGGTCCGCCTTTCTTCGCGTCAGGTGTGGAGCCGGCGGTGGTAGCGGCGCCGGGCCAGCAGGACGCCCGCCGCCGTCAGCGCGGCCAGCACCCCGGTGTGCAGCGCGGTGCCGCCCGGTGTGGCGGTGCCGAGCGCGAGTGCGCGGCACAGCTCCACGCCGTGCCACAGGGGGGAGAGGTACGCCAACGGCTCCAGCCGGTCGGGCAGTTGGGAGAGCGGGAAGAACGCCCCCGAGAACATGTAGAGCGGCATGATGACGAAGCGGAACAGGGCCATCAGCCTGGCCTGCCGGTCGACCGTCACCGCCCAGGCCGCGATGGGCGCCGCGAAGGCGAACCCGGCCAGGACGGCCGCCGGGACCACGGCGGGGGCCCGGGCGGGGTCGACCGCGCCGAAGACGGTGGCGACGGCCGTGAACAGGGCCGCGCCGACCGTCAGCCGGACGAGGATGTAGAGCAGGTGCCCGTACAGGATGTCGGCGGGCCGCAGCGGGGTGGCCGCCGCCGCGCGGTAGTGGCCGCCGGGCCTGACCGACTCGTGGACGGGGCCGGCGGAGTCGACGAAGGCGTTCTGCATGCTCGCGGCGGCGAGGAGGCCCGGGGTGAGGAAGGCCAGGTAGGAGCCGCCGTGCAGGGCCGGATCGGCGTGGTCGCCGACCAACTGGCCGAGTCCGACGCCGATTCCGGTCAGGAACAGCAGGGGATTGGCCACGCTGATCACGACCGTGCCGCGCCAGGTGCGGCGCCAGAGGTGCAGCCAGTAGGACAGTTCCCGCAGGGCGGGGTGGTGGCGAACGCCCTTGGGCGCGGCCGCCGTTGTGGATACGGGGACGGACATGGACACCCCCCTAGTCGACCAGGCTGCGGCCGGTGAGCGTCAGGAAGACGTCCTCCAGGCTCGCCCGGCGGACGAGTGCGGTGACGGGAGTGATCCCGCGGGCGTGGACGGCGGCCAGGGTGGCCTCGCCGTCGTCCGTATGGAGCAGCAGCCGGTCCGGCAACTCCTCGGCGCGGTCGACCAGTTCGCGGGCCTTGTCCACCTGGACCCGGTGCTCGCCGCGTTCGAAGCGCAGCTCCAGGACCTCACGGGTGACGTACCGCTCGATCAGCGCGGCGGGGGAGCCCTCGGCGACGATCCGGCCGCCGTCCATGACCACCAGCCGGTCGCACAGCTGCTCCGCCTCGTCCATGTAATGGGTCGTCAGGATGAGGGTGACGCCGTTCTGCTTGAGCTGGAACAGCCGCTCCCAGAGCAGGTGCCTGGCCTGGGGGTCGAGCCCGGTGGTCGGTTCGTCCAGCAGGACGATCTCCGGTTCGTTGATCAGGGCGCGGGCGATGGTCAGCCGCCGCCGCATGCCGCCGGACAGCGCCTCCACCCGCTCGTCGGCCTTCTCGGTGAGCCGGGCGAACTCCAGCAGCTCGGCGGCGCGTTCACGGATCACCTTGCGGGGCAGCCCGAAGTAGCGGCCGTAGATGAGCAGGTTCTCCCGTACGGTCAGCTCCGAGTCCACGCTGTCGTCCTGCGGTACGACACCGAGCCGGGAGCGGATGTGCGGGCCGTCCGTGGCGGTGTCGCGCCCGAGGACCCGCAGGCTGCCGCCGGAGGCCGGGGAGACGCAGGCGATCATGCGCATCGTGGAGGACTTGCCCGCCCCGTTGGCGCCGAGCAGGCCGAACGCCTCGCCCCGGCGGACCTCGAAGTCGATCCCGTCCACAGCGGTGAACTCGCCCCGGTCGCCCTTGGCCCGGTAGGCCTTGCGCAGGGCGCGCGCCTCCACCAGCGGCCCGCCCGTACGGCCGCCGGGGTCGCCCCGGCCGTTCCTGTCGCCCCGGCCGTTCCCGGCGTTCACGTCGTTCTTGTCGTTCACGTCGTTCCGCTTGTCCGGTTCTGTCATGTGACCCCCCTCGCTGACAGCAACTTTTCACGTGGATGACGCAAAAGCCAGACATTTGACGGGCTCCCCTGGGAACCTCGCCCGAGCGCGAGGGACTTCGTCTACGCCGATCAGTCGGCGCCGGTCTAGCCGCGCTGCGTCGTTCTCCGTACGGCTGCCTGCCGGGACTCCGGCCCACCGCGGCACCCCGGGGCAAGCGGCTTGCGGGATCTGCGTAAAAATTACGTCGGGCTCTCGCAGGATCCGCAAGAAATGTGAGTCCGCACACGCGGTGCGGGATGGCCGAAATCCTTTTCCAGGGAGGTGCGTTGGGGCTGGGAAGGCAGGTGGGAGCAGGGCTTCTCCGGTCGGTACGGGTCACCCCGTGGCCTCGCCGGGCCGCCCCGGGGGGTGGTCGGTGGCCCGGCGCGGGTCCATGAGGCGTGCGGTCCGAAAGCGTGGGGTAGGGACCTCGCGGTGAGGTCGGCGCATGCAGGCAGCTGTCAAGTATTTGCGAAATCGGAGCGACATATTGCGGACATCCGTAGTTAGTGGTTGAGTGAGCGCCGCCACACAGCGATGCGGCTGTTGGTTTGCCACGCTCCTGCCCAAGAGGGGTCCCACCGATGAGAAGTTCCGGGTTCCGCCGTACCTGTACCACCGCGATAGCCACCGCGCTCGCCCTCACGGGCCTGGCCGCCTGCGGCTCGGGCGACGACAGCGCCGCGGACGGCAAGACACGTATCACCGTGAACTGCATGCCGCCCAAGAGCGCCAAGATCGACCGGAAGAGCTTCGAGGACGACATCGCGGCGTTCGAGAAGGCGAATCCGGACATCGACGTGGTCGGCCGTGACGCGTTCCCCTGCCAGGACCCCAAGACGTTCGACGCCAAGCTCGCCGGCGGCCAGATGGAGGACGTGTTCTACACGTACTTCACCGACGCCAAGCACGTCGTCGACATCAACCAGGCCGCGGACATCACGTCGTACGTGAAGGACATGAAGGGCTACAGCGACATCCAGCAGTCGCTGCGCGACGTCTACAGCGTGGACGGCAAGGTCTACGGTGTCCCGCGCACCAACTACTCGATGGGGCTCCTGTACAACAAGAAGCTCTTCACGGAGGCGGGACTCGACCCCAACACGCCGCCGGCCACCTGGGAAGAGGTCCGCGCGGCCGCCAAGAAGATCGCGGCGCTCGGCAAGGGCTACGTCGGGTACGCCGACTACAGCGCCCAGAACCAGGGCGGCTGGCACTTCACCGCCGAGATCTACTCCCAGGGCGGTGACGTGGTCACCCCGGACGGCAAGAAGGGCGCCGTCGACACCCCCGAGGGCAAGGCCGTGCTCCAGACCCTCAAGGACATGCGCTGGACCGACAACTCGATGGGGACCAAGCAGCTGCTGATCCTCAACGACGTCCAGCAGATGATGGGCTCCGGCAAGCTCGGCATGTACATCTCCGCCCCGGACAACATCCCGATCCTGGTCAAGGAGAAGGGCGGCAAGTACGAGGACCTCGCGCTCGCCCCCATGCCCGGTGGCAAGGGCACGCTCGCGGGCGGCGACGGCTACATGTTCAACAAGAAGGACACCCCGGCCCAGATCAAGGCCGGCCTGAAGTGGCTGGAGTTCCAGACGAACGCCCCCGGCTCCGGGCTCAACAACTGGAAGCGCGCGTCGGAGAACAAGGCCCCGGTCGGCCTGCCCGAGCCGCGGCTGTGGACCGGCGCCACGGACAGCAAGGACCAGGCGCTCAAGAAGCAGTACGCCAACGTCCCGGTGGAGAACTACCAGCCCTTCCTCGACGGCAGCCAGGCGCTGACCCTCAAGCTGGAGCCGCCGCAGGCGCAGCAGATCTACTCCGTCCTCGACGGGGCGGTGTCCGCGGTCCTCACCAAGAAGGACGCGAACATCGACAACCTGCTGAAGGATGCCCAGTCCAAGATCGACGGAATTCTGGCGCGAGGCTGACGTTCCGATGAAGACTGCCCAGGTCCCCCAGCGGTCCGCCGCCGCGCCGCCTCCCACCCAGGGGCCGCGGCCGGCGGGCCGCGGGGCCCCCAGCCCCTTCCGCCGCAAGCTGTCCCACCAGGCACGTGCCTACGGGTTCCTGCTCGGCGGGCTCCTCTGCTTCGCGCTGTTCTCCTGGTACCCGGCGATCCGCGCGGTGATCATCGCGTTCCAGAAGTACACCCCCGGATCCGCGCCGGAGTGGGTGGGGACCGACAACTTCACCCAGGTCTTCCAGGACCCGGAGTTCGGTGCGGCCTGGCGCAACACCCTGATGTTCACGCTGATCGCCCTGCTGATCGGCTTCGCCGTGCCGTTCGTGATGGCGCTCGTCCTCAACGAGCTGCGGCACGCGAAGTCGTTCTTCCGGGTTGTCGTCTACCTCCCGGTGATGATCCCGCCGGTGGTCAGCGCCCTGCTCTGGAAGTGGTTCTACGATCCGGGGGCGGGCCTCGCCAACGAGGTGCTCAGCTCGCTGCACCTGCCGACGTCGAACTGGTCCAACGGCGCCGACACCGCCCTGATCTCGCTGGTGATCGTCGCCACCTGGGCCAACCTGGGCGGCACGGTCCTCATCTACCTCGCGGCGCTCCAGGGCATCCCCGGGGAGCTGTACGAGGCGGCGGAGCTGGACGGCGCGAACATCTTCCAGCGGATCCGGCACGTGACGGTCCCGCAGACCCGCTTCATCATCCTGATGCTGATGCTCCTCCAGATCATCGCCACGATGCAGGTGTTCACCGAGCCCTTCGTGATCACCGGGGGCGGTCCCGAGAACTCCACCGTCACGATCCTCTACCTGATCTACAAGTACGCCTTCCTCTACAACAACTTCGGCGGCGCCTGCGCGCTGAGCGTGATGCTGCTGGTCGTGCTCGGCCTGTTCTCCGCCCTCTACCTGCGGCTCACCCGCACCGACGACTGAGAGGAGCGCAGCGCCATGACCCAGATCGCGCCGCCTCCCCGGGAGGTGTCTCCCGACGACCTCGCGGCCGGGAAACGCTCCGCGAGCCCCGCGGTACGTACCCTCGTGTCCCCGCTCGCCCTCGCGAGCGCCAAGGGCAGGGCGGTCTACTGGACCGTCTTCACCGGGGTCGTCCTCGCCTTCGTCCTCGCCTTCCTGTTCCCCGTGTACTGGATGGTCACGGGGGCCATGAAGTCGCCGGACGAACTCGTCCAGACACCGCCGACGCTGATCCCGAAGACCGTGAGCCTCACCGCGTACACCGATTCGTGGGAGCTGATGGACCTCCCCACGCATCTGTGGAACACGGTGGTGCAGGCCTCCGGTGCCTGGATCCTCCAGCTCGTCTTCTGCACGGCCGCGGCCTATGCCCTGTCCAAGCTGAAGCCCGCGTTCGGGAAGGTCATCCTGGGCGGCATCCTGGCCACCCTGATGGTGCCGGCCCAGGCCCTGGTCGTACCGAAGTACCTGACGGTCGCCGACCTGCCGCTCATCCACACCAGCCTGCTCAACGACCCGCTGGGCATCTGGCTGCCGGCCGTCGCCAACGCCTTCAACCTCTATCTGCTCAAGCGGTTCTTCGACCAGATCCCGCGTGACGTGCTGGAGGCGGCCGAGATCGACGGGGCGGGGAAGCTCCGGACGCTCTGGTCGATCCTGCTGCCGATGTCCAGGCCGGTCCTCGGCGTGGTGTCGATCTTCGCGCTGGTCGCGGTCTGGCAGGACTTCCTCTGGCCGCTGATGGTCTTCTCGGACACCGACAAGCAGCCCATCAGCGTGGCGCTCGTCCAGCTGTCGCAGAACATCTCCCTGTCGGTGCTGATCGCCGCCATGGTGATCGCCAGTATCCCGATGGTGCTGATGTTCCTCGTGTTCCAGCGCCACATCATCGCCGGCATCAGCGCCGGCAGTACGAAGGGCTGACCCGGCCAGGATCGGTCCCGCACCGCGTCACCCCGTCCGTCCCACCCCCCTCATCTCACTCTGCCGAAGCCTTCGCACCGTGAGGCAGCTCTCCCCTGCCTCGTCGTCCCTCCGTGCACCTGGCGGTCCCCGGTGTCCCGCACCACCGGGGACAGGCTCCAGGGTCCGGCCGCCCCGGCCGGGCCGACGATCCTGCGCACCGCCGCGCCGATTCAGTCCCCGCTGCGGCGCGGCGGTGCGCAGCTCCCCACGCTCCACCCTCGTCTCGTCACGGAAGGCACCGCCGTGAGGGCCAACGCACCAGCCCGAAAGGAACATCGCATGGAAGGCAGCCCTCTGGAGCCCGCCGCCCCGAACTGGTGGCGGGACGCCGCCATCTACCAGATCTACGTACGGAGCTTCGCCGACGGTGACGGAGACGGCACCGGGGATCTCGCGGGAGTGCGGGCCAGGCTGCCGTATCTGGTGGACCTGGGTGTCGAAGCGCTGTGGTTCACCCCGTGGTACCTGTCGCCGCTCGCGGACGGCGGCTACGACGTGGCGGACTACCGCACCATCGACCCGGCGTTCGGCACCCTGGCCGAGGCCGAGAAGCTCATCGCCGAGGCACGTGAGCTGGGCATCCGTACGATCATCGACGTCGTGCCCAACCATGTCTCGGACCGGCACGCCTGGTTCAGGGCGGCGGTGGCCGCCGGGTCGGGCAGCCCCGAGCGCGAGCTGTTCCACTTCAAGGCCGGGCGCGGCGAGAACGGTGAGATCCCGCCCAACGACTGGGTGTCCGAGTTCGGCGGCACCCCCTGGACCCGCCTGGACGACGGCGAGTGGTACCTCCACCTCTTCGCCACCGAGCAGCCCGACCTCAACTGGGCGCACCCGGCGGTGCGCCGGGAGCACGAGGACGTGCTGCGCTTCTGGTTCGAGCGGGGGGTCGCGGGCGTACGGATCGACTCGGCGGCCCTGCTCGCCAAGGACCCGGCGCTGCCCGACTTCGGGGAGGGCGACCCGCACCCGTTCGTGGACCGCGACGAACTCCACGACATCTACCGCTCGTGGCGGGCCATCGCGGACGAGTACGACGCGATCTTCGTCGGCGAGGTGTGGCTGCCGGACACCGAGCGCTTCGTGCGCTACCTGCGCCCCGACGAGCTGCACACGGCCTTCAACTTCAAGTTCCTGGCCTGTCCGTGGGACCCGGCGCTGCTGCGGGCCGCGATCGACGAGACGCTCGCCGAACACGCCCCGGTCGGGGCGCCCGCGACCTGGGTGCTCTGCAACCACGACGTGACCCGCACGGTCACCCGGTACGGTCGCGAGGCCACCGGCTTCGACTTCGCGGCCAAGGCCTTCGGCACGCCGACGGACCTGGAGCTGGGCACCCGCAGGGCGCGCGCCGCCGCGCTGCTGTCGCTGGCCCTGCCCGGCGCCGTCTACCTCTACCAGGGCGAGGAGCTGGGCCTGCCCGAGGCGGACATCCCGCTCGACCGCATCCAGGACCCGATGCACTTCCGCTCCGGCGGCAAGGACCCGGGGCGGGACGGGTGCCGCGTACCGCTGCCGTGGGTCGCGGACGAGCCGTACGCCGGATTCGGCTCGGAGGCCGAGCCGTGGCTGCCGCAGCCCGCGTCCTGGGCGTCGTACGCGGCCGATCTCCAGGCGGCCGATCCCGCCTCGATGCTGAACCTCTACCGCACGGCGCTGCGGCTGCGGCGGACCGAGCCCGGCTTCGGCGACGGTCCGGTGAACTGGCTGGACGCGGCGCCCGGTGTGCTGTCCTTCGCGAGAGCCGACGGCCTGATCTGCGTCCTCAACCTCGGCGCGGAGCCCGCCGACCTGCCGGACCACTCGGCCGTCCTGCTGACCAGCGACCCGCTGGGCACCGGCGGGCGCCTCCCGCGGGACACGGCGGCCTGGCTGCGGGCCTGATCCCGCGGCCCGCCCCGTACGACCACTCGCCGCTCCGCCCCGTCCCACGGCGCGGAGCGGCGAGCGGAGGCCTAGGGCGTGTCCGCGAAGTGGGGTCTGGCTCGCGGCGTCTGGCACGCGCGCTCGCGGCGTTGTCGGACCCACCCCGTACGTCCGGTACGGGGTGGGTCGTCCGCCTTGCGATCGCACGCACCAGACGCCGCGAGCCCCGCCCTCCGGGCGGACGACCCCACTTCGCGGACACCCCCTAGGCTCCACCCCCCCCACAGAAAGGTGCAGGATCCGCACATGCACGCACATGTCAGGTACATGACCACAACACTGTCCACAGCGGTGGCGGTCGCCGCGACGGGGCTCGTCCTCGTCGCCCCCACGGCGACGGCCGCCCCACCCGTGAAGGCCGGCGCGTCAGTGGCGGCTCCCGCGGTGGCCGCCGCCGGCGCGAGTCTCCCCTTCCGGTCCGTGGAGGCCGAGAGCGCCACCACCAACGGTACGAAGATCGGCCCCGACTACACGCAGGGTTCCCTCGCCTCCGAGGCGTCGGGCCGCCAGGCGGTACGGCTGAACGCGGGCCAGAGCGTCGAGTTCACCCTCCCGGCCGCCGCCAACGCCCTCAACGTCGCCTACAGCGTCCCGGACGGGCAGTCCGGCACACTCGCGGTGTACGTCAACGGGCAGAGCGTCAACAAGTCGCTCCCGGTCACGTCGAAGTACTCGTACATCGACACCCCCTGGATCGCCGGGGCCAGGACGCACCACTTCTTCGACAACACCCGTCTGCTGCTGGGCCAGAACCTCGCCGCCGGGGCCAAGGTCAAGCTGGTCCCGAGCGTCCAGACCACCGTGGACGTCGCCGACTTCGAACAGGTCGCGGGCGCGTCCGCCGCGCCGGCCGGGTCCGTCTCCGTGGTCTCCCAGGGCGCGGACCCCAGCGGCGCGGGCGACTCCACCCAGGCCTTCCGCAACGCGATCAACGCGGCGCGCGGCGGCACCGTCTGGGTCCCGCCGGGGACCTACCGGCTGACGCAGTCGCTCAGCGGGGTGGACAACGTCCAGATCAAGGGCGCGGGCAGCTGGCACTCGGTGATCCGCACCTCGCGCTTCATCGACCAGTCCAACGCCCCCACCGGGCGGGTGCAGTTGCGGGACTTCGCCGTCCTCGGCGAGGTCACCGAGCGCGTCGACAACAACCCCGACAACTTCGTCAACGGCTCGCTCGGCCCCAACTCGGTGGTCGCCGGGGTGTGGATCCAGCACCTCAAGGTCGGCTTCTGGCTGATGGGGAACAACAACAACCTGGTGGTCGAGAACAACCGCATCCTCGACACGACCGCCGACGGCCTCAACCTCAACGGCGGGGCCAACGGCGTCCAGGTGCGCAACAACTTCCTGCGCAACCAGGGCGACGACTCCCTCGCCATGTGGTCGCTCAACTCGACGAACGCGTCGAGCACGTTCGCCAACAACACCATCTCGCAGCCGAACCTGGCCAACGGGGTGGCGATCTACGGCGGCCGTGACATCACCGTCAGCAACAACCAGATCCAGGACACCAACGCCCTGGGCAGCGGGATAGCGATCTCCAACCAGAAGTTCGCCGACCCCTTCTTCCCGCTGGCCGGCACGATCACCGTCTCGGGCAACACTCTGGTACGGACCGGTGCGCTGAACCCCAACTGGGGCCACCCGCACGGGGCGTTGCGGGTCGACGCGTACGACAGCGCCATCGACGCGACGGTCAACATCAACAACACCACATTCGACAACAGCCCGTACAGCGCGTTCCAGTTCGTCTCAGGGGGCGGGACGGGCAAGGTCGTCAGGAACGTGAACATCAACGGCGCCACCATCACCAAGGTGGGCACCGTGGCGGTCCAGGCGGAGACCGCGGGCAGTGCGCGGCTCAGCAACGTCAGGGCCACCGGTGTCGGGGCGGCCGGGATCTACAACTGCCCCTACCCGGGCGGCACTTTCGCGCTGACCGACGGCGGGGGCAACTCCGGCTGGAACACGGTCTGGCAGGGCTGCTCCTGGCCCGCGCGCACGCCCTGATCCCACGCTCCCACCCCGCCTGATCCGGCGCGGCTTCCCGCCGCCGGCCTGGACAGCCGCCCCCGGCGTCACTCCTGTGACGCCGGGGGCGGCTGTCCGCGTCCAGGGCCCGGGACCGTCCTGTCGTGTCCCCCAAATCACCGCAGAACATGAAGAGTTGGGGGCCGTCGGAGTAGTTCACGGTTTGTCTTGACGGCCTGCATTTTGCTGTGCCAATCTCTGCACAGGTCTGGACCATTGCGGCCCGCAACACGCGGCAGAAGTGAGCAGCGACGATGCCTGAACAGAACGTTGCCCCTCTTTTTTCTCCGGCCGGCCCGGCTCAGTACGGCGTCTGGCTGACCGAGCGCCTGGAGCTGGCGGGCCGTTGTTACCACCTGCCGGTGCGTACGGTCTTCGACCGGATCGACCCGGACGCCCTGGCCCGGGCCTGGGAGGACACGGTCGGCCGTCATCCGGCCCTGGCGTGCGCGCTGGTGGAGCGGGACGGCCGGCTCGGCTCCGTGCCCGCGCCCTCGCGGCCGTCCCTGGTCGTGGCCGACGTGAGCACCGACACCACGGCCGAGTACGCGGAGCGGGTCGAGGCGGAGATCGCGCGCCCCTTCCGGCTGGACACGGGCCCGCTGATCCGGGCCACCCTCTACCAACACGCCGACGGCGGAGCGGAGTTGCTGACCGTCGCCCACCACGCGGTCTTCGACGGCACGTCGAAGGACGTCCTGCTCACCGATCTGGCGGACGCGTACACCGCACGGCTGCGGGGCGCCACGCCCGTACGCCCGGCCGCCGCGCCGGCACCGCCGTCCGCCGCGCCCCCGGAGTCGGCCGTACGGGAAGCCGCCGAGTGGTACGGCGAGGACGCGGCGGCCGGCCTGGCCGACGCGCCGGTCCTGCTGCCCGGCGTCCGGCCCGCCGCCCAGGTCTCCCCGCGGGCCGCCGGGGCGGGGGAGTGCGTCGAGCGGTGGCTCGAAGGGGCCGCGCACGACGACCTGCGCGCGGCGGCCGACAAAGCCGGGGTGACCGTCTTCGAACTGCTGCTCGCCGCCGTCCACGCGCTGCTGCTGCGGTACGGCAACGAGGGCGCCGCCGTCGGAGTGTCCCTCTCCACCCGCACCCCCGAACAGCGGGACGCCGTCGGCCTGTTCGTCAACGAACTCCCCGTCCCCGCACCGGCCGTGGACCCCGGCACCACCGGACTGGCCGACCTCGCCTCGGCGCTGCGCAAGGACCTCCGTACGCTCTACCGCTTCCGCGCGGTCCCGTACGGAGCCGTGGCGCGCGGACTCGGCCCGCGCGTGGGCCTCACGCCGGTCACCTTCAGCTACCGAAGATCCGGCGCGGACCCGCACTTCGAGGGCGCGCGGACCCGGGTCGACCGGGCCGTCTTCCACCGCGCCGCACGCTCCCCGCTCCACCTCCAGATCGTGGAGGAACCGGCGCGCACGCTGATCGCGTTCCAGTACGACCCCGCCGTGGTGGCCCCGGACACCGCAGAACGCATCGCGGGACACTTCACCACCCTGCTCGACGCCGCGCTCACCACGCCGGACCGCCCGCTCGCCCACCTGCCCCTGCTGGCCGGGGACGAACTGCGCCTCCTCACCGAGACCTGGCAGACGCCGGGACCCGGACCGGACGCCCGGCTCCCGGAGGGCTTCGCGGGCGCCCCGACCGTGGTGGACCTGATGGAGCGCCAGGCCGAGCTCACGCCGGACGCCGTGGCCGTCACCGCCACGGACGCGACGCTCGACTTCCGTACCCTGCAAGCCCGTTCGGCCTCCCTGGCGGCCGCACTGCGCGCACGCGGGATCGGCCCCGGGCACCTGGTCGCCGTCCATCTGGACCGTACCTCCGCCCTCCCCGTCGCCCTGTTCGCCGTCCTGCTCACCGGCGCGGCCTACCTGCCGCTGGACCCCGGCTATCCCGCCGAGCGGCTCGCGTTCATCGCCGCCGACTCCGGTGCCTCCCTGCTGCTCGCGGACCGGCCACCCGCCCCCGAACTGGCCGCCACCACACCGGTGTTGCTGCTGGACGACCTCGCACTCCCGGTCGCGCACCGCGCGGCGGTGACGTGGGAGCCGGAGGCCCGGGCCGTGTCGACGGACACCGCGTACGTCCTCTACACCTCGGGCTCCACGGGCCGTCCCAAGGGCGTGGCGGTCGGCCACCGGGCCCTCGTCAACCTCCTCGGCTCGTTCGCGGGGCTGCTGGGGTCGGGGCCCGGACACGTCTGGCTCGGCCTGACCTCGCTCTCCTTCGACATCTCGGCGCTGGAACTGTTCCTGCCGCTGGTCACGGGCGGGCGGCTGGTGCTCGCCCGGGACGGCCTGGCGACCGACGGACCGGGCCTGCTCCGGCTGATCCGCGAGGAGAAGGTCACCCACGTCCAGGCCACTCCCACCGGGTGGCAGGTGCTGCTGGCGGCGGAGCCGGGCACGGCGGGACGCGCGGATCACACGGGTCCCGCCGGTCTCGCCGGGCTCACCGCCCTGGCCGGCGGCGAGCCGCTGTCCCTGCCGCTGGCGCGCGAACTCCGTTCCCTGGTGGGCCGGTTGTTCAACGTCTACGGCCCGACCGAGACGACGATCTGGTCGACCCGCGCGGAGATCCCCGCGGAACCGGTCCGGGTCGGGATCGGCCGCCCGATCGCCCACACCCGCGCCCATGTGGTCGACCGGCACCTGCGGCTCGTCCCGGTCGGACAGGCCGGGGAGCTGCTGCTCGGCGGGGACGGTCTCGCCTTCGGCTACCTCGGCCGGCCCGGGCTGACGGCGGAGCGCTTCGTGCCCGACCCGTACGGGCCGCCCGGGTCGCGCCTCTACCGCACCGGTGACCTGGCCGTCCGTACCGCCGACGGCGAACTGGAGTGCCTGGGCCGCGTCGACCAGCAGGTCAAGATCCGGGGCCACCGGATCGAGCTGGGCGAGATCGAGGCGGTCCTGCTGGAGCACCCGGTGGTCGCGCGGGCGGCGGTCGTCCTGCACGAGGGCGGCGCCGACGGTCCCGTACTGGTCGCGTACGTGGTGCCGGCCGGGGGCGCCCCGGACGCCGACGCGCTGCGCGCGCACCTGCGGCGCACCCTGCCGTCGGTGATGTGCCCGCAGCGGTACGTCATGCTGGAGGAGCTGCCGACCACCCCCAACGGCAAGCTGGACCGGCGCGCACTGTCGGTACGGGAAGTGGTCCCCCTCACCCCTTCCGCCGCCGCTGTGGCCGCCGCCGCGCCCGCCGCCGTCCCGGCCGCTTCCGCCGGGGACGGGCTCGTCCCGGCCCTGTGCGCGATCTGGTGCGAGGTGCTGGACCTGCCGGCCGTCGACCCCGAGGACGACCTCTTCGATCTGGGCGGCCACTCGCTGACGATCATCCGCATCGCCGCGCGCATCCGTGAATCCCTCGGTGTGGAAGTGGACTTCGACGTCTTCTTCGACACCCCGACGGTGGCGGGGATCGCCCAAGTGGTGAGCGCGTCGCGCTGATCGCGCGGCCCCTTCCCGGCGTCACCCCGGACTCCCGCCCGCCGAACCATGGGGGCCATGTCCGACCTTTTTCGACTGCCACCCCCCGTCGACCATCACCCCGCTCGACCCCACCCCCGCTCGACCCTCACCCCCGTTCGACCCCCGCGCCCCACCGCGTCCCCTGTGTCCACCGCGTCCCCTGTGCCCCACCGCAGGGCCGACGGCATCGCCCCCTGGCCCGCCGCCCCCCCGGCGCCGCCCAGCACCGGCGATCTTGACCTGAACAGGACGACGATGACAGAAACACGCCCCCCGACCACGGAGTGGTCGGAGGCCAAGCGCTCCCTGCTGGCTCAGCGCCTGCGCGGCGGCCGGGGCCGAGGCCGGGGCCGTACGGTCGACCGCAGACCCGAGGGCACCGCGCCGCCGCTGTCCAGCAGCCAGGAACGCCTCTGGTTCATGGAGCAGTTCACCCCCGGATCCACCGCCTACACCCTCGCCCCGGCCCGCCGCATCCGGGGCCCGTACGACCGGATCGCGCTCGACGCCGCGCTCACCGATCTGGTCGCCCGGCACGAAGTGCTCCGTACGGTCTTCCCCGCGACGGAGGACGGCACCGCCCACGCGGTGGTGGCCGAACCGGCCCCGTTCGGCGCGGAGTTCCTCGACGTGAGCCAGGAGCCCGATCCGGAGGCGCGCGAGGCCCGGGCCGCCGAGGCGGTCGAGCACCTGCTCGCCCGGCCCTTCGTGCTGGCGGAAGGCCCGCTGCTGAGGGTCCTGCTCGTCAGGATCGGCGAGCACGACCACGTCCTCGCGCTCGTCATGCACCACATCGTCTGCGACGGCTGGTCCATCGACCTCCTCCAGCGGGAGTTGGACGCGCTCCACGCCCACCACACCGACGGCACCCCGCACGGACTGGCCGAACCCCAGCTCCAGTACGGCGACTACGCGGCCTGGCAGCGCGGCCGGCTCGCCGACGGCACCCTCACCGCGTCCCGCGACCACTGGCGGGCCGAACTCGACGGGGTGCCCGCGCTGGAGCTGCCGGTCGACCGGCCGCGCCCGCCGACCTTCACCTTCGAGGGCGCGGCGCACGAGTTCCGCTGGGACCGCGCCCTGTCCGAGCGGATCACCGAGGTCGCGGCGGCGTACGGCGCGTCCCGCTACATGGTGCTCATGGCCGCGTACCAGACCCTGCTGTCCCGGCACAGCGGCCAGGGGGACTTCGCGGTCGGCTCGCCCGTGGCGGGCCGGCTGCACAGTGAACTGGAGCCGCTGGTCGGCATCTTCGTCAACATGCTGCCGATCAGGGCCAGGATCACCCCGGACCTGACGTTCGCGCGCCTGCTCGGGCAGGTACGGGAACGGACCCTGGACGCGTACGCGCACCAGGAGGTGCCGTTCGAGCAGATCGTCGGCGACCTCGCGGTGGAGCGTGACGTCAGCCGCGCCGCCGTCTTCCAGGCCACCCTGGCCTTCCAGAACTACGGCGAGTCCGCCGTCGGGGCCACGGCCGGGGCGCCGCGCGCGGAGGGGTTCGGCTACCGCGCCACCACCACCCACCACGACCTCGCGCTGTATCTGCGGGACGAGGCGGACGGCGGGGTGTACGGCCTGTTCACCTACCGTACCGACCTGTTCGAGGAGACGACGGTCGAGCGGCTGGCCGAGCGCTTCGAGGTGCTGCTGACCGCCGCCCTCGCCGACCCGGGGCGCCCGCTCGGAGCCCTGCCGTTGCTGGCCGACGGCGAGCGGGCCCGGCTGGCGGCGTGGTCCGCCGGACCGCCCCTCACCGCCCAAACTCCGCCTACGCTCTCCGAGTTGCTTTCCCGGGCGGCGGCGGAGACCCCCGGGGCCGTGGCGCTCACGGACGGCCGGGGCAGCCTCTCGTACGGAGAACTGGAACGCCGGGCGACCGGCCTCGGACACCGGCTCCGCGCGCTCGGCGTGGGCCCCGGCGCGGTGGTCGCCCTCTGCCTGGAGCAGTCCCCGGAGCTGGCCGTCGCCATGCTCGGCGTCCTCAAGGCCGGCGCCGCGTATCTGCCGCTCGACCCGGAACAGCCCACCGCCCGGGTCGAGTTCCTGCTCGCGGACGCCGCGGTGTCGGTGCTGGTCACCGACTCCGACCTGGCCGCGAAGGCACCCGGATTCCGGGGGAGGGTGCTCCACCTGGACCCGGCGGCGGAGACCACCGCCGGTGCCGATCCACTGCCCCAGTCAGCGGGTCCCGATGACCTGGCGTACGTCATCTACACCTCGGGCTCCACCGGAACCCCCAAGGGGGTGGCCGTCCAGCACCGGCAGATCCTCAACTACCTTGTGGGCGCGCGGGATCGGCTGCGCGTCGAGGACCACGCGTCGTACGGGCTGCTCCAGTCGCTCGCCTTCGACTTCAGCATCACCCTGCTCTACCTCGGCCTGTCCACCGGCGGCCGGGTGCACCTGCTGCCCCGCCGCATCTCGGGCGCCGAACTCGCCGACCGTATCGAGGAGTCGGGCATCGACTACCTCAAGATGACCCCCTCCCACCTGGCCGCCCTGACGGCCGACGCACCCGCTGAGCGCCTTCTGCCGCGCAAGGCGCTGGTGCTGGGCGGCGAGGCGTCCTCGGCGGCCTGGGCGAGCGGCCTCGCCGCACTCGGCCGGTGTGCGGTGTTCAACCACTACGGACCCACCGAGACCACTGTCGGTGTCACCGTCCACGAGGTCACCCCGGACGGACCGCACCACGGTTCCACCCCGATCGGCCGGCCGCTCGCCGGGGCGCGGACCTATGTCCTCGACGCGGCGCTGCGGCCCGTACCCCCCGGGGTCACCGGCGAACTGCACGTCGGCGGTGACCGGTTGGCCCGGGGCTACCTCGGCCGCCCCGACCTCACGGCCGACCGGTTCGTGCCGGACCCGTTCACCGGCGAGCCCGGCGCGCGGATGTACCGTACGGGCGACCTCGTGCGCCAACGGGCCGACGGCGAGCTGGAGTTCCTCGGCCGCGCCGACCACCAGATCAAGGTACGCGGCTACCGCGTCGAGCCCGGCGAGATCGAGGCCGCCCTCAGCGCCGTGGACGGCGTCGGACAGGCGGTCGTCGTCGCCCGGGGCGAGGGCGTGAGACAACAGCTGGTCGGCTACCTGGAACGGGCGGGCGACAGCGAACCGCCCGCCCCCGCCGACCTGCGCACCCGCCTGCTCGACCTCCTGCCGGACTACATGATCCCGGCGCGGTACGTCGTCCTCGACCGGCTCCCGCTGCTCGCGCACGGCAAGGTCGACCGCGCCGCGCTGCCCGCCCCCGAGGACAACAGCCCCAGTGCGGGGGAGCACGTCCCGCCCGAGGGCGAGACGGAAGAGCTGATCGCGTCCCTCTGGGCCGACCTGCTCGGCGTGGAGCGGATCGGCGCGCTGGACGACTTCTTCGTCCTCGGCGGGCACTCCCTCATGGCCACCCAGGTGGTCGCCCGGCTGCGCCGCGCCCTGCCCGAACAGGCCGCCGGGCTGGGGGTGATGGACCTCTTCCAGCACGCGACCGTACGGGCGCTGGCCGCCCTGCTCACCTCCTCCGAGGAGGACCGGGGCCCCCGCAGACTGCTGCACCGGCTGACCCCGCCCCGTACCCGCACCACTGGCAGTGTGGTCTGCGCGCCCTACGGCGGTGGCAGCGCGCTCATCTACAAACCGCTCGCGGACGCGCTGCCGGCGGACTGGGCGCTGCACTCGCTCGCCGTTCCCGGACACGAACTGGGCGAGGAGGCACGGCCGTTCGACCAGGTGGCCGCCGAGACGGCGCAGGAGATCCTGGACGGCGTCGAGGGCCGGATCGTCCTCTACGGCCACTGCGGGCTCGGCGTCATGCTGATCGTCGAGGTCGCGCGGCGGCTGGAGGCGGCGGGCCGCGAGGTGGACGCCGTCCATCTCGGCGGCATCTTCCCCTTCGCCCGTCCGGAGAGCCGGGGCGCCGCGCTCGCGGAACGCTTCTCGGCGTTCGTGGACCGGCTGCGCAGCGACCAGGACATGGTCAACGCCCTGACGGCGGCGGGCCTCGACACCGACGACTTCAGCGCCGAGCAGCTGCGGCTGATCGTCCACAACCGGCGTACGGGCACGAAGGAGGCCGAGCGCTACTTCGGGGAGCTGTTCCGCACCGAGGGCGGCCGGCTGCGGGCGCCGGTCATCGCGCTGGCGGGCGACCGTGACCCGGCGACCGAGTTCTACCAGGAGCGCTACCGCGAGTGGCACCGCCTCACCGACACCGCCGCCGTGGTGGTGCTGGACGAGGCGGGGCACTTCTTCCTCAAGTACCGCGCGGAGGAACTGGCCGTGATCCTCACCGAGGTGGCCCCGGCCGTCGCGGAGGGCGCGGACCGGCGCCATGCCCGTACCCCCGGGGCCACGTGGTGGCTGGAGGGGGTGTCGCGGGAGGGAGGCACGGATCCGGTTCCGGTCGGTGAGGCTGCTGAGACCAGTGGGGCCGCCGAGACCGGTGAAGCCGCTGAGATCGGTGGGGCGCACACAGCGGGTCCGGCCCGGGAGGATCGTACGACCGTACGTCCCAGCCTCGGCCGCTTCCTGGCCGTCGCCACCGGCCAGCAGGTCTCGATGATCGGCTCGGCCCTGACCGAGTTCGCGCTCCCCATCTGGATCTACCTCAGGACCGGCTCCCTCGCCAGCTTCGGCCTGCTCGCCGCCTGCGCCCTCGTCCCCGGCATCCTCGCCGCCCCCCTGGCGGGCGCCGTCGTCGACCGCAGCGACCGCCGCAAGGTCATGCTCGCCGGCGACCTCGCTGCCGGTGCCACCCAGGCCGGGCTGCTCGTCCTCTACCTCACCGACAGCCTCCAGGTCTGGCACGCCTACGCCCTGATCGGCCTGCTCTCCCTCGCCCTCGTCTTCCAGCGCTTCGCCTGGGGCTCGTCGGTGCCCCAACTCGTCCCCAAGCGTTTCCTCGGCCGCGCCAACGGCGTAACCCAAATGGCCCTGGGCTTCGCCCAGTTCCTCGTCCCGCTGTTCGCCGTCGGGCTGCTCGCCGGAATCGGACTCGGCGGCATCCTCGTCCTCGACGTCGTCAGCTACACCGCCGCCGTCGCGATCACTCTCGCCGTACGGTTCCCCAAGGCCATGGCCGCCGTGCGCAGGGAGAGTGTGCTGGAAGAGATCAAGGGCGGGTTCCGGCGGGCGCTCGGCAGCCGCCACTTCCGCGCGATGCTGCTGTTCTTCGCCGCCCTCAACATCTTCCTGTCCCCGCTCTTCCTCCTCACCACCCCGCTGGTGCTCTCCTTCGCCGACCTGGCGGCCACCGGCTGGGTCGCGGTCGCGGCAGGGGCGGGCGCGGTGGTCGGCGGGCTCACCCTGCTCATCTGGGGCGGCCCCCGGCACCACCGGCTGCGCGGGGTCCTCTACGCCACGGCGGGCCTGGCGGTCGCCTGCGTCCTCACCGGGCTGCGGCCCTCGCTGCCGCTGGTCGCCCTCGGGGCGTTCGGGATGACGCTCGGCCTGGCGCTGCTCAACGGCACGTACGCGACGATCATCCAGACCAAGGTGCCGCTGCGCTTCCACGGGCGGATCATCGCCGTCAACACCATGGTCGCCTGGTCCACTCTTCCGGTCGGTTTCGCCGTGATCGCCCCGCTGGCGCCCGGACTGCTCCAGCCGCTGATGGAGGAGCACGGCGCGCTCGCCGGCACCGTCGGCCAGGTCATCGGGACCGGCGAGGGCCGGGGGATCGGTCTGCTCTATCTGCTCTTCGGCCTCGCGATGGCCCTGCTCGCGGTGGTCTGCCTGCGGATCCCCGTGCTGGCCCGGTTCGACCGCGAGGTGCCCGACGCGGTCTCCGACGACCTGGTCGGCCTGGAGACCCTGCAAGCCCGTACGACCCCGCAATCGAGTACGACCCCGCAAGCCCGGACGACCCCGCAAGCCCGTACGAAGGACAAGGTGGCCCATGACAGCGGCCGTTGACCCGACGCCGACGCCGACGCCGTTCCGGGCGCCGACACCACCCCATCCCCCACGTCCCGCAATCGACTATCCGCTGACGGTGGATCAGCGCCGCCTGTGGTTCCTGCAACAGCTCGACCCCACTGACACCGGCTACCACCTGTATCTCGTACGGCGCTGGCGCGGCCCGCTCGACGTCCGCGCCCTGCGCACTGCCCTGGACGCCCTCACGGCCCGGCACGAGATCCTCCGTACCCGGTTCGTGGTGGTCGGCGACGGGCCCCGGCAGGTGGTCGACCCGCCCGCCCCCGTCCTGCTCGTCCGCCACGACGTGTCCCCGGCCGGGGACGACGACGTCGAGCGGGCCCTGACCGGGGCGGTGGCGCCGTACGTCAACACGCCCTTCGACCTCGCCGCCGGACCGCCGCTGCGCGCCGTGCTGGTCCGCGCGGGGGAACACGAACACACGCTGTGCCTCGTCCTGCACCACATCGCGGGCGACGGGTGGTCGGCCGGGGTGCTCTGGCACGAACTGCTGACGCTGTACGGGGCCGCCCTGACGGACTCCGTACCCCAACTGCCCGTCCTCGCCATCCAGTACGGGGACCACGCGCGTGCCGAGGAGTCGCGGCTCGGCCCCGACGAGCGGGAGCAGGCGTACGTCCACTGGCGGGACCGGCTGGCGGGCGCCGAACCGCTGCGGCTGCCGCTGGACCGTCCCCGCCCGGCGGATCCGCGGCGGCCCGCCGGATTCGCGGACCTCGCGCTCGGCCCCGAACTGACCGACGCCGTGGATCAGTTGGCCCGGCAGGAGCGCTGCACCCCCTTCATGGTGCTGCTCGCCGCCTACCAGAGTGTGCTGGGCCGCTGGTGCGGCCAGGACGACTTCACGGTCGGTACGCCGCTCGCGGGCCGGCCCGACGTGGCGCACGAGGCGCTGATCGGCTACTTCACCCGGACCGCCGTGATCCGCGCGGACCTGCGGGGGGACGCGGGCCGTGGCCCGGACTTCCGTACGGTGCTGCGGCGCGTCCGGTCCGCGACCATGGGCGCGCTCGCCCACCAGGACGTACCGCTGGAGCGGCTGGCCGCGGACCTGGGCGAACCGCCCGGCGGCCTGCCGTTCCGAACGCTGTTCGTGCTCCAGAGCCAGCACGAGACGGGGGGAGGCGCCGCCGAACCCGAACTCCCCCCTGGCGTCACCTTGTTGTCCCTGGACTCGGGCTTCGACCGGGCCAAGGCCGATCTGCTGCTGGACACCTGGCGGACGGAGACCGGGCTGACCTGCTCCTTCTCGTACGACGAGGAGCTGTTCGACCGGTCGACGGTCGAGACCCTGGCCCGGCGCTACCGCACCCTGCTGACCCGGGCCACCGCCGATCCGCTGCTCCCCGTGCACGGCGACTGGCTGCTCGACGCGGCGGAGCGGGCCGCCGTGCTCGCGCGCGGCACCGGGCCCCGGCTGGACCCCGGGCGCCGTACGGTACCGGCCCGCTTCGCCGAACAGGTCGCCCTGCGGCCCGACGCGCCCGCGCTGGCGCTCGGCGAGGACACGCTCTCGTACGCCGAACTGGACCGCCGCTCCTCGCTGTTGGCCGCGCGGATCGGGCCGCTGGAGGGTGGGGTCGCGGCGGTACGGACCCCTCCGTCCTATGCGCTGGTGATCGCGCTGCTTGCTGTGTGGAAGGCGGGCGGCGGCTACCTGCCGCTGGACGAGGCGTATCCGCCGGAGCGGCTGCGGCAGTTGGTCGCGGACGGGGGAGCGCGGCTGCTGATCACGGCGGGGGAGGGGCCTGACCTGGGGATACCGGCGCTGGTTGTGCCCGATGAGTGGCCGGACGGACCTGCGGCTCGTGCGACGAGTGGGTGGCCCGGGGTCGGGGCGACCGATCCGGCGTACGTGCTGTTCACCTCGGGGTCCACGGGGCGGCCCAAGGGGGTGGTGGTCGAACAGGGGGCGCTCGCCGACCGGGTGGAGTGGATGACGGGGATGTTGGCTACGGGGGCGGCGGCGATCGGGGCGGCGGCGACTGGGGCGGCGCCGATCGGGACGGCCGACGGGGAGGGATCCCGGGAGGGGTACGGCCTCCGGCCCGGCGACCGGATTGTCCAGTTCGCCTCCATCGGGTTCGACACCCACGCCGAGGAGATCTGGCCCGCCCTGGCGTCCGGCGCCTGCTGTGTCCTGCTGCCCGGCGGCTCCCGTACGCTCCCCGACGTCCTGCGCGCGGAGGACGGGGCGGGGGTCACGGTCCTCGATCTGCCGACCGCGTACTGGCACGAACTGGTGCTGATGGAGGACGAGTTCACCTGGCCGGCGGATCTGCGGCTGGTGGTGCTGGGGGGCTCGGCCGTGGACGGCACCGTTCTGGCGCGGTGGCACGCGCGGCACGGCGGGCGGGTCCGGCTGGTGAACACGTACGGTCCGACGGAGGCGACGGTGATCGCCACGAGCGCGGACCTGTCGGTGCCGTCGGACGGTGTGGTCGCCCGGCCGCCGATCGGGCGGCCGCTGGCCGGGGTGCGGTGCTATGTGCTGGACCAACGGCTCGGGCTGGTGCCCGACGGCACCGAGGGCGAACTCTTCCTAGGCGGACACGGGTTGGCCCGTGGATACGCCGGTCGGCCGGACCTGACGGCGGAGCGCTTCCTGCCGGACCCGTTCGTGGCGGACGGCGGCCGGATGTACCGCACGGGCGACCGGGTGCGCCGACTGCCGGACGGGGAGCTGGAGTTCCTGGGCCGGACGGACGGGCAGGTGAAGCTTCGCGGCTACCGGATCGAACCGGGCGAGGTGGAGCACGCGCTGACGAGCCACCCGGGGGTGGCGCAGGCGGTGGTGGTCGTGCGGGAGGGCAGGCTGCTGGGCTATGTGGTCCCGTTGCCGGCCGCGACGCGGCCACAGGTGCCCGAACTCCTGGCTCACGTAGGGGGCGTGCTCCCGACCTACATGGTGCCGAGCGCACTGGTGGTCCTCGACCGGCTCCCTCTGACGGTGAACGGCAAGCCGGACGTCTCGGCGCTCCCGCTGCCGGGACCGTCCGCGGCGGCCCCCGCGTACGTCGCACCCCGCACGGACGCGGAGGCGCTCGTCGCGGAGCTGTGGGAGGAGGTGCTGGGGATCGAGCGGGTGGGCGCCCTGGACGACTTCTTCTCCCTGGGCGGCGACTCGCTGCGGGTGACGCGGGTGGCGGCGAGGATCCGCACGGTGGCGGGCCTGGAGATCAGCATCCGGGATGTCTTCGACCACCGGGTGCTGTCCGATCTGGCGGCGCGGGTGGAGGAGTTGTTGATCGCGGAGATCGACGCGATGTCGGAGGGGGAGGCGGTGGAGGGGTTGTCGCCGTGAGGCGACGGCGGTGTGTGTCCTTTTTCGTGTTGGCCCTTTGCTCCATGTCCCATTTCCCACGTCCCACATCCCCAGGAGGAACGATGTTCGCGGTGGTCGTCAACCACGAGGAGCAGTACTCGGTCTGGCCGACCGACCAGGAGATCCCGGCGGGGTGGCGGGCGGAGGGGACGCGGGGGTCGCGGGAGGAGTGCGGGGCGAGGATCGGGGAGGTGTGGACGGACCTGCGCCCGCTGAGCGCGCGCGCCTGACTTTTGGCGGACGTTGCGCGGGCCGCCGCCGCGAGGGGAATCGCCGGACGGGTTTGCCGGGCCCGCGCGGCCCGGTGGGCGGGTGTCCTCAAGCGCCGGACGGGCTTGATTTGTCCGCCTGGCGCCGGGGGGCGGTGTGCGGGTCGCACGGGGGGTGTCCTCAATCGCCGGACGGGCTTTATATGGCCGCCCGGCGCGGGAGGGCACGCGCGGCTCGCGGCGTAGCGAGTTCGATGTGTGGCGCTTGGCGGGGGCCCCGCGCGGGCCGGTGGGTTGGTTGTCCTCAATCGCCGGACGGGCTGGATTTGCGCGCCTGGCGCCGGGGGGTGTGTGCGGGTCGTACGGGCGGTGTCCTCAATCGCCGGACGGGCTTGAGGTGCCCGCGGCATTGGAGGGGGCTTGCGGCTCGCGTGGGGGTGTCTTCAAGCGCCGGACGGGCTGGAATTGGCCGCCTGATGTCGGGGGCACGCGCGGGGGTGTTCGTTCTGGAACACCGGACCGGCCTGATGTGTTCGCCCGGCGACGAGGCAAATCAAGCCCGTCCGGCGTTTGAGGACACCGCCGCCTTAGCGGCGGTTCTGCCGGGCGTGATCGAGCTGCGTGCGCGCCGCCGTCAACGCCTGGGCCCACCAAGCCCGTCCGGCGTTTGAGGACGACGCCGCGTTAGCGGCGGTTCGCCGGTTGCGCGCTGACGCCCGGCGTCGTCAGCGTCTGGGGGCCCATTGAGCCCGTCCGGCGATTGAGGACAACCGCCGCGTCAGCCGCGGTCCCGCCAGACGCGGGCGAGCCAGCCGCCCGACCATCGAGCCCGTCCGGCGAGGACGCCACGTCAACGCCGTGGCGCGCCGCACGCCTCCTCCAGCGACCGTACGAAATCCTCCGCCAGGCCCACGATCACGCGCTCCTCGAACGCCACCGCGTTGTACTGGAGCCAGCAGCGCAGACCACCCCCCGGCTGCTCCACCACCGTCAGCTCCGGCACCCCCCGGTCCCCGCCCGGCAGGGGCCACGGGACCGTCGTGCCGCGGGGCAGTTCCCAGGGCGCGCACCGTACGCCCGGGAGCTGCGGGGGCGCCGTCCACGCCTCGTACCGGAGCCACGCCGCGAACGGCGCCGCAGGGCTGAACTCCGCGAACGGGTACAGCTGGTGGTCCAGCGCCTCCGTCGCCGTGACCCGCAGCCGGTCCACCAGCTCCGCGAAGCCGGGGCTCCCCGACGCGTCCACCCGAAGCAGCAACGACTGGACGAAGCAGCCGATCACGTGCTCCGCGTCCGGGCGCGGCCGCCCGGGGACCGGGGTCATCAGGACCAGTTCGCTCTGCCCGCTCCGGGCCGCCAGCAAGCCCGTCCACGCCGCCGTCACCGCCAGGAACGGCGTCGCCCCCAGCTCACCCGCCCGCGCCCGCAGGGCCTCCGCCCGCTCGGCCGGCAGGTCGAACCGGTACGCCTTGGTGAGGACTTCCGCCACCTCCCGGCGCCCCGGGAACACCTCCACCGCCGCCGGAGCGCCCGCGAGCGCGCCCGCGAAGTGCCGCCGCGACTCCGGCCAGTGGGCGCGGGACCACTCCACCAACTCCTCGTAACCGGGCCCCGACCGTACCGGCGGCGCCGTCCGCCCCCGTCGCAGCGCCGAGTAGAGCACGCCCAGGTCCGACAGCAGCACCCCCACCGACCAGCCGTCGGCGACCATGTGGTGCACCGCCAGCAGCACCACGTGGTCCTCCGGCCCCCGCGTCACCACCAGCAGCCGCGCCATCGGGTCCCGCGCCAGATCCGTCAGCCGGTCGCGCTCGGCGAGCAGCAGTTCGTCCACCTCGGCGTCGCTCGCGCCGGGCGCCTCGCGCAGGGTGATCCGTACGGCGGGCTCCTCGTCCAGCGCGACCCGTACCACGCCGGGCTCCCCCGCCACCGGTTCGAAGCGGGTCCGCAGCGCGGGATGCCTCCGTACGGCCTCGGTCAGCGCCCGCCCCAGGGTCTCCGGCTCCAGCCGGTCCGTGACCCGGAACAGCGCGGTGACCGCCCCCGCGTCCCGGCCCGGCGCCTCCGCCATCCAGCGGAAGAAGTTCTCCTGCTGGGAGGTGAGCGGGACGGCGTGCGGCTGGGCGCGGAGGCGGGTGAGGTACGCCGTCACCGTGGCCGGGTCCGGCTCGGCGCCGCCGGCCGCGGTGGAGCCGCCCGCGCCCTCCCGCGCCTCCAGCCACGCCGCCTGCGCCCGCAGCGAGGGGCGTTCGAAGATCAGCGCGGTGCCCGCCCGTACCCCGAACTCCGCCTCCAGCGCCGCCGCCAGCTGCACCGCCCGGAACGAGTCCCCGCCGAGCGCGAAGAACTCCGCCGACACGTCCGCCACCGCCCGGCCCAGCAGCTTGCGCCAGATCGCCGCCAGCCGCAGCTCGGTGGGGGAGGAGGGCGCGACGACCGCCGCCGCCCCGTCCACCGGAGCGTCGAAGAGCGGGCGCAGCAGGTGCTTGACCACCTTGCCGGTCGGGTTCTTCGGCAGCTGGTCCACGAGCAGGACGCGGAGGGGGAGTTCGGGTCGGCTGAGCCGCGCGCTGAGGAAGAGCCGCAGCTCGTCGAGATCGAGGCCGTCCGGGCCGGGGACGACCACGGCCACCGGCACCGCGCCCATCACCGCGTGCGGCAGGCCGAGCGCCGCCGCGTCGGCCACGTGCGGGTGTGCGTGCAGGACCTCCTCGATCCGCAGCGTCGAGACCTTCAGCGCACCGGACTTGATGACGTCGCTCTCCCGGTCGACCAGATACAGCCGGCCCCCGTCGTCCACCCGCCCCAGGTCCCCCATCCGCACCCACCCGTCACGGAACACCCGCGCGCCGTCCGCAGCACCGGCATCGGGACCCACACCGGGACCCGCATCGGCACCCGCACCCGCACCCCCGCCGAGATAGCCACGTGGCGGCCCCGGCTGCCGCAGCCACACCTCGCCCACCTCGCCGACCCCCACCTCCCGCCCCTCCGCGTCGAGGATCCGCAGGTCCGCGGGGTCGGCCGGGCGGCCCACCGACCCGGGGTGCCGGGCGTCCACGATCGCGGAGATCTGCGCCGGAGCGGCCTCCGCCGAGGTGTACGTGTTGACCAGGGTGGCCCCGGGCAGCGCCGCCGCCAGGGCGGTGGCGACGGGACCCGGCAGCGCGGCGGCCGACGAACTGACCAGCAGCACACTGGACAGGTCGTACGTCCGCGCCGTGCCCGCGTTCAGCAGCTCGATGGCCATCGACGGGACGAGGAACACCGTGCCGACCCCGAACTCCTCGACGGTACGGCCGAATTCGTCCGCGTCGAAGCGGGGGAGGATCACGGTGGCGGGCGCGCCCGTGAGGGCGTTCAGCAGCATCACCTGCCCGGCGTTCGTGCCGAGGGGGAACGCGTACAGCGCGTGCCGGGAGTGCGCGTACGGCCGGGGGCGGGGGTTGAGGGTCAGCCCCGCCGTCAGATTGCCGTGCGCGGCGAACACCCCCTTGGGCGCACCGGTGGTCCCGGACGTGCCGATCACCTGGGCCTCGTCCAACGGCCCTACCCGGTACGGGGGTTCGGGCGGCGTATCCTGATGCTTCGTCAGCAGCTCGGCCAGGACGAGGTCCACCGCGCCGGGCAGAGCACCGGGAGCGGGCGATGACGTGCCCCGCCCAACTGCCCCGTCACGCACCACCGTTCCCGCCCCGGCCAGCGCCGCGAGCCGCGCCGCCTCCGGCTCCGCGAGGTCCTCCCGTACGGGCACCGGCACCCCGCCCGCGTACTGCACGGCGAGGAACGCGACGGCGAACCGTTCCCACGCGTCGTTACGGAAGCGCAGGGCGACCCGCGCCCCCGGCCGTACCCCCGCCTCCGCCAGGCCCATGGCGGCCCTGAGCGCCTGGTCCCGCCACTGCCGGTACGTGACCGCGCCACCGCCGACGACCTGGAGGGCGAGCCGGTCGGGATGTTCGGCGGCCCGCGCGTCCAGCAGCTCGGGAACGGTCGACGCGGGAACGGCCGGCGGGCGGGCGGTACGCGGGCTGCTGGGCGCGGAGCGGGTGATGACGACCTCCAGGTGCGGCTTCGGCGAGCGACCCCGTCGCGGACCCGCCGAAGCGCCGAACCACTCCCCGGAGAACAGAAGATGGCGACCATGGCGTCAGCGCCCGCGGCTCCGCTATGGTCTGGACCAATGCGCGGTCTTCGTCAGAATATCGCCGCTGTGTCGCAGTTGTGTCGCACCCGCCACCTCTACGCCCAGGAGCGGACCACGTGGCCGTCACCCACCCCCGAAGCCCCGCCGGTACGAGCCGTGGCGCCGGTACGAGCACCGGCCCCGGCACCGGATCAGGCACCGGATCCGCCGCCGGCCGTCACCTCGCCGAGCTGCTCGCCCGCCCAGGACCGTACCGCGACCGCTGGCTCCGCCAGGTCGTCCGCGCCACCCACGAACCGGTCAACCAGGCCGCCGTCGCACGGGTGTTGGCCCACTGGCTCTGGCTCAACGGCGACGCCGCCGCAAGCGAACTCCTGCCCCGCGCCCTGCGCGACCGGGTCTCCCGCGCCCTCGGCGGACACCTGCTGTCGGCCGACACACTGCGGCTGTTCACGGCGGCCTTCACGATGGACGAGGAGGACGAGACCGCGCTCTGGGCCCTGCTGGACGAGACTTCTCCGTAAGGGCGATGACGCGCGTCCCGCCCCCGGGCCGCGCGCCGCCCCGCCGCATACCCTGGAACAAGCGGCATGGACGCACTGACACAGACACCACCAGCACGGAGGGCACGACGATGAGCGGCACGGACCCGGCCGGCAGGCGGCAGATCCCGGTGGTCGTGCTCACCGGCTTCCTCGGCTCCGGCAAGACGACCCTCCTCAACCACCTGCTCCGCCACCGCGCTGGCCGCCGGATCGCGGTCGTGGTCAACGACTTCGGCGCCATCGAGATCGACGCCATGACGGTCGCGGGACAGGTCGGCTCCACCGTCTCGTTCGGCAACGGCTGCCTCTGCTGCGCCGTGGACGCCAGCGAACTCGACGGCTATCTGGAGCGCCTCACCCGCCCCGAGGCGAAGATCGACATCATCGTCATCGAGGCGAGCGGTCTCGCCGAGCCGCAGGAACTGGTCCGCATGATCCTGACCGGCGACCAGCCGGGCACGGTGTACGGGGGACTCGTCCAGGTCGTCGACGCCGCCGAGTTCGACTCCACCCGCACCCGCCACCCCGAGATCGACCGTCACCTGGCCCTCGCGGACCTGGTCGTCCTCAACAAGACCGACCGCGTCCCGGAGGACGACCGGCGGCGCCTCCGCTCCGCCCTGCGCGAGCTGAGCCCCGGGACGCCGGTGATCTCCTCCTCGTACGGACGGATCGACCCCGAGCTGCTCTTCGACCCGGCGGTCCGGCCGGCCGAGGACGAGAAGGTACGCCAACTGACCTTCGAGGACCTGTACGCGGACGAGCCCCACCCGCACGACGCCGGAACCGATCCCCACCACGGCCACCCGCACGCCGCCTACGACACCGTGTCGTTCACGGCCACCGCCCCGATGGACCCGCGCCGCCTCATGCGGTTCCTGGACTCACGGCCCGAAGGGCTCTACCGGATCAAGGGCTTTGTGGACTTCGGCGACGGCGACCCCGCGAACCGCTACGCCCTGCACACCGTCGGCCGCTTCCTGCGCTTCCGCCCGGAGCCCTGGGGCCCCGGCGAGGAGCGCCTGACCCAGCTGGTCCTGATCGGCGCGGGCATCGACGGGGACGTCCTGCTCAAGGAGCTGGCGGCCTGCCAGGGCCCCGCCGTCCAGGACGCCGCCGACGACCGTGCGATGTGGGGTGTCCTGCGGTACGTACCGTCCGACGAGAACGGCCCCGAAGCGCCACCGTCGACAGCCCCCGAACCGTGGACAGCCCCCGAAACACAGGCGCCGGACGGACCCGAAGGCCCGACCGGCGACTGAGAGCCCGTGCGGTGGGCGGCGTGCGGTGGGCGGCCCCCGTCAGTGCGCCGGCCCCGCCAGCGCCGCGATCTCCGCCGTGAACGGCGTCCCCGACCCGTCCCGCCTCGGGTCCGGCGCGGGCAGCTCCACCGGAGCCCCGTTCTTGCGCGCCCCCCGGGCCGGCCCCGCGCCCGCCCATGCCAGCGCGAGGAAGTCCTCCCCCTTGAGGAACCGGTGGCAGCGCACGCCACCCGTCGCCCGCCCCTTGCGCGGATACTGGTCGAACGGGGTGAGCTTCGCCGTCCGTACGGAGTCGTCCAGCGTGCCCAGCGAGCCGGTCACCGTGAACACCGCCCCGTCCGCCGCCGGATCCACCGCCGTGAACGAGATCACCGTGGCGCCCTCGGCCAGCTTGATGCCCGCCATGCCGCCCGCGGGCCGCCCCTGCGGCCGTACCTGCGCGGCCTGGAAGCGCAGCAGTTGCGCGTCGGACGTGATGAAGACCAGGTCCTCCTCGCCCGTACGCAACTCCTGGCCGCCGACGATCCGGTCACCCTCCTTGAGGGAGATGACCTCCAACTCGTCCTTGTTCGGCGGGTAGTCGGGGACCACCCGCTTGACCACGCCCTGGAGCGTGCCCAGCGCGAGCCCCGGGGAGGACTCGTCCAGCGTGGTGAGGCAGATCAGCTCCTCGTCGGGCTCCAGCGTCAGGAACTCCGCGACCGGCGCCCCGCCCGACAGGTTCGGCGCCGAGGCCGTGTCGGGCAGCTGGGGCAGGTCGATCACCGAGATCCGCAGCATCCGCCCCCCGGACGTCACCGCGCCCACGTCGCCGCGCGCCGTCGCGGGCACGGCCGAGAGGATCACGTCGTGGTTCGTCCGCCGGCCGTCCCCGCCCTCCAGCGGCTCGCCGTTGACCGTACGGGCCAGCAGTCCCGTCGAGGACAGCAGCACCCGGCACGGGTCGTCCGCGACCTCCAGCGGGACCGCCGCCACCGTCGAGGCGCCGGACTCCAGCAGCACCGTGCGCCGCGGGGTGCCGAACTTCTTTGCCACCGCGGCCAGTTCGGTCGAGACCAGCTTCCGCAGCTCCGCGTCCGAGTCCAGGATCCCGGTCAGCTCGTCGATCTCGCCGGTCAGCCGGTCGCGCTCGCCCTCCAGCTCGATCCGGTCGAACCGGGTGAGCCGGCGCAGCGGCGTGTCCAGGATGTACTGCGTCTGGATGTCGCTCAGCGAGAAGTGCTCGATGAGCCGCTCCTTCGCCTGCGCGGAGTTGTCGCTCGACCTGATGAGGCGGATGACCTCGTCGATGTCGATGAGCGCGACGAGCAGCCCCTCCACCAGGTGCAGCCGGTCGCGCCGCTTGCTCCTGCGGAACTCGCTGCGCCTGCGGACCACGGTGAACCGGTGGTCCAGGTAGACCTCCAGCAGCTCCTTGAGCCCGAGCGTCAGCGGCTGGCCGTCGACCAGCGCCACGTTGTTGATGCCGAAGGTCTCCTCCATCGGCGTGAGCTTGTAGAGCTGCTCCAGCACGGCCTCCGGCACGAAGCCGTTCTTGACCTCGATGACCAGGCGCAGACCGTGCGAACGGTCCGTGAGGTCCTTGACGTCAGCGATGCCCTGGAGCTTCTTCGCGGAGACCAGGTCCTTGATCTTCGCGATCACCTTCTCGGGGCCGACGGTGAACGGCAGCTCCGTGACGATCAGGCCCTTGCGGCGGGCGCTGACGTCCTCGATCGTGACCGTGGACCTGATCCTGAAGGTCCCGCGGCCCGTCTCGTACGCGTCCTTGATGCCGCCGAGGCCGACCACGCGGCCGCCGGTCGGCAGGTCGGGACCCGGCACAAAACGCATCAGCGTGTCCAGGTCGGCCGACGGATGCCGGATCAGGTGGCGGGCCGCCGCCACGACCTCACCGAGGTTGTGCGGCGGCATGTTCGTCGCCATGCCGACCGCGATCCCGGTGGCTCCGTTGACCAGAAGATTCGGGTACGCCGAGGGCAGCGTGACCGGTTCCCGCTCCTGGCCGTCGTAATTCGGCTGGAAATCGACGGTGTCCTCGTCGATCGACTCCGTCATCAGTGACGTGGCGTCAGCCATCCGGCACTCGGTGTACCGCATGGCGGCCGGCGGATCGTCGTTCCCGAGCGACCCGAAGTTGCCATGACCGTCCACCAGCGGCAGCCGCATGGAGAACGGCTGTGCCATCCGGACGAGCGCGTCGTAGATCGACGCGTCCCCGTGCGGGTGGAGCTTTCCCATCACCTCGCCCACGACACGGGCGCACTTCACATACCCGCGGTCGGGGCGCAGCCCCATCTCGTTCATCTGGTACACGATGCGGCGGTGCACCGGTTTCATGCCGTCACGGGCGTCCGGCAGAGCGCGGGAGTAGATCACCGAGTACGCGTACTCGAGGAAGGAGCCCTGCATTTCATCGACCACGTCGATGTCGAGGATCTTCTCCTCGAAGTCCTCCGGCGGCGGGGTCTTCGTGCTGCGGCGGGCCATCGCTGCTGCGGCTCCTTCACAGGTTCTGAACGGCGACTACTTGAACTGACGCCGACCATTGTGGACCGCTCCACCGACAACGCCGACCTCGCCCCGTCTCCCAGCGTGTGACGCACGGGAACTTCGCCAGGCGTCGGCCCGCTTGCATACAGTGGCAGGACTTCTCCATATCGCGATCGAAGGGACGTACATGCCCATGGGTCACACGGCCACAGCGCAGGCCGGTTCCGGCGGCCTGACAGCGACTGAGCACCGGCTGGCCAACGGCCTGCGCGTGGTGCTCTCCGAGGACCACCTGACCCCGGTCGCCGCGGTCTGCCTCTGGTACGACGTCGGCTCCCGGCACGAGGTCAAGGGCCGTACGGGACTCGCCCACCTCTTCGAGCACCTGATGTTCCAGGGCTCGGCGCAGGTGAAGGGGAACGGTCACTTCGAACTGGTCCAGGGCGCCGGCGGCTCCCTGAACGGCACCACCAGCTTCGAGCGCACGAACTACTTCGAGACCATGCCCACCCACCAGCTGGAGCTGGCGCTCTGGCTGGAAGCCGACCGGATGGGCTCCCTGCTCGCCGCCCTCGACGAGGAGTCGATGGAGAACCAGCGGGACGTCGTCAAGAACGAGCGCCGCCAGCGGTACGACAATGTGCCGTACGGTACGGCCTTCGAGCGCCTGACCGCGCTCGCGTACCCCGAGGGCCACCCGTACCACCACACGCCGATCGGCTCCATGGCCGACCTGGACGCGGCGACCCTCGAAGACGCGCGCGCCTTCTTCCGTACGAACTACGCGCCGAACAACGCGGTGCTGTCGGTCGTCGGCGACATCGACCCCGAGCAGACGCTCGCCTGGGTCGAGAAGTACTTCGGCTCGATCCCCTCCCACGACGGCAAGCAGCCGCCGCGCGACGGCTCGCTCCCCGAGACCATGGGCGGCCAGCTGCGCGAGGAGATCCACGAGGAGGTCCCGGCGCGGGCGCTGATGGCCGCCTACCGGCTGCCGCACGACGGCACCCGTGAGTGTGACGCCGCCGACCTGGCGCTGACGGTCCTCGGCGGCGGCGAGTCGTCCCGCCTGCACAACCGGCTGGTACGGCGCGACCAGACCGCCGTCGCCGCCGGCTTCGGGCTCCTGCGCCTCGCCGGCGCCCCCTCGCTCGGCTGGCTGGACGTCAAGACGTCCGGCGGGGTCGAGGTCCCGCGGATCGAGGCCGCCGTGGACGAGGAGCTGGCCCGGCTCGCCGCCGAGGGCCCCACCGCCGAGGAGATGGAGCGCGCCCAGGCCCAGCTGGAGCGCGAGTGGCTGGACCGGCTCGGTACGGTCGCGGGCCGCGCGGACGAACTGTGCCGGTACGCCGTGCTGTTCGGCGACCCGCAGCTGGCGCTCAGCGCCGTCACGCGCGTGCTGGACATCACCGCCGACGAGGTCAGGGCCGTCGCCGCCGCCCGGCTGCGCCCGGACAACCGGGCCGTGCTGGTGTACGAACCGGTCACCGCAGAAGACGAAGCCGCCGAAGAGACCGACGAGCACGAGGGGGCGGACCAGTGACCGACGCTGCCGTGACCATGGAGTTCCACCCGCAGCCGACCGCCGGCGTGGCCAGGCCGTGGGCCTTCCCCGCGCCCGAGCGCGGTGCGCTCGACAACGGGCTGACCGTGCTGCGCTGCCACCGCCCCGGGCAGCAGGTGGTGGCCGTCGAGATCAACCTCGACGCGCCGCTGGACGCCGAGCCCGAGGGCCTCGACGGCATCGCCACGATCATGGCGAGGGCGCTGTCCGAGGGCACCGACAAGCACACCGCCGAGGAGTTCGCCGCCGAGCTGGAGCGCTGCGGCGCCACGCTCGACGCGCACGCCGACCACCCCGGCCTGCGGGTCTCCCTGGAGGTCCCGGTCTCCCGGCTGCCCAAGGCGCTCGGTCTGCTCGCCGAGGCCCTGCGCGCCCCGGCGTTCGCGGACGCCGAGGTCGAGCGGCTGGTCCGCAACCGCCTCGACGAGATCCCGCACGAGACGGCCAACCCCGGCCGCCGCGCCGCCAAGCAGCTCTCCAAGGAGCTGTTCCCGGCCTCGCTGCGCATGTCCCGGCCCCGCCAGGGCACCGAGGAGACGGTCGGCCGGATCGACGCCGCCGCCGTACGCGCGTTCTACGAGGCGCACATCCGCCCCGCCACCGCCACCGTTGTGATCGTCGGCGACCTCACGGGCGTGGACGTCGACGGACTGCTCGCCGAGACCCTCGGCGCGTGGACCGGCAACACCGCCGCCGCGCGTCCCGCCCCGGCCATCACGGCGGACGACACCGGCCGGGTCGTCATCGTGGACCGCCCCGGCGCCGTCCAGACCCAGCTGCTCATCGGCCGCATCGGCGCCGACCGGCACGACCGGGTCTGGCCGGCCCAGGTGCTGGGCACGTACTGCCTGGGAGGCACGCTCACCTCCCGGCTCGACCGGGTGCTGCGCGAGGAGAAGGGCTACACCTACGGCGTACGGGCCTTCGGCCAGGTGCTGCGCTCCGCCCCGGACGGCACGGGCGCCGCGATGCTCGCCATCAGCGGCTCCGTCGACACGGAGTCCACGGGCCCGGCGCTCTCCGACCTCTGGACGGTGCTGCGCACGCTGGCCGCCGAGGGGCTGACCGACGCCGAGCGCGACGTGGCCGTGCAGAACCTGGTCGGGGTGGCCCCGCTCAAGTACGAGACGGCGGCCTCCGTCGCGGGCACGCTGGCCGACCAGGTCGAGCAGCACCTCCCGGACGACTTCCAGGCGCGGTTGTACGCGCGCCTGGCCGAGACGGGCACGGTCGAGGCGACCGCCGCCGCGGTCAACGCGTTCCCGGTGGACCGGCTGGTCACGGTGCTCGTCGGCGACGCGTCCCAGATCAAGGCGCCGGTCGCGGCGCTGGGAATCGGCGAAGTGACGGTCGTCAGCGGCTGATTCGGGCTCATCCGGGCCGATTCGGGCTGATTCGGGACACGCGCTTTTCCGGACACGGGGAAACCCCGGCGGCACCACGTCGCCGGGGTTTCCCCGTATGTCCGTTCGATCCTCCGGCGTCCGCCGCGAACGGGCCCGCCGACCCGGCCGGGTGGCCAAAAGGTATGCACAAATTCCGGGCACCCATCGGAAATCCGCGAAGATTGCAATAGAGTCACGGAACAGGCGTCAATCGGCAGTGTTTCGCGCGGATTAAGTCGGAGGTTCGGACATGCGCATTCCCGCGCACTCGGTATGCACGGCGATCCGCGACGACATCGTCTCCGGTGTATTCGAGCGGGGCAGCCGGCTCACCGAGGAACAGCTGGCCCGGCGGTACGGAGTCTCCCGCGTCCCGGTGCGCGAGGCGCTGCGCACGCTGGAGTCGGAGGGCTTCGTGACCACCCGCCGCCACGTCGGCGCGTGTGTGGCCGAGCCCACCGACCAGGAGGCGGCGGACCTCCTTGAGGTACGGCTCCTGCTGGAACCGCTCGGCGCGGCCCGGGCCGCCCAGCGCCGTACCGAAGCACACCTCAAGGTGCTGCGCGGCCTGGTCAGACTGGGGCAGGAACGGGCCAGGCGGGGGCAGGGCGAGGATCTGCGCGCGCTGGGGGCGTGGTTCCACGAGACCCTCGCGCAGGCCTCCGGGAGTCCCGCGCTGACCTCGCTGCTCACCCAGCTGCGGCACAAGATCGCCTGGATGTACGTGGTCGAGCAGCCCGCCCACCCCGTGGAGTCCTGGGCCGAGCACGGCGCGATCGTGGACGCGGTGGCGCGCGGCGACGCCGAGCGCGCGCGGGCGCTCACGGCGCTGCACGCCGAGCGCACGGCGGCCGTGCACCGGCTGCGGCGGCCGGAGCGGGGCCGGGAAAAGGTGAGGGCTTCGCAACATGCCGTAAACACCGCGAGTGCTCGTTCTTAACATCCGCGCCGTATACAAAGAGACGTAATACGCAGGACTTCTTTTCCGCTGCCCGCACGGAAAAGGCCGAGCCGTGGTGCGCTGAATTCTCGCGCACCACGGCCAGGACGTGAAATGAATTCGGGACGGTGTCCGGTCGGCGGGTCGTCCGGCCGACAGCCCGGCGGGTCAGACGGTCTCGGGCAATTCGTCGAGCCCCTCGGTGACCAGCTTCGCCAGCCGGTCCAGCGCCGCGTCGGCGCCCTCCGCGTCCGAGGCGAGCACGATCTCCTCGCCGCCCCGCGCTCCCAGGCCCAGCACCGCGAGCATCGAGGCCGCGTTCACCGGGCTGCTCTCCGCCTTCGCGACCGTGACGGGGACGCCGGTGGCCGTGACCGCGCGGACGAAGATGGAGGCGGGGCGGGCGTGCAGGCCCTCGGTCCAGCCGACGTTGACGTGTCGCTCAGCCATGGTGGTGCCCTTCGGTGTCACGAGGTCGATGTCGCGAGGAGGTCGCGAGGTCGGAATCATGAGTCGGAATCATGAGGTTGTCTAGACCAGTCTCTCACGTGCGGTACGGTCCACTCCTGCCGACCCGCTGGGCCCGTCCGCCGTAGGCTTCGACCTATGGAGACGCCGTCGGAGCACGCGTACCCCGGTCACTGGGAAGCGGATGTGGTGCTGCGGGACGGGGGCACCGCCCGCATCAGGCCCATCACGGCCGGCGACGCGGAGCGCCTCGTCAGCTTTTTCGAACAGGTCTCCGACGAATCGAAGTATTACCGTTTTTTCGCGCCCTATCCCCGGCTGTCCGACAAGGACGTCCACCGCTTCACCCACCACGACTACGTGGACCGGGTCGGTCTCGCGGCGACGGTGGGCGGCGAGTTCATCGCGACCGTGCGCTACGACCGCGTCGACGGCCGGGGTCGGTCCGCGTCCGCGCCGGCCGACGAGGCGGAGGTCGCGTTCCTCGTACAGGACGCACACCAGGGGCGGGGGATCGCCTCGGCGCTCCTCGAACACATCGCGGCGGTCGCCAGGGAGCGGGGGATCCGGCGGTTCGCGGCGGAGGTGCTGCCCGCGAACGGCAAGATGATCAAGGTCTTCCGGGACGCCGGGTTCACCCAGAGGCGCAGCTTCGAGGACGGGGCCGTCCACCTGACCCTCGACCTGGAGCCGACCGACGCGTCGCTCGCCGTGCAGCGCGGGCGGGAGCAGCGCGCGGAGGCGCGCTCCGTGCAGCGCCTGCTCGCGCCCGGCTCGGTCGCGGTGATCGGCACGGGGCGTACGCCGGGCGGGGTCGGCCGCACGGTCCTGCGGAACCTCGGGGCCGCGGGCTTCACGGGCCGTACGTACGCGGTGAACGACGCCTTCGCCCCGGACACCCGGGAGCTGGACGGTGTCCCGGCCGTCCGCTCGCTCGTGGAGATCCCCGGCCCCGTCGACCTCGCGATCCTCGCGGTGCCCGCGCGGCGCGTGCCCGAAGCGGTCGCGCGCTGCGGGGAGCACGGCGTCCAGGGGCTGGTGGTCCTCTCCGCCGGATACGCGGAGAGCGGCGACGAGGGGCGCGCGCGCCAGCGCGAACTCGTCCGGCAGGTGCGTTCGTACGGGATGCGCCTCATCGGTCCCAACGCCTTCGGGATCATCAACACCTCTCCGGCCGTACGGCTGAACGCGTCCCTCGCGCCGGAGCCGCCGGCGCGCGGCCGCATCGGGCTGTTCACGCAGTCCGGCTCGATCGGGATCGCGCTGCTGGCGGGCCTGCACCGGCGCGGGGCGCGCCTGTCCACCTTCATCTCGGCGGGCAACCGGGCGGACGTGTCCGGCAACGACTTCCTCCAGTACTGGTACGAGGACCCGGACACCGACGTCGTCCTGATGTACCTGGAATCCCTGGGCAACCCCAGGAAGTTCACCCGCCTCGCCCGCCGCACGGCCGCCGTGAAACCGGTCGTCGCGGTCAAGGGAGCGCGCCACAACGGCAGCGCGCCGCCCGGCCACGCGGTGCCGGTGACCCGCATCCCGGACGCCACGGTCTCGGCGCTGCTGCGCCAGGCGGGCGTGATCCGCGTGGACACGGTGACGGAACTGGTCGACGCGGGCCTCCTCCTCGCGTCCCAGCCCCTCCCGGCGGGCCCCCGTGTCGCGATCCTCGGCAACTCCGAGTCCCTGGGGCTCCTCACGTACGACGCCTGCCTGGCGGAGGGCCTGCGCCCGCTCCCGCCCCGCGACCTGACGACGTCCGCGACCCCGCGGGACTTCCGTACGGCCCTGACCGCGGCGCTGTCGGACCCGTCGTGCGACGCGGTGGTGGTCACGGTGATCCCCCACGTGGGCGAGACGTCCACGCCCCCGCGCCCGGAGACCACGGAGGCGACCGCCCTGGCCCGGGCCCTGAGAGAAGCGACCACCCACACCCCGCCCAAGCCGGTGGCAGTGGTCCACGTGGAACTACCGGACCTCCCGGAGGCCCTCTCGACAACACCCCCACCCCCGACAAGCGCCACCCCCACAACCCCACCCACCCCCGGCGACCCGGAGCCCGCCGGTCGCCGTGGGGCCGCCCCCGCCCCGGCGTCCGCTCCCACGACGCCCACGTCCAGCCCGGCCACGTCCGCGACGGCGCACACCCGTCCGGCCACCCCGGCTCCGGCGGACGGCGGGTCGGCCCAGGGGGCGCCCCGCTCCGGCACCACCGATGGCGACGCCCGCCCGGCCGCCCCGGGCAGCGCGGCGCGCGCCGCTGACGACGGGGGCTCCTCCGCCCCGGGGGCGGCGCCCTCCGGCGGCCCCGGCGACGCCCGCCCGGCCGCCCTCGGCGACCCGGCGCGTGCGGGTCGCGGTCAGGGCGCCCCCGCCCCGGCGGAGCCGTCCGCCGCGCCCCGGACCGTTCCCGCCTACCCCGCGCCCGAGCGGGCCGTGCGTGCCCTTGCCGAGGTGGTGCGGTATGCCGCCTGGCGGCGGGGGATCGCCGAACCGGGGAAGGTGCCCGAGTACGACGACATCGACGAGGCCGGGGCCGGGGCGCTCATCCGGCGGGCGCTCGCGGAAGGGGTGGCCGATCCGCGGGGGGTGAGGCTCGGGGACGACGACACGGTGGAACTGCTCGGGCGGTACGGGATCTCCGTACGGCCGACCCTCCCCGCGCCAGGGCCCGACGCCGCCGCCACCTCCGCCGCGCGGCTCGGCTACCCCGTCGCGCTCAAGACGACCGCGCCCCACCTCCGCCACCGCGCCGACCTCGGCGGCGTCCGGCTCGACCTCGGCGACGAGGCCCAACTCCGCCTCGCGTACGGCGAGCTGAGCGACGCCCTCGGCACCCCCGCCGAACTCCTCCCCGTCGTCCAGTCCATGGCCCCCCGGGGCGTCGACACCGTCGTACGCGCCGCCATCGACCCGGCCGCCGGCGCCGTCCTCTCCTTCGGCCTCGCCGGCGCCGCCTCCGAACTCCTCGGCGACCTCGCCCACCGCCTCGTCCCCGCCACCGACCGCGACGCCGCCGAGCAGATCAGGTCCATCAGGGCCGCCCCGCTCCTGTTCGGCTGGCGCGGCTCCACGCCCGTCGACACCCCCGCCCTCGAAGAACTGCTGCTCCGCGTCTCCCGGCTCGTCGACGACCACCCCGAGATCGTCTCCGTCGACCTCGAACCCGTCGTCGTCGCCACCCACGGACTCTCCGTCCTCGGCGCGGGCGTCCGCCTCGCCCCGCCGCCGGCCCGCGACGACTTCGGCCCGCGCCGCCTGCCGAGCTACTGACGATCCCCCGGACGCAGCCAGGACACAGCCCGGACGCACCCCGGGCACACGGGCCGTCCCGGACCGGGCCCGCACGCCGTCCTCCGGAGCCATCCGGCCACCGTAGGATGGAGCCCATGGCGAAGACCGGTACGACGACCCAGGGGCTGCGCACGGCGATCGAGCGCAGCGGCTACTACCCGGCTCTCGTGGCCGAGGCGGTGGAAGCCGCTGTCGGCGGCGAGCCGATCGTGTCGTACGTGGTGCACCAGGAGACCACCTTCGACGCGAACGAGGTGCGCCGCCACGTCACCGTCCTGGTCCTGACGGCCCACCGCTTCATCGTCAGCCACACCGACGAACAGGCCTCCGACACCAGCTCCCCGACGCCCTACGCCACCACCTCCACCGAATCCGTCAAGATCGACCGCATCTCGTCGGTCGTGGTCAGCAGGGTCGTCGGCAACCCGGAGTCGTACACCCCCGGCACCCTGCCCCGCGAGGTCGTCCTCACCATCGGATGGGGCGCGGTCTCCCGCATCGACCTGGAGCCCGCCGCCTGCGGCGACCCCAACTGCGAGGCGGACCACGGCTATACGGGCAGCTCCACCGCCGACGACCTGAGCCTGCGGGTCAGCGAGGCCGGCGACGGCCCGGACACCGTGCGCCAGACGCTCGCCTTCGCCCAGGCCCTCTCGGAAGCCACCGCGGCCACCGCCGCGACCACGCGCTGATGTCCGCGCAGCCCCCCCGGCCACGGCCCCGGCCCCACCCGCAGCCGGCGCGCCCCCGGCAGCCTCCGACGCCGACCCCGCAGACGGCCTCCCGGCCCGCACAGGCGCACACCCCCGCCCCGGCCCACTGGCCCGACGACCCGGTCCCGCTCGCCCTCGGCACCGCCCCCGTACCGGAGTACGGCAGCGGCTCCCTCGCCGACCTGCTCCCCACCCTCGCCGCCGGACAGGGCGTACCGAACCTGACCGCGGCCATCCCCGAACTCACCCCCGCCGACCGCAACTGCGTCTTCCTGATCGACGGCCTCGGCTGGGAGCAGATCAAGGCCCACCCCGCCGAGGCGCCGTACCTGACCTCGCTGCTCGGCACCTCCCGCGGCTCCACGGGACGGCCGATCACCGCCGGGTTCCCCGCCACCACCGCGACCTCCCTCGCCTCCGTCGGCACCGGCCTGCCGCCCGGCGCGCACGGCCTGCCCGGCTACACCGTCCGCGACCCCGCGACCGGCGCGCTGATGAACCAGCTGCGCTGGCAGCCCTGGACCGCGCCGCACGTCTGGCAGCCGTACCCGACGGTCTTCCAGCTCGCCGACGCGGCCGGCGTGCACACCGCCCAGGTGTCGTCCCCGACGTTCCGGAACACCCCGCTCACCCAG
The DNA here is from genome assembly GCF_044740805.1 of Streptomyces sp. NPDC088261. Lineage (NCBI taxonomy): Bacteria > Bacillati > Actinomycetota > Actinomycetes > Kitasatosporales > Streptomycetaceae > Streptomyces > Streptomyces sp. NPDC088261. Next base: position 162,979 of record NZ_JBIURL010000007.1, read on the forward strand.
GTCGCGCTGAGCGGCGGCACGTTCCACGGCCGGCTCACCGGCGAGGACCGGATGGACCTCGCCGCCGCCCAACTCGCCGCCGCAGACCGGTCGCTGGTCTACACGTACTACAGCGAGGTCGACGGCAAGGGCCACCGCTTCGGCGTCGACTCCGACGCCTGGCGCGGGCAGTTGATGTACGTCGACCGCCTCGTCCAGCGCCTCGCCGAGCAACTCCCGCCCCGCGCCGCGCTCTACGTCACCGCCGACCACGGCATGATCGACATCCCCTTCGACGACGAGTCGCGCATCGACTTCGACGAGGACTGGGAACTGCGCGCCGGAGTCGCCCTGCTGGGCGGCGAGGGCCGCGCCCGCCACGTGTACGCCGTCCCGGGCGCCGAGGCCGACGTCCTGACCGTGTGGCGCGAGGTGATCGGCGACCGCTTCTGGGTGGCGAGCCGGGACGAGGCCGTCGCGGCGGGCTGGTTCGGCCCGCCGGGCACGGTGGAGGAGCGGGTGTACGGCAGGATCGGCGACGTGGTCGCGGCGGCCCACACCGACGTCGTGATCACCGCCTCGGTGAAGGAGCCCCACGAGTCCGCGATGGTCGGGATGCACGGCTCGATGACCCCCGTCGAACAGCTGGTCCCCCTCCTCGAAGTACGCTCCTAGTCGCCCGGTAGCCCATCGCGCGCCGTGGCGCAGAGTTCCCGTACATCCGAAAGGCCGTCACCCCGCATGCCAGAGCTCGTCTTCTTCTCCGGAACGATGGACTGCGGGAAGAGCACGCTGGCCCTCCAGATCGGGCACAACCGTTCGGCGCGTGGCCTCCAGGGCGTGATCTTCACGCGCGACGACCGGGCCGGCGAGGGCAAGCTGTCCTCGCGTCTGGGCCTGGTCACGGACGCCGTCGAGGCGGACGAGGACATGGACCTGTACGCCTACCTCGTGGACCACATCACCCGCGGCGGCCGCGCCGACCACGTGATCGTGGACGAGGCGCAGTTCCTCGCCCCGCGCCAGATCGACCAGCTCGCCCGGATCGTGGACGACCTCAACCTGGACGTCTTCGCCTTCGGCATCACCACCGACTTCCGTACGAAGCTGTTCCCCGGGTCCCAGCGCCTCATCGAGCTGGCCGACCGGATCGAGGCGCTCCAGGTCGAGGCCATGTGCTGGTGCGGCGCCCGGGCGACGCACAACGCCAGGACGGTCGGCGGCCGGATGGTGGTCGAGGGCGCGCAGGTCGTGGTGGGCGACGTGCACCACTCGACGGGGGACGTCGGGTACGAGGTGCTCTGCCGGCGCCACCACCGGCGCAGGATGACCAGCGCCGCCTCCCACGCGGGCGCCCTGTCACCGGACGTCCTGCCCGTCACCCCCGGCTGACCCCGGGGCCCCGCCCTCCGGTGACCGTACGTCCCGGTCCGGCGACCGTACGATCCCGAAGAGCGCGCCCTCCGGGTCCGTGACGATCGCCGTCCGCCCGTACGCCCCGTCCTCCGGCGCCCGCAGCACCCGGCCGCCCCGCTCGGTCGCCAGCCGCGCCGCCCCGTCCGTGTCGTCGACCTCGAAGTAGACGATCCAGTACGGGTGCCGCTCCCGGAAGCGGCCGCTGCCGATGCCGTGCAGCGAGGCCACCGGCGTCCCCGCCAGCGCCAGCGTCTGGACGTCCGGCCCCGGACCGTCGCCGCCCGCGCCGTCGCCGCCGGCGCGCTCGTCGTACGCGAACAGTCCCCGGTAGAACGCGCCGATGGACGCCGTCTCCGGCGTGATCAGCTCGCACCAGACGGGGGTGCCGTGCGGCCCCGTGAGCATCGTGCCGGGGTGGGTGCCCGGCTCCCAGGTCCCGAAGAGCGCGCCCGCCGGGTCCAGTGCGATGGTGAGCCGCCCGGCCAGCCCCGCCGCCAGGGGCGGGACCGCGACCGTGCCGCCGTTGGTCCTGATCGCGCTCGCCGTCGCGTCGGCGTCGTCCGTGGCCAGGTACGTCGTCCAGCAGACGTGGAGCATCGGGTTCGGCTGGAGCTGGCCGATGCCCGCGATCTCGTGGTCGCCGATCCGGCCCCGCATGTAGAGGCCCAGCTCGGGCGGCCCCTGCGCGAACTCCCAGCCGAACAGAGGGCCGTAGAACGCCTCGGCACCGGGCACGTCGTGCACCATCAGGTTGACCCAGCAGGGGGTGCCGGGCGTGGCCCGGACCGGTGCGTCGGACATCGTCACTGCTCCTCGGACCGTGGTCGTGGCCGTAGGGAAGGATGCGCGAGGATGCATCCATGACTGCCATCATCTCCGCCGCCCAACTCGCGGGCGAGTCAGCCGGGCCGCGACCGCCCGTCCTCCTGGATGTGCGCTGGAGCCTGGGCGGCCCTCCCGGGCGTCCCGCGTACGACGCGGGGCACCTGCCGGGTGCCGTCTACATCGACCTCGACACGGAGCTGGCGGGCCCGGCCGGCGCCGGCGGCCGGCACCCGCTGCCGGGCGTGGCGGCCTTCGGCGCGGTGATGCGCCGGGCCGGCGTCTCGGCGGACACGCCCGTGGTCGTGTACGACGGCGGGCAGGGCTGGGCGGCGGCCCGCGCGTGGTGGCTGCTGCGCTGGGCGGGCCATCCGGACGTACGGGTCCTGGACGGCGGCCTCGCGGCCTGGACCGGCCCGCTCTCCACCGACACCCCGTCCCCGGCCGAGGGCGACTTCGCGCCGGTGCCGGGCGGGATGCCGCTGCTGGACGCGGACGGCGCGGCGGCGCTGGCGGACGAGGGCCTGCTGCTGGACGCGCGGGCGGCGGAGCGCTATCGCGGGGACGTGGAGCCGATCGACCGGGTCGGCGGCCACATCCCGGGCGCGGTGTCCGCCCCGACGACGGAGAACGTGGCCGAGGACGGCCGCTTCCTGCCCGCCGACCGCCTTTCCGCCCGGTTCGGCGCGCTGGGAGCCGCCGAGGAGACCGGGAACGTGGGCGTGTACTGCGGCTCGGGCGTCTCCGGGGCCCATGAGGTGCTGGCCCTGGAGATCGCCGGACACCGGGCGGCCCTGTACGCGGGCTCCTGGTCGGAGTGGTCCTCGGACGAGTCCCGCCCGGTCGCCACGGGCCCGGACCCGCGCTAGGGCGTGTGCCCGATCCGTACGACGGCTGGAGCCCGATCCCGTACGACGGCGTGAGTCCGGCCCGTACGGCAGGAGGAGCGCGTACGGCAGGAGGATCCCGTACGACCGAAGGAGCGCCGCCCACGCGCGGGCGGCGCTCCTCCACGGTCTCCGACCAGCTCCGCCGGTCTCCCGGCCGGTCCCGGCTAGTCCTGTTTCTTCCGTCTCGTACCGAACACGATCTCGTCCCAGCTCGGCACCGCCGCCCGGCGGCCCGGGCGGACGCCGTCCGCCTCCGCCTGGCGGTCCGTCGTGCCCGTGAGCCGGTCGCGATGACCCGTCACGGACCGGGGCATCAGCACGTCCGCGTACGCCGAACCGGCCCCCGCCGACGCGGCGGGCGCGACCGGCTCCTCCTCGTCGTCCGGGGCCGGCCCTGGATCGGCGTCGGGCGGGTCCGGCGGCGCGGGCCGCTCGGGCACGACCATGTCGCCCCGGAAGCTGGGCACCGCCTCCAGCAGGCTGGTCAGCGAGTCCCGCTCGCTCTCGTCCGACTCGGGCAGCGAGGCCCGCTCGGGCCCCCGGTCCAGCGCGCGGTCCATCGGCCGGTCACGCGGCAGCCGGGCGATCCGGGGCACGAACGGGAAGCTCGGCTCCTTCGTGGCGAGCGTGTCGTCCGTGTCCCCGATCAGCGCGCGCGCCTCGTCGTCGACGGCCTGGACGAGCCGCCGGGGCGGGTCGTACGTCCAGCTCGCCGAGTGCGGCTCACCCGCGACCAGGTAGACGAGCAGGACTTCCCACGTGCCGTCGTCGCGGCGCCAGGAGTCCCACTGGACGGTCTCCTTCTCGGCGCCACGCAGGGTCAGCCGCTCCTGCACGGCCTCGCCGAGCTGGGGTCCCGCGTTCTCGCCGGGCCGGCGTACGGGGGTCTTCCTGGCCCGTTCGGCCATGAAGGCGCGCTCCGCCAGCACCGGGCCCTCGAACCGGCGGACCCGGTCCACCGGGATGCCGGCGTGCTGCGCGACCTCCTCGGCGGAGGCGCCGGCCCGTATCCGGGCCTGGATGTCACGAGGCCGGAGATGGCTCTCCACCTCGATCTCGATCTGGCCGAGCCGGGCGCGGTCGTTGCGGACGGCGGCCCGGAGCCGCTCGTCGATCGGAAGCGTGTATTCCGTGCTGTCCGCAGCCTTGAGCACCAGTCGTGTGCCGTCGTTGGAGACGGCCACGACACGCAGTTCGGGCATGGGGACCTCCCGGGTGGTGCCTGCCGACGTCACGTGCGTCGCTGCTTCCGCTAGTCGAGTGTGGCCTGCCCGGGTGCAGCCTGCCACAACCTTGCCGTGCTGCCCGGCGTGTCGGGCAAGTGACCTGGATCGCGGGAGTCCGGCCCCAGGGCTCGCCACAGTACTCCATTTGGGCCATGCGGGTGGAGCGGCACGCCGCTCAAGTTCTCCACCGGCGGGGGAGTTGGGCCCGGGCATCCCTCACACGTGCGTGTCAAGCTTCACACAATCCACAGAAGCGGAACGATTCCCTTCGCTCAACGGTCCCTTCCTGGTGCAGGGTGGGACAGATGGGTCGGCAGGGGGTGGAGATGGACCAGAGGAAGACCGGCGGCAGGGACAGGGACGAGGACCGGGGGGAGAACGACGCGAAACCGACACAGAAGCGGCTGGATCTGAGCGTGCCGCAGGTCGCGGGCAGCGCGGTGGCGGCGATCACGGCGGCCGTCCTCGCCTCCCAGCTCGGCGTGTACGGCACGATCATCGGCGCCGGCGTCGTCAGCGTGGTCGCCACCTGCGGGGCGTCGGTCTTCCAGCACGTCTTCCGCCGCACCGGCGAGCGGATACGCGTGGTCACGGTCCAGGCGAAACCGAAGGGCCGTCAGGTCCCGGCCGACCCGCCGTCGCTACGGAAGGCCCCACCGCGCGGGATCCCGGACGGCGACTTCGGCCGCACGGCCGGGGGGTCCGGCCCAGCGGCAGGAGAGTTCGGCAGGGCCACCGGGGAGTTCGGCGAGGCCACCGTCCACGGCACCCGGGTCCGTGGATGGAAGCGCCCGGTCCGGGCGGCCGTGGTGGTCTTCCTGGTGGCGATGATCGGCATCACCGGCTTTGAACTGGTCTCGGGCCACGACCTGAGCGGCGGCAAGGGGACCACGGTCGGGACCGCCGTCGGCGGCGGCCACCACCGGTCCTCGCCCTCCCGGTCACCCGGCGGCACCCGCGCCCCGGCCCGGGACCCGGGGAGCACGCCCGGCACGGACAGCGGTGGCGGATCGGGCGGCGGTACGGCCCCGGCCCCGCCGCCTGCGTCGGGCACCACCTCCGGCGGAGGTACGGGCCAGGACGGCGGCGGCACCCCGCCCGCGTCCCCGTCCCCGACGCCCTCGCACTCCACCCTCACCCCGCCCCCGGCGACCCCGCCCGCCGCGTCACCCCCGGCGAAGACCCCGGACACGACCCCGGCCGCGCCCCCGGCGGGCGTCAGTCCCCGATGACCCGCCGCAGATAGTCGTTCCCGAACAGCCGGTCCGGGTCGAGCCGGTCCCGTACCGCCGTGAACTCCGCGAAGCGCGGATACACCCCCGCGAGGTACGCCGCGTCCCGGGTGTGGACCTTGCCCCAGTGCGGCCGGCCGCCGTACGCGATCATGATCCGCTCCACCGCCGTGAAGTACGCGCGGTGCGGCGTGCCCCGGTACAGGTGCACCGCGATGTACGCGCTCTCCCGCCCCGACGCCGTCGACAGCGGGATGTCGTCCGCCGGTGCCGTCCGGATCTCCACCGGGAAGCTGATCTTCAGCGGCGACCGCTCGACCATCGCCCTGACCTCGCGCAACGCCTCCACCACGTGCTCCCGGGGGAGGGCGTACTCCATCTCCAGAAAACGCACCCGGCGCGGAGAAGTGAAGACCTTGTAAGGGATGTCCGTATACGTACGGGCCGACAGGACGCGGCTGGAGACCCGCGCGAGCGGCGGGACGACCATGGGAACGGCCTTGCCGACCGCACAGACGACCTCGAAGAGACCGTTGGCGAGGAACTCGTCCTCCACCCAGCCGCCCACCCGGCCCAGCGGGGCGGGCAGGCCGGCGCTGCGGTTGTTCCGCTTGGTACTGCAATTCCCGGTGTGCGGGAACCAGTAGAACTCGAAGTGCTCGTTCTCCGCGACGTGCTGGTCGAACTCCGCCGTGACCCGGTCGAAGCTCATCGGCTCCTCACGCGCCGTCAGCAGGAAGACCGGCTCGACGGCGAACGTGACCGCCGTGATCACCCCCAGCGCGCCCAGGCCGACCCGCGCGGCGGCGAACACGTCCGCGTTCTCCTCCGCCGAGCACCGCAGCAGCGAACCGTCCGCGGTGAGCAGCTCCAGGGCGCGTACCTGCGCGGCGATCGACGCCGACTCGCGGCCGGTGCCGTGCGTGCCGGTGGATATCGCGCCCGCGACGGTCTGTTCCATGATGTCGCCCATATTGGTGAGCGACAGACCCTCCCGCGCCAGCGCCGCGTTCAGCCGCTTCAGCGGGGTGCCCGCCTCGACCGTGACGGTGACCGGGCTGCCGGTCCTGTCGATCTCCCGGATGCCGGTGAGCAGGTCGGGCCGTATCCGTACCCCGTCGGTGGCCGCCACGGCGGTGAACGAGTGCCCCGTGCCGCCGGCCTTCACCTTCAGCCCGTCGGCGGCGGCCCTGCGGACGACCGCGGACAGCTCGTCCACGGAGGCGGGGGAGACGGTACGGGCGGGCCGTGCGGTGACGTTCCCCGCCCAGTTACGCCACGCGGTCCTGCTCGTCGTGCCTGTACGGTCGTCGCTCATCCGGCCCGTGCCCTCCCCGAACAGTGACCGGCTCGCGCAGCCGGCGGTACCCCAGGAACGCCACCGCGGCCGCGAGCGCTCCCGCCACGGCGGGCACCGCGTACCCCGCGCGGGGCCCGGCCTCGTCCACCACCCGGCCGGCGGTCGAGGCGCCGAGCGCGACCCCGACCGCGAGCCCGGTGGTCGTCCAGCTCATGCCCTCGGTCAGCTTGCTGCGCGGTACGTGTGCTTCGACGAGGGCCATGGTGCTGACCATCGTCGGTGCGACGGACAGGCCCGAGACAAAGAGCGCCACGGCCAAGAACGGCAGGTTCCCGGCCAGTTGGAGGGGGATCATACTCAGCGCCATCACGCCGACGCCCACCACCCACCCCCGGGCGGGCGGCCCCTTCACGTGTACCAGCCCGAACACCATCCCCGCCAGGCACGATCCGCCCGCGTAGCCCGCGAGCACCAGACTGGCCGCGGCCTTGTGCCCCCGCTCCTCCGCGAAGGCGACCGTCACCACGTCCACGGCGCCGAAGATCGCCCCCGTCGCGACGAAGGTGGCCACCAGCACCCGCAGCCCGGGGGAGCGCAGCGCGCCGCCGCGAATGTGCCGCTCGCGCGGCTGCGGTACGGGTTCGGTCGCGCGCTGCGCCGTCAGCCAGAGCACCCCGGCCACCAGGAAGACCCCGGCGAGCAGCGGGCCCGCTTCCGGGAACCACGCGGTGGAGAGCCCGATGGAGACGACGGGGCCGACGATGAAGCACAGCTCGTCCATGATCGATTCCCACGCGTGCGCGGTGTGCAGGGCGCGGGGCGAGCCGCGCAGGATCGCCGCCCAGCGGGCCCGGACCATCGCCCCGACGCCCGGCATGCAGCCCCCGGCCCCGGCGAAGACGAACAGGGTCCACTCCGGGGCGCCCCGCTGGGCGCAGACCAGCAGGCCCGCGATGCCCGTCGCGGCGACCAGGGTCGCCGGGCGCAGCACCCGCCGCTGCCCGTACCGGTCGGCCAGCCGGGCGATCTGCGGGCCCGCCACGGCCTCGGCGGCGGCGAGGGTGGCGGCCAGCGCGCCCGCCAGGCCGTACCGCCCGGTGAGCTGGGAGACCATCGTCACGACGCCGATGCCGAGCATGGCGAAGGGCAGCCGGCCGAGCAGGCCGGCGGCGCTGAAACGCCTGGTCCCGGGAGCGGCGAAGATCGAGCGGTAGGAACTGGGCACGCGGCGCTCCGGCAGGGACACGCTCAGGGAATCGCTGAGGCCGCCACAGCCTACGACCGGATCCCGGGCGCGCCCATCGCTTTTTCCGCCGCGGGTCCGCGGTACCGGCCCGGGTGGCCCGAAGGCGGCGCCCCGGGGGCGGCGGTGGTCCGCCGTCCCCCGGCGGATGGCAGGATCAAAACATGCCCGAACAGCACCCCACCACCCCGTACGACGCCCTCCTCCTGTTGTCCTTCGGCGGCCCCGAAGGACCGGACGACGTGGTTCCGTTCCTGGCCAACGTGACCAAGGGCCGCGGCATCCCCGAGGAGCGGCTCAAGGAAGTGGGCAAGCACTACTTCCTGTTCGGGGGCGTCAGCCCGATCAACGAACAGAACCGCGCCCTCCTGGACGCGCTGCGCGAGGACTTCGCCGCCCACGGCGTGGACCTGCCGGTCTACTGGGGGAACCGGAACTGGGCGCCCTACCTCACCGACACCCTGCGGGAGATGGCCAAGGACGGCCGGCGCCGGATCGCCGTCCTCGCCACCAGCGCGTACGCCTCCTACTCGGGCTGCCGGCAGTACCGCGAGAACCTCGCCGACGCCCTCGCCACCCTCGCCGCCGAGGGCATCGAGCCGCCCCGCGTGGACAAGCTGCGGCACTACTTCAACCACCCCGGCTTCCTGCGCCCCATGACCGACAGCGTGATCGCCTCCCTGGCCGACCTGCCCGAGGACGTACGGGCGGGCGCGCACCTCGCCTTCACCACCCACTCCGTCCCGGTCGCGGCGGCCGACACCTCGGGCCCCGTGGAGGAGCACGGCGAGGGCGGCGCGTACGTCGCCCAGCACCTCGACGCGGCGCGGGTGATCGTGGAGGCCGTCCGCGCGGAGACCGGCGTCGAGCACCCCTGGCGGCTCGTCTACCAGTCGCGCAGCGGCGCCCCCCACATCCCCTGGCTCGAACCGGACATCTGCGACCACCTGGAGGCGCTGAGCGAACAGGGCGTCCCCGCCGTCGTGATGGCACCCATCGGCTTTGTCTCGGACCACATGGAGGTCCTGTACGACCTCGACACCGAGGCCGCCGCCAAGGCCGCCGAGCTGGGCCTGCCCGTCCGCCGCTCGGCCACCGTGGGCGCGGACCCGCGCTTCGCCGCGGCCGTACGCGATCTCCTGCTGGAGCGGGCCGCCGCCGAACGGGGGCAGCCGGTGGAGCGCTGCGCCCTGGGCGCGCTCGGTCCCAGCCACGACCTCTGCCCGGTCGGTTGCTGCCCGGCCCGGGCCCCGCGGCCCGCCGCCGCGGGCGCCGACAGTCCGTACGCCTGAAGGAGCCCGCTGTGACCGACGCCCCGCACGACCCCGCGCACGACGCCCCGCACGACGTACCCGCCGGCGCCCCGGCCACCGACCCCCTCGCGGGTGAACTGCTGGCCCTGGCCCTGGAGGCGGCCCGGCGGGCGGGCGCGCTCCTGCGCGACGGCCGGCCCGACGACCTCGCCGTCGCCGCCACGAAGTCCAGCCCCATCGACGTGGTCACCGAGATGGACATCGCCGCCGAGAAGCTGATCACCGGCTACCTGACCGAACACCGCCCCGACGACGGCTTCCTCGGCGAGGAGGGCGCCAGCTCGGCGGGCACCAGCGGCATCCGCTGGGTCATCGACCCGCTGGACGGCACGGTGAACTACCTCTACGGCCTGCCGACCTGGTCCGTCTCCATCGCCGCCGAGCGCGACGGGGAGCGGCTGGCGGGCGTGGTGGAGATCCCGATGCGCCGCGAGACCTTCCGGGCAGTCCTTGGCGGCGGCGCCTTCCTCAACGACCGGCCGGTCCGCTGCCGCCCGGCGCCGCCGCTGGAGCGCGCCCTGGTGTCGACGGGCTTCAACTACGTCACCACCGTCCGCGCCCACCAGGCGGACGTCGCCCACCGGCTGATCCCGCGGCTCAGGGACATCCGGCGGGGCGGCTCGGCCGCCGTGGACCTCTGCGACGTCGCGGCGGGCCGGCTGGACGGCTACTACGAACGCGGACTGCACCCGTGGGACCTGGCGGCCGGGGACCTGATCGCGCGGGAGGCGGGCGCGCTCACGGGCGGCCGGCCCGGCGAGCGGCCGGCCTGGGACCTGACGGTGGCCGCCCCGCCCGGTGTGTTCGAGCCGCTCCAGGCACTGCTGGAGGAGTACGGCGCCTGGCACGACTGAGCCGCCCGGACACACGGAACAGCCCCGGCGCCGTCCCCTCGGCACCGGGGCTGTTCTCTGGTGTGTTCATCAATGTGATGCGTGTGGTTCGTGTGTTTTCTCAGAAGTGTTCATCAGTGGTATGCGTCGGTATTCGTCGTACGGGGTTTGTCGTACGCGATTTGTCGTACGGGCCGGTCAGACGATGGCCGCGCCGACCTCCACGCCATGTTCCGCGGCGAGCCGGCGCAGATCGTCCAGCTCTTCCTGCTCGACGTCCGCGAGGAAGTCGTCTCCCGCTTCCCGGGCATGGGTGAGATCGGTTTCCGTGGCCTTTATACGCTGAAGCAGCCCTGCGGTGAATGCGTCCATTGCGCCCCCTCGTCGTGGGTCAGTGGCACGGGGGTGTGCCGACGTCGTGGTCGATGGCACGGGGGTGTGCCGACGGCGGGTGATCACGCGCCCACTGCCTTCTGGGGGGCAGTTGTGGGACCTGACATGCCACAAACAGGGCGTGATCTCGGGATGTGAAGTCGTTTTCCCCAGGCTCCGTCTTCAAGAAACCTCAACTCTTCAAAGAATCCTGAGTATTCCCGTCGTCCCCGGTGGGGGCCGGTGAGGGCGCCCGGCCGTGCGGCGGCGGGGGCCCGGTCTCGTCTTACCGCCGGTTTACGGGCGTAGCGGGCAGGATGGGGGCGCACACCCAGTGCGACGACCTGCCCTGATCCCAGGTGACGGGCGACCAGAGGAAGGAACAGCGCCGTGCGCGTACTCGTCGTCGAGGACGAGCAACTGCTCGCCGATGCGGTGGCCACCGGACTGCGCCGGGAGGCCATGGCCGTCGACGTCGTGTACGACGGAGCGGCCGCCCTGGAGAGGATCGGGGTCAACGACTACGACGTGGTGGTGCTCGACCGCGACCTCCCCCTGGTCCACGGCGACGACGTCTGCCGCCGGATCGTGGAGCTGGGGGTGCCCACCCGGGTCCTCATGCTCACCGCCTCGGGCGACGTCAGCGACCGGGTCGAGGGCCTGGAGCTGGGCGCGGACGACTACCTGCCCAAGCCCTTCGCCTTCACCGAGCTGACCGCCCGCGTCCGCGCGCTCGGCCGGCGGACGACGGTGCCGCTGCCGCCCGTCCTGGAGCGCTCGGGGATCAAGCTCGACCCGAACCGCCGCGAGGTCTTCCGGGAGGGCAAGGAGATCCAGCTCGCCCCCAAGGAGTTCGCGGTGCTGGAGGTCCTGATGCGCAGCGAGGGCGCGGTCGTCTCGGCCGAGCAGCTGCTGGAGAAGGCGTGGGACGAGAACACGGACCCGTTCACGAACGTCGTGCGCGTCACGGTCATGACCCTGCGCCGCAAGCTGGCGGAACCGCCCGTGATCGTCACGGTCCCCGGTTCGGGCTACCGGATCTGACGCCGGTGGCGACCAACCCGGTGCCGCCCTCGGCACCTCCGAAGCCCACCTGGGACCCCAGGCGGCCCGACCAGACGCTGCCGTGGGTGCGTCCGACGATCCGTATACGTCTCACGCTGCTGTACGGCGGGATGTTCCTGATCGCCGGGATCCTGCTGCTCTCGATCATCTATCTGCTCGCGGCGCAGGCCCTGCACGTGGGCAGCAACCTCCCCTTCAAGATCGTCTCCGGGTCGGTGAGCAGCGACACCTGTACGTTCCCCAACGACCGGCCCACCCCCGACGAGTTCAACGCGGCGATCAACAGCTGCGTCAACCACCAGCGCGCCCAGGCGCTCGACGACCTGCTCACCCGCTCGCTGTTCGCCCTGGTGGGCCTGAGCATCATCGCGTTCGCCTTCGGGTACGCGATGGCGGGCCGCGTGCTCTCGCCGCTGGGCCGGATCACCCGTACCGCACGCCGCGTGGTCGGCTCCGACCTCTCCCGGCGGATCGAGCTGGACGGCCCGGACGACGAGCTGAAGGAGCTCGCCGACACGTTCGACGAGATGCTGGAGCGGCTGGAGCGCGCCTTCACCGCGCAGCAGCGCTTCGTCGCGAACGCGTCCCACGAGTTGCGTACGCCCCTCGCGATCAACCGGACCCTGCTGGAGGTCCACCTCTCGGACCCGGGCGCGCCCAGTGAACTCCAGCAGCTCGGCAAGACGTTGCTGGCCACGAACGAACGCAGCGAGCAGCTGGTGGAGGGCCTGCTGCTGCTCGCCCGCAGCGACAACCAGCTCGTGGAGCGAAAACCGGTCGATCTCGCCGAGGTGGCCACGCGCGCGGTCGACCAGACCCTCTCCGAGGCCCAGGGGAAGAACGTGGTCATCCGCGGGGAGCGGGCGCCCGCGGTCGTCCAGGGCAACGGGGTCCTGCTGGAGCGGATCGCGCTGAACCTGGTCCAGAACGCCGTCCGGTACAACGTGCCGGAGGACGGCTGGGTGGAGGTCACGACCGCGCTGGAGCCGGGACAGGCGGTCCTGGTGGTGTCGAACACCGGGCCGGTCGTTCCCGCGTACGAGATCGACAATCTCTTCGAGCCGTTCCGCCGGCTCCGTACCGAAAGGACCGGCAGCGACAAGGGCGTGGGCCTCGGCCTGTCGATCGCCCGGTCAGTGGCCCGGGCCCACGGCGGCCGTATCATCGCGGAGCCCCGCGAGGGCGGTGGCCTCGTGATGCGGGTCACCCTCCCGGTCTGAGATGCTGCTCGCGGCATTCCGGACGAGGCTGGCTTTTGTTCGCTTTGCGCGGAATTTTCGGGGCCCCTGCCCGGTTGGGGGTTGTGTGATCGATCACAGGGTCGAATTCACGCCCATCCACTCTCTGTGATCAAGCCACCTTCGGAAAGCCGGTAAAGTCCGGGTTTCCAGGGCCCCGGATCACGGGAAGTACACGGGGTGGCGCCCGTGTAGCACGACCTCAGGACCGTGTACGGTCCCCTTCGCCACCCGCAGTCGATCACTCAGCAGGAGTGCGATTGGGTGTCGATTGAGTAACAGACCTTGATGTGAGGCAAAATCTCCGCCTCAGGTCGGGCACAAGTCCGGCCTCTCACGCGTTACGTGCGCTGGAGACACCACAGAAACCCAGAGGGGGAGAGCGACATGGCAACGGATTACGACACCCCACGCAAGACCGATGACGACGTCGATCAGGACAGCCTTGAGGAACTGAAGGCCCGTCGGAACGACAAGTCGACCTCGGCGGTCGACGTCGACGAGTTCGAGCAGGCTGAAGGCCTGGAGCTGCCCGGCGCGGATCTCTCCAACGAGGAGCTTTCCGTCCGTGTGCTGCCCCGTCAGGCCGACGAGTTCACCTGCATGAGCTGCTTCCTGGTGCACCACCGCAGCCAGTTGGCCAGGGAGAAGAACGGTCAGCCCATCTGCCGCGACTGCGACTAGGGAGGGCCGGCCGTGACAGGCGACTCACCGTCTTGGAAACGGCGCTTCGGCCCTGCGGGTCCACCGGAGGCGTTCGAGAGCGGCTCAGGCCCGGCAGGAGGCCCTCAGCCTCCCGCCGAGCACTCCGCTCTCCTGCCCCTTCCGGGCCCGGACGACGACGAGCGAGACCCCCGGGTCTCGCTCGAAGCGGCCCAGGACGACCACGACGGCCCCAGGACCAAGGGCCGGCGCCTGGCAGCCGTCACACGGGGAGTACGCAAAGGAGGCGTGGGCGCCAAGGCGGCGCTCGGCCATCTCGCCGACCGGATCATCGAGAACGCTCCTCGGGTCCCGGTCCGCGATCTGGCGACGCTTCGCCGCCAGTTCCCGGGTCTCGGACCCGAGGAACTGGCCGACAAGCTGATCGCGGGCGCCGCGAACAGCAGTTCGACGGTGGGCGCGGGCATCGGCGCGGCGGCGATGCTGCCCGTGCCGCCCGCGATGCCCGCCGAGCTGGCGGCGGAGATCACCGCCGTCGCCGCGATCGAGCTCAAGCTCATCGCGGAGCTGCACGAGGTCTACGGACAGCGCCCGCCCGGCACCACCAAGGAGCGCGCCGTCGCCTATCTGACCGCGTGGACGGAGGAGCGCGGTGTCGACGTCACGCGTCCGTCGACGATCAACAGCGCGCTGAGCGGCCGGATGAAGCGCGAACTGCGCCAGCAGATCATGAAGCGCACCGTCCGCAGCCTGCCGAACCTGGTCCCGTTCATGATCGGCGCCGCCGTCGGCGCGATGATGAACCGCCGTGACACCCAGAAGGTCGCGGGGCGCGTCCGCAAGGACCTGCGCTCCCGGCAGGTGCCGTGGGACGCGCTGCCCGAGCTGCCGCCGCTGGAGCAGCCCAGGGAACTGCCGCCGGAGCTGCCCAAGGAGCTGGGGCCCTGAGCCCGCCGCCCGGGCCCCGGGCCGGCCGTCCGAGCCGGCCGGCCCCGGTGGCGGTGCTCAGCCCGTCCGTACCGCTTCCAGTGCCGCCGCCAGCGCCCGCGGGTTCCTGGTGGACAGGTAGAGGTACGGAGTCGCGTCGTCCGGATCCGTGACCGTGACCCGCAGCGCGGTCGGCACATAGCTGCGGAGCAGCATGAAGGCCCGCGGATCGGCCTTGTGCAGCCGCCAGGCGCGCGCCTCCTCCTCGTCCAGCTCCTCGGCCTCGCCGAGCGCCGTCACCGGGATCCGGGCGTCGCCCGCGACGAGGGAGTCCGCCACGACCCGGATCCGCACGGACCCGTACGAGCTGACCAGCACGGCGGCGAAGGCCCCCGCGACGATCACTCCGCCCAGCAGCGGCAGTGGTCCGAGAGGCAGCAGGATCAGACCGCCCGCGACCCCGGTGAGGGCGGCGATCGCCCACCAGGAACGGGGCGCGGTCAGACGTTCGTCGTAGCGCGTGGCGGATGGCTCCATGGGCGCAAGCTTGGCACGGTGCTGTCCGGGGACCACCGCGCGGGTAAGGTCTGCGGCTGTGAGTAACGTGCCGCCGCTGTTCCGCCACCGGCGGACCACGCCGGGCGCCCCCCGCGCCGCCGAGGTGAACCCATGAGCCGTCCCCCCGTTGACGTCCTGATCCGCCGGGTCGATCCCGAGGTCCCGCTGCCCGCGTACGGGCATCCCGGCGACGCCGGGGTCGATCTGGTGACCACCGAGGCCGCCGAGCTGGCCCCCGGTGAGCGGGCCGTGCTGCCGACGGGGGTGTCGATCGCCCTGCCCGACGGGTACGCGGCCTTCGTGCACCCGCGCTCGGGGCTCGCCGCCCGCTGCGGTGTCGCCCTGGTGAATGCCCCGGGGACCGTGGATGCCGGGTACCGTGGAGAGATCAAGGTGATCCTCGTCAATCTCGATCCGCGCGAGGGTGTGCGGTTCGAACGATTGGACAGGATTGCCCAATTGGTCGTCCAGCAGGTCGAGAAGGTGCGCTTCCACGAGGTGGCGGAGCTTCCCGGCTCCGCGCGGGCCGAAGGGGGCTTCGGGTCCACCGGGGGCCACGCCTCCGTGGGCGGCGCACAGGGTGGGAATCGATACGCTTCGGTCGTATCAGACCGGGAAGGACAGTAACGTGTTCGGTCGCAAGAAGAGTGGTTCCGCAGAGGACGCGGCGGACGCGGCAGGCGAGGCCGAGCAGTTCGACGGCGTTGGCGGCGTTGACGGCGCCGACGCGGACGACAGCGAGGCCGCGTCGGGCTCCCGCCGGGTGAATCTTCCCCCGGCCCCCCGCCCCGACGGCCCCTGGGACATCTCGGAGGTCTCCAAGCCCGACGAGGGCCGGGTGGACCTGGGCGGCATCTTCGTGCCCGGGGTCGACGGCATGGAGCTGCGCGTCGAGGTCGCCGGTGACGCGATCGTCGCCGCCACCATCGTCCTGCGCGACAGCGCGGTCCAGCTCCAGGCTTTCGCGGCGCCCAAGAAGGAAGGCATCTGGGGCGAGGTGCGCGAGGAGATCGCCTCCGGCATCACCCAGCAGGGCGGCGTCATCGACGAGGTCGAGGGCCCCCTGGGCTGGGAGCTGCGCGCCCAGGTGCCCGTACAGCTGCCGGACGGCACCGGCGGCATCCAGCTGGTGCGCTTCATCGGGGTCGACGGCCCCCGCTGGTTCCTGCGCGGGGTGATCTCCGGCCAGGGTGCCGTCCAGCCCCAGGCGGCGGGCCTCCTGGAGCAGATCTTCCGGGACACCGTCGTCGTGCGCGGTGACGGACCGATGGCGCCGCGTGACCCGATCGTCCTCAAGCTGCCCGACGACGCGCAGATGGTCGCCGAGGGTGTCCAGCAGGAGGAGCAGGAAGGATCCCGCTTCTCCGGTGGCATGGGCTCGCTCCAGCGCGGTCCCGAGATCACCGAGGTGCGCTGACCTCCGCCGTACCAGCTCGCCCGACGTGTGGCCGGTGGGCCGCACCCCTTCCCAGGGGTGCGGCCCACCGGCCTTTCCCCTGCCTCTCGGATGCCGGTCCCGGGTCCTTCCCCGGCGATCACGGGCGCGTCCGTAAGGAGTCCGTCAAGCCGGCGCCCGGGGACGTATGGGAGCCGTCAACAATCGCGGGACCGCTCCGCACAGGAGGTTTCCTCAGGAAGTCACATTTCCCGGAAATCATCTAGGAGCACACGATGGCCGACGTGGCCTTCGTCGTCACCACGATCGCGGTCTTCGCGCTGGTGGCCCTCATCGCCAAGGCGGTCGCGAAGCTATGACCGCCGAGAACATCGCCGGCCTGGTCGTGGCCGTCGCCCTGCTGGGCTATCTCGTCCTCGCCCTCCTCTTCCCGGAGAGGTTCTGAGTGATGGGTCCCGTTCCCGCCGGCGTGCTCCAGGTGGTCGCGCTCGCCGTCGCCCTCGGTCTGGCGTACCGCCCCCTCGGCGACTACATGGCAGGCGTCTACAGCTCGTCCAAGCACCTCAGGGTCGAGAAAGCCGTCTACCGGATCATCGGCGCCGACCCCACCACCGAGATGCGCTGGCCCGCCTATCTGCGCGGCGTCCTCGCCTTCTCCGCGGTGAGCGTCCTCTTCCTCTACCTGCTCCAGCGGGTCCAGGGCGGACTGCCCGGCTCGCTGGGCTTCTCCTCCATCGACCCGGACCAGGCGTTCAACACCGCCGCGTCCTTCGTCTCCAACACCAACTGGCAGTCGTACTACGGCGAACAGGCCATGGGCCACGTCGTGCAGACCGGCGGCCTCGCCGTCCAGAACTTCCTCTCGGCCGCCGTCGGCATGGCCGTCGCGGTGGCGCTGGTACGGGGCTTCGCCCGCTCCCGCACCGGTGAGCTGGGCAACTTCTGGTCGGACCTGGTGCGCGGCACCGTACGGATCCTGCTGCCGATCGCCGTCGTCGGCGCGATCGTCCTGGTGGCCTGCGGCGCGATCCAGAACTTCGCGGGCATCCACGAGGTCGGCCAGTTCACCGGCGGCTCGCAGCAGTGGAACGGCGGCGCCGTCGCCTCCCAGGAGGCCATCAAGGAGCTGGGCACCAACGGCGGCGGCTACTTCAACGCCAACTCCGCCCACCCCTTCGAGAACCCCAACGGGATCTCCAACCTCTTCGAGATCTTCCTGATCCTGCTCATCCCGTTCGCCCTGACCCGCACCTTCGGCCGCATGGTCGGCAGCGTCAGGCAGGGGTACGCGATCCTCGCCGCCATGGTGGTGATCTGGATCGGCTTCACCGCCCTGATGCTGTGGACGGAGTTCCACCACGGCGGAACCGCGTTCCAGGACGCGGGCGGCGCCCTGGAGGGCAAGGAGACCCGCTTCGGGGTCGGCGGCTCGTCAATCTTCGCGGTGGCCACCACCCTCACCTCCACCGGCGCGGTCAACGCCTTCCTCTCCTCGTTCACCGGCTACGGCGGCGGCATCGCCCTGCTCGGCATGCAACTGGGCGAGGTGGCGCCGGGCGGGGTCGGCTCCGGCCTCTACGGGATCCTGATCATGGCGCTCATCGCGGTGTTCCTCGCCGGGCTGATGGTCGGCAGGACCCCCGAGTACCTGGGCAAGAAGATCGGCACCCGCGAGATCAAGTTCGCCGCGCTCTACATCCTGATCACCCCGGCGCTGGTCCTGGGCTTCACCGCCGCGGCCATGGCCCTGCCCACCCCGGGCCACTCCATGACCAACTCCGGCGCGCACGGCTTCTCCGAGATCCTGTACGCGTACACCTCGGCGGCCAACAACAACGGCTCGGCGTTCGCCGGGCTCAACGCCGACACCCAGTGGTTCAACACCACCCTCGGCATCGTCATGCTGCTCGGCCGCTTCCTCCCCATGGTGTTCATCCTCGCCCTGGCCGGTTCGCTCGCCGAACAGAAACCGGTGCCCGAGACGCTGGGCACCCTCCGTACCCACAAGCCGCTCTTCGTCGGGCTGCTCGTCGGCACGATCCTGATCGTCACCGCTCTGACCTACTTCCCGGCGCTGGCCCTGGGCCCGCTGGCCGAGGGGCTGGGGTCATGAGCGCCCGTCCCGAGCACGAGGATCCGATGTCCACTGCCACTCCGACCCGTGCGCCGCACAGCGACATACCCGGCGGCCACGGCCCGGGGGACGGCCGCGTCGGCGGGGGTCTGTTCGATCCCAAGCAGCTGATCACGTCCTTCCCCGAGGCGGTGCGCAAGCTCGACCCAAGGGTGATGGTCAAGTCGCCCGTGATGTTCGTGGTCGAGGCCGGCTCCGTCCTCACCACCGTCCTGGCCCTCACCGACCCGGGGGACTGGTTCGGCTGGGCCATCGCCGCCTGGCTCTGGCTGACCACGATCTTCGCCAACCTGGCGGAGGCCGTCGCCGAGGGGCGCGGCAAGGCGCAGGCGGACACCCTGCGCCGGGCCAAGACCGAGACCGTCGCCCGCAGGCTTGTGGAGAGGAACCCCGCGAGCCCCGCCGAGGAGCGGGTGCCCGGCACCGAGCTGCGCATCGGTGACCTGGTCGTCTGCGAGGCCGGGGACATCATCCCCGGGGACGGGGACGTCGTCGCGGGGGTCGCCTCCGTGGACGAGTCCGCCATCACCGGTGAGTCCGCGCCCGTCATCCGCGAGTCCGGGGGCGACCGCTCGGCCGTCACCGGCGGTACGAAGGTCCTCTCCGACCGGGTCGTCATCACGATCACGACCAAGCCCGGCGAGACCTTCATCGACCGCATGATCAAGCTGGTCGAGGGCGCGGCCCGGCAGAAGACGCCCAATGAGATCGCGCTGAACATCCTGCTCGCGTCCCTCACGATCGTCTTCCTGATCGCCGTCGTCACCCTCCAGCCGTTCGCCGTCTACGCGGGCGCCGGCCAGTCCCTGATCGTGCTGACGGCCCTGCTGGTCTGCCTCATCCCGACCACCATCGGCGCCCTGCTCTCGGCGATCGGCATCGCGGGCATGGACCGGCTGGTGCAGCGCAACGTGCTCGCCATGTCGGGCCGGGCCGTCGAGGCCGCGGGGGACGTCTCCACACTCCTGCTGGACAAGACCGGCACCATCACCCTCGGCAACCGGCAGGCCGCCGAGTTCGTCCCGGTCGCCGGAGTGACGGCCGCCGAACTCGCGGACGCCGCCCAGCTCTCCTCGCTGGCCGACGAGACCCCCGAGGGCCGGTCCGTGGTGGTCCTCGCCAAGGAGCGGTACGGGCTCCGCGAGCGCGGCCGGGGCGAGCTGGCCGGCGCCGAGTGGGTCGCCTTCACCGCCCAGACCCGGATGTCGGGCGTCGACCTCACGGAGCACGGCGCCACCCGCCGTATCCGCAAGGGAGCCACCGGCTCCGTCGTCGCCTGGGTCGAGCAGAGCGGCGGCCGCGCCTCCGCCGAGGCCAGGACGCTCACCGAGCGGATCTCCACGGCCGGCGGCACCCCGCTGCTGGTCGCCGTGGCGGACGCCGCGGGCCCCCGGGTCCTCGGGGTGATCCACCTCAAGGACGTCGTCAAGGAGGGCATGCGGGAACGATTCGCCGAGCTGCGCCGCATGGGCATCAAAACCGTCATGATCACGGGCGACAACCCGCTGACCGCACGGGCCATCGCCGAGGAGGCGGGTGTCGACGACTTCCTCGCCGAGGCCACCCCCGAGGACAAGATGGCCCTCATCAAGCGGGAACAGGCCGGCGGCAAGCTCGTCGCCATGACCGGCGACGGCACGAACGACGCCCCGGCGCTGGCGCAGGCCGACGTGGGGGTGGCCATGAACACCGGCACCTCGGCCGCCAAGGAGGCCGGGAACATGGTGGACCTGGACTCCAACCCCACCAAGCTCATCGAGATCGTGGAGATCGGCAAGCAGCTGCTCATCACGCGCGGCGCGCTCACGACCTTCTCCATCGCCAACGACGTCGCGAAGTACTTCGCGATCATCCCCGCGATGTTCGCGGTCGCCTACCCCAGCCTGGACCGGCTCAACGTCATGGACCTGTCCTCGCCCGAGTCCGCGATCCTCTCCGCCGTCGTCTTCAACGCGCTGGTCATCGTGGCGCTGGTGCCGCTCGCCCTGCGGGGCGTGCGCTACCGGCCGACGAGCGCCGACCGGATGCTCAGGAGAAACCTGGGGATCTACGGCCTCGGCGGGCTGATCGCCCCGTTCGTCGGGATCAAGATCATCGACCTGCTCCTCTCCCTCATCCCCGGCATCGGGTGAACGGCATGTCTCTCATGAACAGCTCCGCAAGCGGCGGCGCACGGCTCCTCGGGGCCGCCCTGCGCGCCCTCCTCGTCCTCACCGTCCTGTGCGGGGTGCTCTACCCGCTGGCCGTCACCGGCGTCGCCCAGGGCCTCTTCCCCCACCGGGCGAACGGCTCCGAGGTGACCTCGGACGGCCGGGTCGTCGGCTCCTCGCTCATCGGCCAGCGCTACGACCTGCCGCTGAAGAAGGGCCAGGAGACCCCCGCGCCGGACCTCAGGTGGTTCCAGCCGCGCCCCTCCAACGGCCTGGGCGCCAACTCGGTCAACACCCAGTACAAGCTGATCCTGTCCGGGGCGACCAACCGCTCCGGCGACAATGAAGAGCTGATCCAGTGGGTCAAGGACGCCAAGGCCGCCGTGGTGAAGGACAACTCCGTCCCCGGCCACCCGGTCAAGCCCTCCGAGGTGCCGCCCGACGCGGTGACCTCCTCCGGCTCGGGCCTCGACCCGGACATCTCACCGGCTTACGCCAGGCTCCAGGTGAACCGGGTGGCGGAGCGCAACCACCTCACCGCCGCACAGGTCGGCCGGCTGGTCGCGGACCACACCGACGGGCGCGCGCTCGGCTTCATCGGCGAGCCCACGGTGAACGTCCTCGCCCTCAACACCGCCCTGAAGGAACTGGCCGGCTGACCGCGCCAGGACATCCTCACGGCCGTCCGGCCCGCGGCGACCACCACGGGCCGGACGCGCCGGAGCGTACGGAAGACGACAATGGGGCCATGGGACGCGGCAAGCTGAGGATCTATCTGGGTGCGGCGCCCGGGGTCGGCAAGACGTACGCGATGCTCTCCGAGGCCCACCGCCGGGTCGAGCGTGGTACGGACTGCGTCGTCGGCTTCGTCGAGCACCACGGCCGGTCCCGTACGGAAGTCATGCTGCACGGCCTCGAAGAGGTCCCGCGCCGGGAGCTGGAGTACCGGGGGACGCTCTTCACCGAGATGGACGTGGACGCCGTCCTGGCCCGGCACCCCTCCGTCGCGCTCGTGGACGAGATGGCCCACACGAACGTCCCCGGCTCCCGCAACGAAAAACGCTGGCAGGACATCGAGGACCTGCTCAGGGCCGGTATCGACGTCGTCTCCACCGTCAACATCCAGCACCTGGAATCACTCGGTGACGTGGTCGAGTCCATAACGGGCGTACGGCAGCGGGAGACCGTACCGGACGAGGTGGTGCGGCGGGCGGACCAGATCGAGCTGGTCGACATGTCCCCGCAGGCCCTGCGCCGCCGCATGGCCCACGGCAACGTGTACAAACCCGACAAGGTCGACGCGGCCCTCTCCCACTACTTCCGGCCGGGGAACCTGACCGCGCTGCGTGAGCTGGCGCTGCTCTGGGTGGCGGACCGGGTGGACGAATACCTCCAGGAGTACCGGGGCGAGCACAACATCCGCTCCACCTGGCAGGCCCGCGAACGCATCGTCGTCGGCGTGACCGGCGGACCCGAGGGCCGTACGCTCATCCGCCGCGCGGCCCGCCTCGCCGAGAAGGGCGCGGGCGGCGAGGTGCTCGCCGTCTACATAGCGCGCAGCGACGGCCTCACCGCCGTGTCGCCCAAGGAACTGACCGTCCAGCGCACCCTGGTGGAAGACCTCGGCGGCACCTTCCACCACGTCATCGGCGACGACATCCCCTCCGCGCTGCTCGAATTCGCCCGGGGCGTCAACGCCACCCAGATCGTGCTGGGCTCCAGCCGCCGCAAGACCTGGCAGTACGTGTTCGGCCCCGGCGTCGGCACGACCGTCGCCCGGGAGTCGGGGCCCGACCTCGACGTCCACATCGTCACGCACGAAGAGGTGGCCAAGGGGCGCGGGCTGCCGGTGGCGCGCGGGGCCCGCCTCGGACGCCAGCGGATCATCTGGGGCTGGCTGGTCGGGGTGGTCGCGCCCGTCCTGCTCTCCCTGCTGCTCACGGCCCTGAACGACACGCTCGGACTCGCCAACGACGTCCTGCTCTTCCTCTTCCTGACCGTGCTGTCCGCGCTGCTCGGCGGCCTGCGGCCGGCCCTCGCCTCCGCCGCCGTGAGCACCCTGCTGCTGAACTTCTACTTCACCCCGCCCACCCACACCCTCACCATCCAGGACCCCAAGAACCTCGTGGCCATCACGATCTTCTTCGCGGTCGCCGTGGCCGTCGCGTCGGTGGTGGACCTGGCGGCCCGCCGTACGCACCAGGCCGCCCGGTTGCGGGCGGAGTCGGAGATCCTGTCGTTCCTCGCGGGCAGTGTCCTGCGCGGGGAGACCACCCTGGACGCCCTGCTGGAGCGGGTACGGGAGACCTTCGCCATGGAGTCGGTCGCCCTCCTGGAGCGCGGCGGCGACGTCGAGCCCTGGACCCGCGCGGGCAGCGTCGGTCCGGCTCCCGTGGACCGCCCCGAGGCCGCCGACGTGGACATGCCGGTGGGGGACCACATGGCGCTGGCGCTCTCGGGGCGGATGCTGCCGGCCGAGGACCGGCGGGTGCTGGCCGCCTTCGCCGCCCAGGCGGCGGTCGTCCTGGACCGGCAGCGGCTCGTGGGGGAGGCGGAGCACGCGCGGGCCCTGGCGGAGGGCAACCGCATCCGTACGGCGCTGCTGGCGGCGGTCAGCCACGACCTCCGTACCCCCCTGGCGGGGATCAAGGCGTCGGTCACCTCCCTGCGCTCCGACGACGTGGAGTGGTCCGAGGAGGACCGGGCCGAACTGCTGGAGGGCATCGAGAACGGCGCCGACCGGCTGGATCACCTGGTGGGGAACCTGCTGGACATGTCCCGGCTCCAGACCGGAACCGTCACCCCTCTGATCCGCGAGATAGACCTCGACGAGGTCGTCCCGATGGCGCTGGGCGGGGTCCCCGACGGCAGCGTCGTCCTGGACGTCCCCGAATCGCTGCCCATGGTCGCCGTCGACCCCGGCCTCCTGGAGCGGGCGGTCGCCAACATCGTGGAGAACGCCGTCAAGTACAGCCCGTACGGACAGCCCGTCACCGTCGCGGCGAGCACCCTCGGCTCCCGCGTCGAGGTGCGCGTCGTGGACAGCGGCCCCGGTGTCCCCGACGATGCCAAGGACCGGATCTTTGAACCCTTCCAGCGCCATGGCGACGCCCCGCGCGGCGCCGGGGTCGGCCTCGGACTCGCGGTCGCCCGCGGCTTCGCCGAGGCCATGGGCGGCACCCTCGCCGCCGAGGACACCCCCGGCGGCGGCATGACCATGGTCCTCACGCTCCGAGCGGCCCCCGGACCCGCGCCGGCCCCCTCGGGACAACCCGCCCGCGTCAGCTCATGACCGGGCCCGCAGAAAGGCAGACCCCTATGACCCGGGTGCTCGTGGTCGACGACGAGCCGCAGATCGTGCGCGCCCTCGTGATCAACCTCAAGGCGCGCAAGTACGAGGTGGACGCGGCGGCCGACGGCGCCGGCGCGCTCGAACTCGCCGCCGCCCGCCACCCCGACGTCGTCGTCCTCGACCTCGGGCTGCCGGACATGGACGGCGTCGAGGTGATCAAGGGCCTGCGCGGCTGGACCCGTGTCCCGATCCTGGTGCTCTCCGCCCGCCACACCTCGGACGAGAAGGTCGAGGCGCTCGACGCGGGCGCCGACGACTACGTCACCAAGCCCTTCGGCATGGACGAGCTGCTGGCCCGGCTGCGCGCCGCCGTCCGGCGGGCGGAACCGGTCGGCGGGGACGGCGACGAGGGGGTGGCGCTGGTCGAGACGGAGGGCTTCACCGTCGACCTGGCCGCGAAGAAGGTCCACCGCGAGGGACGGGACGTACGGCTCACGCCCACCGAATGGCACCTGCTGGAGGTCCTCGTACGGAACACGGGCCGGCTCGTGAGCCAGAAACAGCTCCTCCAGGAGGTCTGGGGGCCCTCGTACGGCACGGAGACCAACTATCTGCGGGTCTACATGGCCCAGCTGCGCCGGAAGCTGGAGGCGGATCCCTCGCACCCGCGCCACTTCGTCACCGAGCCGGGCATGGGCTACCGCTTCGAACGGTGATGCGAGCGCGGGCCGGGCGGCGGGCGTGTCGCGGCTCGAAACCGGGTTCGAAAACCTGGCGCGGGACCCGCGAACGCGGAGCCCGGGGCCCGGTACCCTCAAGGTATGAGTGCTGAGAAGCCGGGCGGCCGCTTCCGCCGCATGCTCGAACGGCTGTCCAGCTCCCAGGAGGATCTGGAGTCCGAGGAGCTGCGGGAGGACACGCAGGCGTCGGGCTGCACGCGGATCTCCGAGTGCAGCGACCGCCAGATCGTCCGGGTGGCTGGTACGTTGCGGACGGTCACCCTCCGTCCACGGGCGGGAGTCCCCGCTCTGGAGGCGGAGCTGTTCGACGGCACCGCGCCGCTGGACGTCGTGTGGCTGGGCCGGCGCTCCATCGTGGGCATAGAGCCGGGCCGCAAGCTGATCGCCTCCGGCCGGATCTCCATGAGCCACGGCCGCCGGGTGCTGTTCAATCCCAAATACGAAATCCGACCGCTCGGACAGGAGTAGCCGGTGACGTCACTCGACAAGCCCGCCGCCTCGACAGCCCCACCCGCCTCTCCCGCCACGGCGGACCAGCAGGCGGCCGACGCGAAGGCCGTCACAGAAGCGGCGCTTTTCGAGGCCTTCGGCGGCCTGCGCGGCATGGTGGAGACGGTCCTCCCCGGACTGCTCTTCGTCACGATCTTCACGATCAACAAGGACCTGCACACGTCGGCCATCGCCGCCGTGGGGGTCTCGCTGGTGCTCCTCGTCGTCCGGCTGGTGCGCCGCGACACGGTGAAGCACGCGTTCAGCGGGGTCTTCGGGGTCGCCTTCGGTGTCGTCTTCGCGATGATGACCGGCAACGCCAAGGACTTCTACCTGCCCGGCATGCTCTACACGCTGGGCCTGGCCGTCGCCTACCTGGCGACCGCCGCCGCCGGAGTGCCGCTGATCGGGCTGATCCTGGGCCCGGTCTTCAAGGAGAACCTGTCCTGGCGCACCCGTAACCCCGGCCGCAAGAAGGCCTACGCGAAGGCCAGCTGGGCGTGGGGCCTGATCCTCCTCGCCAAGTGCGCGATCCTCTTCCCGCTGTACTGGTGGGCGGACACGGCGCAGCTCGGCTGGGTCCTGGTCGCGCTCAAGATCCCGCCGTTCCTGCTGGCGGTCTGGCTGACCTGGGTCTTCCTGGCGAAGGCGCCGCCGCCCATCGACGTGTTCGCGGAGATGGAGGCGGAGGAGGAGGCCGAGAAGGCCCGCAAGGCCGCCGCCGCGGGGACGTCGGACGGCCCGGTGAGCCACCGCCGCGAGGCGTAGGGCCCGCTCCGTACGGGATTGACGTACCGGAGACGCTTCGGGCGCCGGACCACGACTGGTCCGGCGCCCGAAGCCGTTTTTCTCTTTTCTTGACTTCTTTTGACCCGCCGGTCAGTCCGTCTCCTCGCGGAGCACCGACAGCAGGTCCTCCAGCTGCTCCTCACGCGCCTGCGCCGCCACGAACAGCAGCTCGTCGCCCGCCTCCAGCGTCTCCTCCGGATTCGGCGTCAGCACACGCGTCCCGCGGATGATCGTCACCAGCGAGGTGTCCTCGGGCCAGACCACGTCCCCGACCTGCGTGCCCGTCACCGCGGACTCCGGCGGCAGCGTCAGCTCGACCAGGTTCGCGTCCCCGTGGCTGAAACGCAGCAGCCGTACGAGATCGCCGACGCTCACCGCCTCCTCCACCAGCGCCGACATCAGACGGGGCGTGGAGACCGCGACATCGACGCCCCAGGACTCGTTGAAGAGCCACTCGTTCTTCGGGTTGTTGACCCGGGCCACCACCCGCGGCACCCCGTACTCGGTCTTGGCGAGCAGCGAGACGACCAGATTCACCTTGTCGTCGCCCGTCGCGGCGATCACCACGTTGCAGCGTTGCAGCGCGGCCTCGTCCAGCGAGGTGATCTCACAGGCGTCGGCCAGCAGCCACTCCGCCAACGGCACCCGCTCCACCGAGATGGCGGTCGGTGCCTTGTCGATCAGCAGGATCTCGTGACCGTTCTCCAGCAGCTCGCCGGCGATGGAACGGCCCACCGCCCCGGCCCCGGCAATCGCGACGCGCATCAGTTCCCGCCTTCGTCCGGGCCCTCGGCGAATGACGCCTCGACCTTCTCGATCTCGTCCGTACGCATCATCACGTGGACGAGGTCGCCCTCCTGGAGCACCGTCTGCGACGTCGGCAGCATGGCCTCGCCCAGCCTCGTGAGGAACGCCACGCGGACGCCCGTCTCCTCCTGGAGCGTGCTGATCTTGTGCCCGATCCAGTGCGCCGACGTGTGCACCTCGGCGAGCTGCACCCCGCCGCTCGGATCCCGCCACAGCGGCTCCGCGCCGGACGGCAGCAGCCGCCGCAGCATCTGGTCGGCGGTCCAGCGGACCGTCGCCACGGTGGGGATGCCCAGGCGCTGGTAGACCTCGGCGCGGCGGGGGTCGTAGATGCGGGCCGCGACGTTCTCGATGCCGAACATCTCCCGGGCGACGCGCGCCGCGATGATGTTCGAGTTGTCGCCGCTGCTGACCGCCGCGAAGGCGCCGGCATCCTCGATCCCCGCTTCCCGCAGGGTGTCCTGGTCGAATCCGACGCCGCTGACCCGGCGGCCACCGAAACCGGAGCCGAGCCGACGGAAGGCCGTGGGGTCCTGGTCGATCACGGCGACCGTGTGCCCCTGCTGCTCCAGGGTCTGCGCGAGTGCGGCTCCGACCCGGCCGCATCCCATGATGACGATGTGCACGTGCGCTTACCCCGCAGTCCTGGTCATCTCGCTGACCTGCGAAAACACCCTGTTCACTCTTCCTTCTCGGCATACGCGCCACCGGCGGGACACCGTATACCGTGTCCCCTGCACCTGAGCTTATGCGGCAACGCCGCCGTTGCCGCCATCTCAGTAGGCGGTGCTGCCTGCACAGCTCATCGTTCGAACGCATACGATCCTTTGCGTGTCCAAACTGACCGACGTGCCCAAACGGATTCTCATCGGGCGGGCGCTGCGTAGCGACAGGCTGGGAGAGACCCTCCTCCCCAAACGCATCGCCCTGCCCGTCTTCGCCTCCGACCCGTTGTCCTCGGTGGCGTACGCGCCGGGAGAAGTCCTCCTGGTCCTGTCCGTCGCGGGTGTGTCGGCGTACCACTTCAGCCCGTGGATCGCCGCCGCCGTCGTGGTCCTGATGTTCACGGTCGTCGCCTCGTACCGGCAGAACGTGCACGCGTACCCGAGCGGGGGCGGCGACTACGAGGTCGCCAACACCAACCTCGGGCCGAAGGCCGGCCTCACCGTCGCCAGCGCGCTGCTGGTCGACTACATCCTGACCGTGGCCGTGTCCATCTCGTCCGGGGTCGAGAACCTCGGCTCGGCGATCCCCTTCGTCATCGAGAACAAGGTCGCGTGCGCCGTCGGGATCATCATCCTGCTGACGATGATGAACCTGCGCGGGGTACGGGAGTCGGGCAAGCTCTTCGCGATCCCGACGTACGTCTTCGTCGGCGGCGTCTTCCTCATGATCCTCTGGGGCGCGTTCCGCGGTCTGGTCCTCAACGAGACCATGCACTCGCCGACCAGCGACTTCAAGATCAAGGCGGAGCACCAGGGGCTGGCCGGCTTCGCGCTGGTCTTCCTGCTCCTGCGCGCCTTCTCCTCCGGATGTGCCGCGCTCACGGGCGTGGAGGCGATCAGCAACGGCGTCCCGGCGTTCCGCAAGCCCAAGAGCAAGAACGCCGCCACGACCCTCGCCCTGATGGGCGGCCTGGCCGTGACCATGTTCTGCGGCATCATCGGGCTGGCCATGGCCACGCACGTGAAGATGGCGGAGTTCCCGGAGACGGACCTGCTGCGGAGCAGCGGCGTCCCGGTCGGCCAGGGGTACGTCCAGAACCCGGTGATCTCCCAGGTGGCGGCCGCGGTCTTCGGCGACGGAACGTTCTTGTTCGTGGTGCTCGCGGCGGCCACGGCGCTGGTGCTGTTCCTGGCCGCGAACACCGCGTACAACGGCTTCCCGCTCCTCGGCTCGATCCTCGCCCAGGACCGCTACCTGCCCCGCCAGCTGCACACCCGCGGCGACCGCCTCGCGTTCTCGAACGGCATCGTCCTGCTGGCCGGCGCGGCGGCGCTGCTCGTCTGGATCTACGGCGCGGACTCGACGCGGCTGATCCAGCTCTACATCGTCGGGGTCTTCGTCTCCTTCACCCTCAGCCAGACCGGCATGGTCCGGCACTGGAACCGCCACCTCAGGACCGAGAAGAACGTGGCGAAGCGCCGCCACATGGTCCGCTCCCGGGCCATCAACGCCTTCGGGGCGTTCTTCACGGGCCTGGTGCTCGTGGTGGTCCTGGCGACCAAGTTCACCCACGGCGCCTGGGTCGCGCTGCTCGGCATGGTGATCTTCTTCGCCGTGATGACCGCGATCCGGAGGCACTACGACCGGGTCGCCGAGGAGATCGCGGCGGCGGAGGGCCCGTCCGACGACAGCGTCAGGCCGTCGCGCGTGCACTCGATCGTCCTCGTCTCCAAACTCCACAAGCCGACGCTGCGCGCCCTCGGATACGCGAAGCTGATGCGCTCCGACACCCTGGAGGCGCTGTCCATCAGCGTCGACCCGGCGGAGACGAAGGTGCTGCGGGAGGAGTGGGAGCGGCGCGGCATCAACGTACCGCTGAAGATCCTGGACTCCCCGTACCGCGAGATCACCCGCCCGGTGATCGAGTACGTACGCGGCCTGCGCACCGAGAACCCGCGGGACGCGGTCAGCATCTACATCCCCGAGTACGTGGTGGGCCGGTGGTACGAGCACCTGCTGCACAACCAGAGCGCGCTGCGCCTCAAGGGCCGGCTGCTCTTCACGCCGGGGGTGATGGTGACCTCGGTGCCGTACCAGCTGGAGTCCTCGGAGCGGGCGAAGAAGCGCGCGAAGAAGAGGGCGGTGTACCAGGCACCGGGGGCGGTGCGGCGGGGCCCGGTGGACGAGCGGCCGAAGGAGCCGACGAACAAGGGCTGAGGGTTTCCGGGGTGGCGGGCGGCGGGACGGGGCGCCCGTACACTGGTGGGCTGAGCAGGAGCACGGGCGTGTCTCCCCCTCACGTCCTTCCCCCCTCCCCCCTGATCTCCCCTTGAACTTGGAGCCACTCCCTCATGCAGACAGAACCGCAGCCTTCTTCCGAGCAGGCGTCGCTGGTGGGGGAGGAGTACGAGGTCGAGGTCGGCCCTGTCGCGCACGGCGGCCACTGTGTGGCCCGTACCGACGAGGGCCGAGTGCTGTTCGTACGGCACGCGCTGCCCGGCGAGAAGGTCCGGGTACGCGTGACGGAGGGCGAGGCGGACTCGCGCTTCCTGCGTGCCGACGCGGTGGAGATCCTCGACGCGTCCAAGGACCGGGTCGAGGCGCCGTGTCCGTACGCGGGCCCCGGCCGGTGCGGTGGCTGCGACTGGCAGCACGCCAAGCCGGGCGCGCAGCGGCGGCTCAAGGGCGAGGTCATCACCGAACAGCTCCAGCGGCTCGCGGGCCTGACGCCCGAGGAGGCCGGCTGGGACGGGACCGTTATGCCCGCGCCCGGCGACAAACTGCCGGCGGGCGAGGTGCCGGCGTGGCGTTCGCGGGTGCAGTACGCGGTGGACGAGGACGGCAGGGCGGGCCTGCGCAAGCACCGCTCGCACGACATCGAGCCGGTCGACCACTGCATGATCGCCTCGGAGGCGGTCAGCGAACTGGGCGTGGAGAAGCGCGGTTGGCCGCAGATCGCCACGGTCGAGGCGATCGGCGCGTCGGGCTCCGGCGACCGCCAGGTCGTCCTGGCGCCGAGGCCGGGCGGGAGGCTGCCGCTGGTGGAACTGGACAAGCCGGTGTCGGTGCTGCGGGTCGAGGAGCACGACGGGGGAGTGCACCGGGTGCACGGCCGCGCGTTCGTCCGCGAGCGGGCGGACGGCCGTACGTACCGCGTCGGCATGGGCGGCTTCTGGCAGATCCACCCCGAGGCACCCCAGCTGCTGGTGGAGGCCGTGATGCAGGGCCTGATGCCGAGGAAGGGCGACACGGCGCTCGACCTGTACTGCGGGGTGGGCCTGTTCGCGGGCGCCATCGCGGAACGGGTGGGCGAGACCGGCGCGGTGCTGGGCATCGAGTCGGGCAAACGAGCGGTGGAGGACGCGCGCCACAACCTCCAGGACCTGCCCCGGGTCCGGATCGAACAGGGCAAGGTCGACCAGGTCCTGCCGCGCACGCACATCACGGAGACGAACCTGATCGTCCTGGACCCCCCACGCGCGGGCGCCGGCAAACAGGTGGTCAAACACCTCGCCACCCTCGGCGCCCGCCGCATCGCCTACGTGGCCTGCGACCCGGCAGCCCTGTCCCGAGACCTGGCCTACTTCCGAGAGGCGGGCTACAAGCCCCGCAAACTCCGAGCCTTCGACCTCTTCCCAATGACCCACCACGTGGAGTGCGTGGCCATCCTGGAGCCGGTGAAGAAGACGGTCTGACCTGCAATTTACGGTGTCGGTAGTTCACTCGACCTGTCTCCAGGCATACAAAGGGAAATCGGCGGAGGTCACCGTGGCCGGTCTGATCTGCGGTTTGGCGACCGAGGTAAGGGCTCGAGGGCAGCGACGGCGTTGAAGCGGGTGCCGGTCGGCACCCAGAAAGCGACGTCCTGACAGCGGCGTCGCGTCGGTCGCCATCCCGCTCGGCGAGGGGCGCCGCCCGGGCCAGGCGGCCTCCGGCGGTCTGTGTTGACGACGGGACCTTGCCGGGGCGGGGGAGCGGCTGTCCAAGGGTGCGCTCGCTGGTGGCCGGGACACTGATGTAGGTGGGGGGGCGTTGTACTCAAAGGTCGTTGCGGCTTCCGGTGCCGAGTTTCGACGGTTTGGCCGTTCCGGTCAAAGGTGATACCGGGCAAATCATCCTGCGGACAGCGTTCAGGACCGGCACATCATGCAGGGGCTCTCTGCGCCAATCTGCGCCAAGGCATCACGCTGCGCCTCCATGGACCTGGCTTCGCTACGGTGCGGGCCTCCTGCCGGGCGCGACGAAGTGGACCGCCCGCCTCCAGGATCGGGCAATCTGTGGCATTTTCTGCACAATTCCCTAATTTATAGCGCTTTGGCTGTTTCCTGTCGTCGCAAGAAACAGGAAACCTATTCCGCTGGCGGCTGGATGCCGGGATGCTGGGTTCTGCGTCGGGGGCGTGGGTGTTCTCGACTTTCCGTTCGATCTATTCGGTTGTGAGGGGAGTTTTTCATGCACACTCATCGTCGCGGTGATCGTCCTGTCCTTTGAAATCGGAAAATGCGCCCTCAAGTGTTGAGAGAAAGGCTGAAATTCCCGTGATGGATGATCCGATCAATTTCGGTACTGCGCTCCGGCGCAGGCGCAGGGAAGCTCGGATTTCGATCTCTGAAATGGCTCGGCGTGTCCACTACAGCAAGGGATACCTGAGCAAGGTGGAGACCGGCAGGTCCGCTGGAAGTCTTGGTCTTGCCCAAGCGTGTGACAGGGAGTTGGGAGCCGGTGGAGAGTTGGCCGAGTTGGCACCCAATAAGCGGAATGAGGAGTCGACTTTACCGACTGCTTTCGGGTTCAATGGGCTGCCGCCGGTGACGGGTCATTTCATCGGGCGGTCGAAGGAGCTTGATGATATTTCTTCGTTCGTCAATGAAGATACTGGCGAGAACGTGTGCCTGATTAGCGGTATGGCGGGAGTGGGCAAGACTTCCCTGGCGTTGCGCGGAATCTGGAATGCGGCGGAGTCATTTTCCGACGGATGTCTGTTTCTTAACCTCGGTGGGGGCACTCCGGGCGGGAGAGAAATCACACCCCACGCTGCACTCGATGCGTTGCTCAGAATGCTCGGAGTTGCGGGCGAGCGTATTCCTTCGAGTGTCGATGCCCGGGCAAATCTGTACCGGAGTGCTCTGCGGGGAAAGCGCATGCTGATCTTCTTCGACAATGTTCGCAGTGCTGCACAGGTTATTCCGTTGCTCCCGGCGGAACAGAAGTGCAGGGTGATTATCACCAGCCGGAGCCGGCTTCACGCCCTCGATGATGCGATGTATCTGTCAATGGATGCGCTTGCGGCGGAAGAGGGAATCGCGCTCTTCCGTTCCGCCGGCGGTCATCGTGCTGATCACGCGGACCACGACACCGTGACTCGTATTGTGGCGCATTGCGGCGGGCTGCCACTGGCGATCCGTATCGCGGCGGCCAGGTTCCGGGGCAACTCGGCCTGGACTCCCAGGGACCTTGAGGCACTGCTCGCCGACGAGAAGTCCAGGCTGGGCGTGCTCGACGACGGTGAGCGCAGTGTCGCAGCGGCCTTGGCGGTTTCCTGTCGTGCGCTCACTGGTGAGCAGCGGCGTCTGTTCGCCCTGCTGGCCTTGTATCCGGGGCCCGAGGTGTCCGTCGGGAGCGTAGCCGCTCTCGCGGGTGTCGATCCGCTGCTGGCGCGGAGCCTGATGGATCGACTGGGTGACGCGCATCTGGTGACGTATGTCGCGGTCGATCGGATCACCCTCCACGACCTCGTCCGTGATTTCGCCCGCAGCTTCGTTCTTCCCGGCGTGCCGCAGCAGGCCCAGGACGTTTCCGTGCAACGGCTGCTCGATCACGCGTTGCTGTGGATCGGGGAGAGCAACGCGCTTCTCACCCCCCATCGCTATCGAATGGCCCATTCTGCGGCGAAACCTGCGGACCATCAGAAGTTCGCCGACCGTCAGTCCGCGCTTGACTGGATCGCCGTGGAGTGGGTCGGTCTGGTGGGGATGTGTCATCTGGCTGCCGAGCGGGGGTTGCACAGTCGGTGCTGGCAGTTGGCGTTTGCGCTACGGGAGTACTTCTTTCTCAATAAATTGTGGGATCCCTGGATCGAGACCCATCTGGTCGCGGTTGACGCGGCCCGCGTGTCGCGACATCGACAGGGGTTGGCAATGTCGCTCAGCAACCTAGGAATCGGATACGTGGACCGAGGGGATCTGGCTGCTGCTGTCGAGAGGCATCAAGAGGCCCTGGAGATCTTCCGGGAGCTGAATGACGAGCGTGGCATCGTCGATGCTTTGTGCAACCTGGCGTGGGCGGATCTTTACCGAGGAGAACCCGAGAATGCGCTGTGCGGCTTGCGTGTGGCGCTGAGCCATTACCGGCGCATGGGAGACGACAGGAAAGCGGCCATCACGCTCCGTGGTATCGCGCTCACGGAGTCGCAGCTCGGTCTGTACCTGGATGCGCTTCACCACGCGAAGCAGGCTCGCGAAGTATTTCGCACTCTGGATCTCCGGTTGGATGTAGTGATGTCGACCAATTGCATCGCCTGGGCGCACTTCAGGGCTGGCGAATATCAGGGCGCTGCCTTCCACTACGACCTTGCCGCTATCCAGGCCGAGCGATTCGGGAGCTGCTATGAGAGGGCCCGGGCGCTGGTCGGACTGGGTAATGTCCACGCCGCGTCCGGACGGCATGCCGAAGCGGCTGAGCAATGGGCGCATGCCGATGAGGTCCTTTCTCCGCTGTCGCCCGTCATGGTGGGGGAAGCGCGGGTACGTATGGCGTGGCCTGCTATGTCGATGCGGAATTAGGGAGCTGGTGCGGAAAGGTGAGGGTGCAAGATGGAATTCAGCGCGGCGGAGATTCTTTCGGAACTCAAGAACCTTCGTAGAGGATTCGGTATGGAGGACCCCCATGCGCTGGCGCGTGCCGGTAGTGGACTGCGGTACGTCGCGGGCGTGGCCGCCGAGGATGATCCGGCCAGACAGCGTGAGAAGATCAAATCGTCTCTGCTGAAGTGGACCTGCGCGCTTCCCTTCGATCTGTCCTTCTACAGCAGGGTTGCCCTCGCCCTCGATGGCTCGGGTACCGAGCGATTCGAGCGCAGGCTGCGAAGGATCGCTGTAGAACTCGACCGTGATGCACGTACGGCGCGTCGGCGGGTCGACGAGGCGTTCGAGCGCCTTGCCGAGGAGGTAATGGCGGCAGTGGTGCCGCCACCACCCCCGCGCCCCGGAACACCTTGGCATCTCAGAAGCATGAAGACGCTTGTCCTCCTCGGCCTCCGAGGCACTGAGGTCATCGAGGAACGACGCATTGTGAGTCACCGGGACGGATTGACGGACATCTCCCACTCGTCCACCTTCGTGGCAACGAGCATGGAGACGCGCGCGGCCGACCTCAGGGACGTTGACATCGCCGTGCTCCAAGGCGGTACGTCGTCCGGGTTCGCCCGGCTGTCGGCCACCAGACTGGGGCTTCGCGTACGACTTCCTCACGCGCTCGACGCGGGGCACAGTCATGCACTGACGTTCCGCACCTCGGCGCCTGGCGGGAAGGCGTTCGCACCGTACTACGTGTGCACGCCCAGATTCCCGTGTGAGCGGTTCGATCTCACGGTCCGTTTCGACGGATGTCCCCCGCCACACCGGGTATGGCGTCTCGACGACGTACTCCCGCTGGAGGCCGGAGATACCTCGCTCTGCCGCGGTGCGGTTGAAGTCAACGCGGTGGGAGAGGTCCGCGCTGTGTTCACCGACCTGGAACCGAACCGCTCGTACGGTCTCGGCTGGGAGCTGGCACCCTTCCGACTGCACTTGCCCGTGCACTCGGAAAAGTAGGAACAGCGTTCGCTGATCAGTCCTCCGGCAGCGGAAGCAGATCACTGAGGTCAGGTTGGTCGGCCTCGGTCCGGGCAGCGTCGGCCGCGTTCAGCAGGGTGTGCAGCAAGGAGTCGTCATCGCCGACCGCGGCCAACAGAAGGGCGCGGTCGGCGGTGACGATCGCGTCGATGGTCCCGAACCCACCGCTGAGAAGTCTGAGATACACCGGGCGTGGGATCCGTCGTTCCGTGTACCGGGCAAGCGGCACGAACCCCTTGGGAATGCCCAGTTCGAGTTGGACCGGCAGCAGGTCCGGCAGGTCGCCGAGATCTGCCGTCGGATGCACATGCGCCGCGATGTCCAGGACCGCGCCCATGACGTCCGCCGTCCGCTGGGCCGCCTGGCGGATCGGGCCGGTACGCCCAGTGACGCGCTGCTTCAAGGTGATCGCCTTCTCGATCCCCGACAGCGGCAGGCCCTTCGTCCACATCAGGCAGGCGAGGGCACTGCGGGCGCGACCGTGCCCAGTGCCGTTCCGGTGCTGGTCGCCCAGCACCCGGGCGACCAGAGCCTCGTGCGCGCCCTGCTCCTTGAGCATGGATTCAAAGGACTTACGCTCGACGCTCGCCATGGGGCCGCGATGCTCGAAGCGGACGTCATGTAGTTCCGCGGTGAGATGAGCCGCGCAGATGAGTGTCATCCGGTTGATGCCATCGGCAGGTACCGCTCGTAGTGCCTGGACGACGGCGTCGACCGAGTCGACACCCAGACCGCTTCGGATGACGATCTCTCCCAACGGTGTCAGAGAGAGTCGGGAGTCCGACCTTTCCAGGAATTTGCTTTCTGTCAACTGTGCTAGGGCCGTGCTCAGGCCCGGTCCCGGAAAGGGCGCCGTCGACGGGGCGGCCCGGTGCTGGTGGGCCGCGAAGGTCCAGGCGAAGAACTCCTCGATGCCGGCGTCGTTCAACCGCCCCAGCTGTGCGACCGGGCCGGCGAACGCAGAGAGTACTGACGATCGCAGATCAGTCGCCGAATCGGGCAGCGCGGACCGGATCGGGCCGGGCGCGGCAAGAACGTACTCCCGTTGGATGCGCTGGGCCTCCAGGGGACCCTCGGCCAGGACGAAGGAGCGACCTCGTTCGGTGAATCCTTTGCGCCCGGCGCGACCCGCCATGTTCTTGTACTCGGGCACGGAGTACTTGCGTTCGCCATCGCCGGGGTGATCGAGCTCGCAGATCACGACGGAGTCCGCCGGCAGGTTGACCCCCTGGGCGAGCGTCGTCGTGGAGACGAGTACCCGCAGCTCGTTCCCGGGCTGCTTGAACGACTCCTCCAGCAGGCGTCGCTCCTCGTCGCTCAGGTCGGAGACGTGGAAGGCGACGCCTCTCGCCAGGCATTCGCGCAGCCGATCGTTGACCTGCCCGTCATCCCCCTGGGGCAGTTTGCTGATCACGGTTTCGGCCGGTGGGAGGCCGAGGCGTCGGGCGAGGCTCAGGGCGGTGGTACGGACGTCACTCCGGGTGGCACGGAAGACGATGACCTGATCGCCTTCCTCGACCAGTCGTGCCGTGAGCTCCACCGGCAACTGGTCGAAGGAAGGGACAGCGTGCGGCAGAAGCTGTTCGGTCCGGTCTTCTCCGTCGTCCTGTCCGTCGTCTCCCGTATCCGCCCGATAGACGAATCGGCCGTCCGTTCCGATGACGCCTTCCACCAGGACAGTCTCCCGCTTCTCACGTCGGACCAGCGTGGCATCGAGCCACTCGGCGAGTCCGTCGGCATCGCCGAGTACAGCGGACAGACCGACGATCTGGGGCACGTGTGCACTGCGCTTGCGCATCTTCATCCAGGTGAACAGCATCTCCAACCGTGGCCCGCGCTCGGGCAACCCCAACGCGTGGATCTCGTCCACCACCAGGACTCCGACACGGTCCAGGAGGTGGGGATGTCCGGAGAGCAGGCCGATGTACTTCTCGTAGGTCAGAATCGCCAGCTGGTAGTCGCCCTTGAAAAGCTTGGAGATGTCGTCCCGCAACTCGCCTGTGGCTCGGATCGTCCTGACTCCCGCGGCGCCGTACAGGTCCGTGAACCGTTCGTACTGGTCGTTGACAAGGGCACGGGTGGGCAGCAGGAAGACGGCCTTTCGGCCCTGGGCCACGGCACGCATCGCGGCGATCTCGCCGATCATCGTCTTCCCCGCGGACGTGGGCGCGCTCACCAAAATGTTGTTTCCGTCCAGAAGCACCGCCTCGTTGACGGCGTCGACCTGCAGGTGGTTCAGTTTGATGATCTTCCGGCGCCAAGCGGCGATGACGTCCTCGTGGATTCCGTAGGCGCCGAGACTCGACAAGGCGCGAGTGATACGCGGAGGTTGCCAGAAGTCATCGACCTCGAGGTAGCCCCGACCGGGCCTCAGGACGGGGAGGCTCATGTTCGCTGCCCAACCACCGAAGTGCGGCTCTTGGGATTCATTCTTCAGTTCGAGTCTATGGGAACTGATGCTCGTGAAGAGGTATTCGGTCAGCTTGGTCAACGGGATCTTGCCTTCACTGGACAGACCCTTGTCGCCCATGAGAGCACGAATAAGGTAGTAGCTCAGCAGACCGTGACGCAACTCGGCGCTCTCCTGGGCTTCTTGGTCCTTGCTGGTTGCGGTGAAAATGAGCCGACCACTACCGGTGATCTCATGCAGCACATCCCGGGGGGAAGGCTGTGTGGAGCGGCTCGTGTAGCTGCCCTGTGGCTCCGGCAGCACTTTGGCAAGGGCCGAACCCGAGAAGCAGCAGTCCAGTGCCACCAGCAGTCTCTTCGCTTGGATCGCGTCGATCAGATCCGTGAACTCGTCCAGACGCAGGGCTGTTTCAGCCGGCCTTGCCCTGTCCGCGTCGTAGGTGACCAGCTCGGCGGTGCGCGTACCGTGGCCGGAAAAAGTGATCACGACGAAGTCGTCCGGGTGGCTGTCGCGTCCGAGCTGTCGCATTTCTGTCAGCAATCTGTCCTTGGTGGCGTCGCTGTCCAGAACTAGGCTGGTCCGCCCCTGGTAGTTGTCCGAGAACAGTGCATGGAGCGCGGTGGCGTCCCGCTTGGCAAATTTCAGTGTCGGTAATCCTGGTTTCTGGTAGTTGTCTACTCCGATGAACAAGCCGTGGAATGCCATCCGTCCTCCGGAAGTTCTGTTGTCGAGGGAAAGAGAGTATGGCATGGTCGGTCGATCTGATTGAGCGCTCCGGGGGTAAATAGGGTGCCCGGGTATCGTTTCGCATTTCGAGAAGGGGGAGGGCATGGCTGATTGGCAGGTCCCGAGCGGTGTCGGCGGCGACGGGAATCTGGTGCGCATCCGCCCGTCCGATATCGGGGCAAAAAGTGGCAAGTGTGCTCAGCGTCTTGCGCTGAAGGTCCGCCCTGGAGTGTCCAGGGTGGACGATGGACCCGTATCCCGTCGCACGTCCAAGACCTCGGCCCTCAGTCCCTTGTACGCAGTTCTCGACCTGATCGAGTTCGATCAGGTCTCGCTGGAAGAAGCGTTGTCGAAATGGCGGCACGGCGCCAAGCGCCGACCACACCCCGGCCTCATCCAGTGGACTGAGCACGCCGTACGCGGATATCTGGCGGCCGCAGCGGAGAGTGTGTCGCTGGCACCGGTGTCCCGCCAGTGGGCCCGGCAGTGTACCGACCTTGAGGACGGCGTTCCCTTCGTGCACGAGGAGACCGTGACCGGGCGGCGCTATGAAGGCGACGGAATACGCGAACTGCGCATTCCGCGGATCAAGTCTGTCGATCGACGCACAGGGGATCCCGCGGAGGGTGAACTGGCGGAGACCGCACTCGCTGCCGCGGTGCTGGCGGACGCGAGGCCGGTGCTCAGTTCCCACTGGAAACCTCAGCAGCCGCTCACCCTGGGGCGGTTCACCCCTGCCGTCCATCTCCGGGTCGTCGAGATCGGCTGTGTCGACGCATCCCGCAACGTCCTGTTCGAAGGAACGCCGGAGGAGGCGTACCACCGCTACGTCCGCGCGGCGGACGCACGTGTGCGCGCCGTGAGATCGGGCGGGGACTATCACCCGGGACAGGAGTGCGGCACCTGCGAGCTCGTCGACGTCTGTCCCGCCGTCCCGTCGCGCCCCGGCTTCCTCGGCGTCGACTTCCCGCCCGCACAGCGCCGTTCTTGGTCCATGACGACTGCGCGGAACTACCGGACCTGCCCGGCACAGGCGTACCTCAGGGACTTGTTTCTCCCCAGGACCGAGGCGGCTGACAACACAGCGGCGACCGTA
The DNA here is from genome assembly GCF_044740805.1 of Streptomyces sp. NPDC088261. Lineage (NCBI taxonomy): Bacteria > Bacillati > Actinomycetota > Actinomycetes > Kitasatosporales > Streptomycetaceae > Streptomyces > Streptomyces sp. NPDC088261. The sequence continues at coordinate 202,583 of NZ_JBIURL010000007.1, forward strand.
CGAGGGCAAGCCGTGCACAAAGCTATCGAGGACCTGCACAGCCGTCGACCGATCCGTGCGTGTGCATCTACCGACGCACCGACCACACCGGAGCGCTGGCAGGCCGGCAGATGGGAAGTGAGCGGCATCCAGGCGAGGCTCGGCACACAGATGGTCGGCGATCACGCCCTCGTCTGTCCGCTGCACAGACTGCCCGGTGACGCGGAGGTGTACCCGGAGCGGTCGCTCGTGGTCCACGACCCGGAGGCCGACGTGGTTGTCGTAGCCAAGACCGATCTCCTCTACCGGCGGACGGACAGCTGGTACGTCCGGGAGACCAAGACCACCCGCTCCCTGGATGCGAGTGACCCTCTCGTCACTTACCCCCAGCTTGCTCTGGCACTGCTGCTCGCCCATGAGGGCGCGGTGCCGGGCACGACGGAGGGCGGGACCACCGGCTGCCGCGTGGAACTGGAGCGGCTGACGGGCAGCGGGCCGGTACTGACCGAACTCGACGGCGACGACGGTGAACTGCTGGCGCAGGCGCGGCGGATCGTCACCGACCTCGCCACCCCGTGGCACGCGGACGAGGAATACGTGGCCAGACCGGGCAAACACTGTGGGACCTGCCCCGTCAGCCAGTGGTGCCCCGACCGGGCAGGAAAGAGCGCCGAGTGAACGAATGGATCACGGGACCACGGGACGACGCGGACGAGCGCTGGCGCCGTGTGGTTGCCGCGGCGTTGCGTGCCGCCTACGCCTGGTCGGTACGGCGCCGCTTTCCCACGGCCATGCGCGAGGTCGCCATGATGACCGGCGTCGTCATGGAGGCGCATGGTCCCGGTCGTGGCCCTGCGTCCCCTGGCGCCCTGATCGACTGCCTTCGTTCCCCACTCGGTGAGCTGCCGGCGTTCGACGGATCTGGCGAGAGCGAGGACTCGGCGATCGCCGACGCGGTCCTGCTGGATTCCCACGATCGACTGACCCCGGAAGTACACGACTTGGTCTGTGAATACGCCCGCCCCCTGGCCGGGACGTTCGAAGCCGAGGCATGGCTTCCGACCTGGACCCGTATGCACGCGGACCACATCCGTCAGCAGGCGTTCGCCGCCCTGATCGAGACGCGGAGTCAGCAGGACTACGTCGCGTCCCGGAAGTTCCTGATCGACCACCCGGCCGGAAGCCGCGAGGAACTCGCCGAGCTCGTGAGCACGACCGGTGTCCGTGTCGTGTCCCGGGGGTACACCGAGATCCCCGCCGAGCGGCGGTATCACGTCACCCCTGATACGGAGTGGTGGTGGCCGTGTCCGGTCTGCGCCTGGCCCATGGAGGTGACAGGACTGACCGTGCGATGCCGCTATCGGCCGCACGCGTCCGTCTTCCGGATCGTATCGGGCAAGACGCCTTTGTCCCGCCCCGGCCTGACCCCTGTCGACGAGGGCCCACGGGTGGCCAGACCCGAGGCCCGGCCTGTGCGCGATGCCGTCTGTCTGGACGCGGGTGTGTGGCGGTTCGTCGTTGTCCCCGGCGCCAGTGAGTTGAGACTCTGCCGCGCGCTGGAGAAGCAAGGCGCTCGGGTCCGTCTGTGGCCCGACCTTGACAGCTATGACCTGCATGTCCTGGCGGGCCCGGACAAGTTCCGGATCGATGTGAAGGAGTACCGGTCCGTGCACCGGCTGATCGCCGACCTGCGGGCGAAGCAGCCGCAGGCGCGTGTCCTGCTGCCCCAGACGCATGAGCACCAACTGGACGCAGTCAAGTCGGCACTGCCGTCGCTCGCCGTCACGACCGAGACACGATTTCGTGCTGAGGTCCGGCGAGCACTCAAAAAGGGCGGGACAACATGAACAATGCGCCTGGGACGCGCACACTCCCGAGACTGATGGGGGCCGCGGCCGGACTTGCCGCGAGCTTCTTCCCCGTTGATATCGGTGCGGGCCAAAGTCGTACGATCACACGCGCTGACGTTCTGTTCGTCCTCGACGGCCACATCGCGGACTGGTCCGGCTGGTCCACACTGCCCGACGGCGACGCGAGGCGGTTCACCAAACTGCTCCGCCGCCGGCCCAACCAACTGGCCAACGCCGAGGCGGCGGGCAAGGTCCTGGACCGCCTGCTGGTCGGCGGGGAGATCCCTGGCTGCCGGGTGGCCGACGACTACACGGGAGACGAGAAGGGCAGGATCCTGGTGGAACCCGGGATGCCCCTGCCCACGTACGTCGACGGCTTCCTGCGCGACCTCGACGTACTCGATACGGGGAGCCGGCGCAGCCTGCCGTCGGCCGAGGCGGGACCGCACAGCACCACTACGCTGATTCCGGGACCGGACGGCATCAGTCAGAAGTACGTCGACTTCCGCTACGAGATCCGGCCGCACCATGTGGCCCGGACCACCGCCGCACCGACCCTGACGGACGCGCCTGCCTTACTCGATCGCTGGGTACCTTTCTCCGAGTTGCGGGACATCGCCTCGCGGATCGACCGTGGCGTGGACAGCACCGGAGGCACCACCTTCCGGCAGAAGTCGGTGGATCAGTTCGCCGATCGGATCCGGTCACGGGAGGGGACGTCCGTGACCGGGTTACAGCTCACCGCCGGCACCCTCAACCAGCTTCTCGCCTACACCGGCTTCGGAAAATCGGTGATCCTGGTCGAGACCTTTGCCTGCTGGGCCGCGATTCGGGGCATCGTCATGGCGTTCGTGCTGCCCACCAACGCGGATGTCGTCAGGGTCACCCACGCTGTCGAGCGTGCGCTGCAGCTGCTGGGCGAGGACACGGACCGGAGCGTGGTCCCGCTCGTGTCTCCCCGCGCACTGATCAAGGTGGCTGAAACCTCGTCCGCGCGAGCCTCGGAGCCGGGCCCCGACGCCGACTGGATCTGGCGCCGTTTCGGATACGGCTGTGCACTTGCCGCGTTGGCCGAATCGAGTGGTACCGGAGACGACTGGCAGCCGGGCCGTGAACCGTGCGCCAAGCTGCGCAGTCCGCGTCCGCGCGGCAGGGACAAAAGGGTTGCCTGTCCCTGGCGTTCGACCTGTGACCGCTCTCGACCGGCTCGGGAGGCATGCACCGCCGACATCGTCGTCACTACACATGCCAATCTGCTGCTCGGCCTGCTTCAGACACCGGTGGACGACGGGGGCGGCGAGAGCGACCGGCTCACCGTCGAGGAACTCGTGCTGCGCCGCTGCCAGATCATCGTCATCGACGAAGTCGACCTCTTCCAGCAGTTCGCCATCGAGCGAGCGGGGCGGGGACTCGTACTGGATCGGGCGGGGCGGACGAATACCCCGCTGCGGAACTTCGACCGGGATTTCGGCGAGGCATTCGGACGCCTCCACGACGAGACCGACGCAAGTGTGCGGGACGCCTTCGTCAATCTGCGTTATCTGTCCGAGACCTATGTCAGTCATCTGACCTATGCGCGCCTCGGGGCGGCCGGCCGGCCCGGACGCCGTCGCCCCCGTGGACCCGGTCGCTTCTGGATGGTGCCCAGGCGGTGGGACAACTGGTTGGCCGGAAAGCTGCTCGGAGTCGAACCCGACGACGTGAGTGTCAGCCAGATGAACACCTTCCGATCCCTGTTCCCGGATGGGCCCGACATCGCCTCTGAAGCGCCGAAGGGCTTCGCCGAGGCCCGCCGCCAGCTCGCCCTCGTGGTCACCCCCGGTGCGGGAGGACTCGCGGTGGCGGCGGCCCGCGCGGCCCTCGATCGCCTGACCACGGCAGTGCCCGAGGAGGATCGTGCCCGAGTGGTCAACCGGATCCTCCGCCGGGTCATGCTCGAACGCATCCGTATCTCCCTGCACAGCCTCATGGCCAACAACGCGCAACTCGTCGATGTGGGCGTGGAGTCCGCCCAGGAGATCGCGGAAGCCCTGGGCAGCTACAACCGGTGGCAGCTCACCCCGACCGGGCCGCTCGGCAGACTCGTCTTCGCCTTCACCGAGTATTTCGACGACACGGGAGCCGACCCCGCTCAGCTGATGACCACGGCGCTCGGCGGCGACCCGCACTCCTACGTCGTCGGGCTCGGTGACACGACCGCCCTCGCCCACGCCGGGGCCCGCAGGATTGTCCTGGGCCTCTCCGCGACCTCGTACTTTCCCGGCGCTCCGCACCATCATGTGCACACCAGGCCCACCTGGTGGGTCGCGGACGACACACCCGGCATGGTGCGCATCCTGCCAGCGCCGATCCTGGACGAGGAGAACCGGCCGCGTCGGGTCTCCGGCCTGGAGGGAGGCGCGCGGGACGACGCGATCACTCGTATCGCCGGATCGCTCTGGGGTACGTACCTCCGCGCGGAACTGGAACGGCTACGTGTCGATGACCCGGACCGGGCGCGCGTCCTGCTCGCCACCACCTCATATCTGGCGGCCCGCCAGGTGGCGGAGGGGCTGTTCTCGGCAGGCGTGGACGCGTCGCGGATCTGCCTCGCGGTCCACCCCAGCAAGGATGAGGGCGGTGCCTTCACAGACATGGGCAACGGACGCTGGCGGGAACTGCCCGCCGACCGTCTGGAGAACTTTCCGCAGTTGAAAGACGCAGACATTCTCATAGCCCCGCTCGCCCGGGTTCAGCGAGGGGTGAACATCATCGGCAAGGGCGACCGGTCAGCCCTGGGCTCCGTATGGCTGATCGTCCGACCCATCCCGCTGATCGACGAGCCCCCCGAATTGCTGGCGCACATCCAGGCCAAGGCACTCGCCGAACACAGCGGACCGTCCAGCGATCCGCTGGCCCTGCTCGCCGCGCGCAGGAGAACCGCAGGCACATATCTGGACGAGATCGTCCGCAGACCACCCTATTTCCAGGCGCAGCCGGACGAGGTCAAGCTCGGGGTGGTCGCTGAGATCATCAATGGAGCCGTCCAGCTCATCGGTCGTGCGCGCCGGGGCGGCACTCCCGCCGTCCTCCACCTGGTGGATGGAGCCTTCCACGACGGACACGCCGGAACCGACTTCGCCACGCTGATCCTTCAGCTGCGGGAGAAGTGGCGCAGGGACGGCGTTCTCAACGACATGCGCGCGTACTACGGAACGACGCTGGAGGCGTTCCTCACGTACGCCGCGGAACAGACCCCTGGAGCGTCCTCGTGTTGATAACTCTTGCCTACCGCATCCCCAGGACGGACCTGGAAACCCTGCTCGGCACCGTGACCGCGTACCCCCTGACCAAGGAGTTCGCCGCGGCGTGGGACGATCTGCCCCACACGAAGCGACATCGCCGCCAGCCGTACGCGGCCCTCGCCACCGGCCTCGTCGCAGCCACGGGACAGCCCGTTCGTCTCTTCGGCGAAGGAGAACTCGCCGACGACGAGCGGGCAACGGGCAGCCGTATGCTGCTCCTGACCACGGACAATGCCCTCGACTACCGGTTGAGGGTGGCGGTACGGGCGTGGGAACGGCACATCCGAGAGGGGAAGGGCGCCTCCGGATTGGCCGACTTCCTTCCGGAGCCGGACGGAGACCGTTCGTTCGCCGAGTTCATCACCTTCCGGTCCGGGATGGTCCCTACCGCTCCGAACTGGGTATTTCGCACGGCGGCCTGGCAGATCATGAAGCAGCTCGCGTGCGCACCCATCCTGTTGGACGAGCGTCGTTCGCCCCTCACTCTGCGAATGGACACGGACGGGTCCCTGCTCGCGTGGGACCGACGCGACCTGATCGTCAACCGAAGCGGCTCGGCGTTCAGCATGGCCAGGGTGAGCGCCCGGCTGATCACCCGTGCGGGCGTGGACGACGCGGTGGTGTGCTTCGACGCTCATCTGTCTCGGGTCTCGCCTCAGGGCCACTGGGCCAAGAACGTCTGGATCGATCGGGGCGATGCCGGCACGCCGATCCTCCGGCTTCCACTGCTGCGCAGTCTGGACAAGGAGACCGAACACTGGCGCAGTGATCTGAACCCGGCCATTGCGAAGATTCTCGAAGCCTGCCAGTTGCAGCCATTGAGGATTCCCGACGAACTCCCCGATGTCCCCCACCTTGTCCGGCCTCACATGGCGGGCAGCCGGTTCCACGCCCTCGGCAGTGGGCCAGGACCGAGGTTCATGCTCCGCTTGCACGAACACATCGTGCGCATGCTGCCCAGGCTCGTGCCGCTGACCTATGAGACCGACAGACGCATCAAGTTGCTGAACCCGGTTAAGCAGTATCCGGCGGGCGGCCTGCCGGCCGCCGGAGTGGGGTCCAGCGGCTACGACAGAGTGACGCTGGCCTGCGTCTACAGCACGTCCGAGGCCAGGCAGCGCATGCTCGACGAACTCGGTGAACTGGCGGGCCGTCCAGTGTCGCCGGACCCGGACTCGTCCGCCCCGGTGGCGATCAACGACCGACTCGACGTGGTCGCCCGGCACTGTCCGGATCTGCTCGCCCACGAGACGGCGAACCGCGCGGCCCTTCTTGATTCGCTACGGCTGTCCGCAGGACCCGGACATCTGGTCGCTGCCTGGCTGGAGACCGAGTTCCACCCCGCCGCGGAACGGCCAGCACTCGACGCCAAACCGCATCTGCGACGGCTGCTGGGACACCTGGGCATGCCCACTCAGTTTCTCGCCACCGATCCCCTGGAACTGCCGGACGACGTGAGTCCCCGCAGCGCCGAGACGAAGAAGTATGCCGCCCGTGCGGCCCTGCGCGATCTGCTCCGATCTTCGGGCGTACTGGACGATCGGCTGCTTGTCGCGCTCACCGGTGAACGGCTGGCCAACCCACTCGACCGCAAAGCCCTTCTCGTCGGCATCCACATGAGGCGGCAGCAGACCGGGGCTAGCAGCGCGCCGTTCGTCTTGGTCATGGTGGCCATGTACGTGGACCCGGACGCCTTGGAGCCGTGGCGGGTACTGGTGTACAGCGGCCGGCGCCGGGCGTGGGTGCGCGCCGCCGAGGGCACTGCGGACTTTTATGCCGGGCCCATCGGCACGACCCGTCTCGGCCGTACCCAGGAGAAGGCGGAACGCACACGCGAGGAGATCGAGGACAGGCTACTGGCTCTGTGCGCCACGAACGGTGCTGACATCCCCGTGGTGATCTTCGCCGACACCCGCTCGACCAGGACCGTGTGGCCCGGGCTGCAGGACAGCAAACTGGGCGCGGGACCATTGCCGGGGGACGGACTCCGTGCGCGGGGCGGGGATGTGGCTGTGGTCCGTCTGAGCACCGACGTCAAGGAGATCGGCAGACCGGTCACACGCCGGGAGAGGGCTAACATGCCGAAGGACCCGCTTCAGCCGGCCGCCCCCGACCGCAAGGTCTACCGATTGACGGACAGCACGGCGAACTCCTGGCTGCTCGCGGGGAGATCGGTGACGATCAAGTCCAAGGGCGGCGACCGAGGTGCGCGCTACACGCGATGGACACTGCCGCCGGAACTGAGGTCGGAGCTGCGGGTGCCCTGGCATGCGTACACGGCCCGCGAGATTCTCGTCGTCCAGAGCGGAACATGGTTGCCGGAATCGCTGGTGGCACTCACCGCGAGGCTGTGCGACCAATCCGTGTCCTGGGACGACCGGACGACGCTGCCGGGACCGCTGCATCTGGCCACGGTCATCGACGAGGACCACCCCGAGTACCGCGCCTCCGCGGAGGACATGGGCGACGAGGACTGATCGGTCCTCGTCGCCCATGTCAGGACTCGACGGTGCTCGACGCCTCGGGGGCGCTCACGCTCCTGGGCCGAGGGGCGGTCGAGGACGCCGGGGCCGTCGGGTCAGTACACGTAGGAGCTCTTCGATTTCCTCGCGAGTGAATTCGTCGACGAGGTAGTGGTCCATCGTGTAGGGCCGCAGGAAGAGAGGAAGATCCTCCACACGTTCGCCAGGAAGGACGACCGGCAGGATCTTCGGTACCCATTGCTCACTGTCGGAGTGCAGCAGTTCCCGTAGCTGACCCAGCTCTGTCTGCAGACCGCGGTGGGTCTTGTAGTCCACCTCCCCGTTGCCCACGGCCTTGCACATAGGTGACGCGAGAACGATGACGAAATCCGCTTCGCGAGTGTGCCGGATCGCCCAGAGACTCCAGTCCCCCCGCTCGTCACAGTCCCACTGGTCCAGATGAGCGTCGATGCCGCACCGGCGCAGGAGTTCGCCGAAACGAAGAGCGTTCGCCTTGCGCCTGGCGTCGTCATGGGCGTAGGAGATGAAGACGTATGGAGGACTGGCCGGTGGCGGCTCGGCGGGGTCGGTCGAATCCTGCGTTTCCACCGCCTCCCGGCTCTGAGCGGTGGCGGAGAGAGTCAGGGTGAAGGAGACCGGCTGCTGGGTCGGCCGGTAGTCCACCGCCTTGTCCGACTCGACGGCATAGCGAACGGAGAACTCGACCGTCTGCTTCACGCGGCCCTTCGGTACCGCCAGCACCGCCCAGGCGGAGCGTGCGCCCTGTAAGACTCCGCCTGCGGGGGAACTGTGCTGCCACCGGACCGCGCCACGACCGATACCGAAGACGTTGATGACGTCCGTCGTGCCGGGAACGTGAGCGGCGGCCGAGGAATCGAAGTCCGTGGGGACCAGCGCCAAGTAGCGGTTGAGCGCGTACGACGTCGGTGCCCGCGGCGCCGACGTGGCATGGGGCAAGGCGTCGACGACAAAGGCCGGCTCGGGTGAGTCGGAGGCGAAGTCCGCCCCGATCTCGAACCAGCGCAGTGGGGGGAGGTCCGGCTCCAGAGCCAGTTCGTAGTTGATCCTGATGAGATACGTATCCCAGTCGTCGGACATGTCCGACGGGGTGCTGATGACATCCTCCTGCCACATCCCCAGGGATACGGCCCCGATCCGGACGCCGTCCGGGGCGGTGTCGATCTTGCGGCTGCCCTCGTCGACGAGGGTGAGGTCGACTGCGATGGTGTGTTCCGAGCTCACGTGCACCTTCCGAGTCGCTGATGAGGTGAGGTCACATTAGGCACAGCCGCATTACGCCCCAGCAGGTTCTGACCTACTGTCCGACTTCTGTCAGGTTTTTCGGTCAGCGGGTGACGATTGGGCAGCCTCAGCCGGGATCGCCTCACGATCACCACGGCCCCGCTCGCCAGCAACCCCGTCCTGTCCGCAGCGACACCGCGCTGGGTCGTGTCGTACGCCGCCGTGTCTGTGTCGGACGGTGGCGGTGGCCAGGTCGGGGCGCGGCCGGTGAGGATCATGGAGGGGCGAGATAGATGGGCGGGACGGAGAGCGACCTCAGACGGGTCAGGAGTGCCCGCTGCTGTTGTGGCCAGGCCGAACGAGGGGAACGGTGTCCCCCAGGTATGTCATCTGCCGAGTGGAGTGGCACCAGGAGGTTTGGGGCGTGGATAGCAGCACCCGCCTGGTCCGAACAAGGATGATCTTGTTGACCGTGACGCTCGTTTGGCGCACTTGCCACCCGCGGACAGGGGTACGGGACTCATTGGACAATCTGACCTTTGGGGGTTTGGTGGGTGGGGAGGCGGCTGGTCAGTGGCGGGTAGTGGTCAGGGTGATGAGGAACTGGCCGGCGCCTGGGGCGATGTCGGCCGTTACCGGTAGCTCCGGAGTGAGTCGGGAGAAGCGGTCCACCAGCCAGTCCGCCGCCTCTTGGGCGTCCCGTTTGGTCGGACAGCGGCCCACCATTTCGCGGCCCCCCTTGCGTTCCAGCCTCCCGGCGACGGTGATCAGCGGTGCGGGTTCGACCACGTACAGGCGGTCCGGCCAGGGGATGACCACCTTGACCGCGCCCTTGCGGGTGTTGCATCCGCGGTGTGCGAGGCGTTCGGCGACCTTGGCCTTCCGGTCGGCGGTCCGGCTGTCGACGCTGGGTCCCCGCGGGTCGTTCACCGACTCGTCGGGGTCGACCGCCTCGTCACACACCCAGCAACGCCAGCCGTCGCGCTCGGCCACATCATCAAGGAGACTCATCCGAGCAAACTAGCCTGCCCGGCCGCCAGTCCCCGCATCCGGGCCGGGGCGCTGAGGAGTTTCGCCCGAGGGCGTGGTCCGTGGTCTTCGGCGGGACTCTCGTGATGTCGGTGCCGTTCTGGAGGACGCGGCGGAGAACCTGGACCTGGACAAGCCCGTTGTGCTGCTCGCCCTGTCCACGCTGTGCAGGCCGATCCGGAGGGGGCGTACATGGCTCGTACGCCTGGACAGATCGGCTCCGGAGGGGGCCGACGCCTGTGTGCAGTGGGGGTTCCTGGCCTTGAAGTCGTGAGGCTGTGACGGGTGACTTCGTTTGGGGTGGGATACCCCGGCTCTCCGCGCGGCGGAGTCAACGCGCGTACTGGTGTGTCGCGTACGTCAGGTAGCCCGCGTCGCCGCCCTGGTAGTACGTCGCTTCGTCCACGGGGGCGATCGGGAGTCCGGCCCGCAGGCGTTCGACCAGGTCGGGGTTGGCGATGAAGGCGCGGCCGAAGCTGATGAGGTCGGCGCCGAGGGTCAGCCAGTGGTCGGCGTCGTCCCGGCCGGTCTGCTGGGGGCCCATCGGGAGCACGGGGTTGACGATCAGCGTGCCCGGCCAGGCCCGGCGCAGAGCGAGGAGCACTTCCTCGTCGGTGGTGGCTTCGAGGTGTACGTACGCCACCTCGAGGCGGGCCAGTTCGGTCAGCAGGGCGGTGTACAGCTCCAGGACGTCGGTCTCCTCGATGCCCCAGAACGTTCCTCCCGGTGAGAGCCGGATGCCGGTTCTGGCTCCGCCGACGGCCTCGACCGTGGCGGCTACCGCCTCGACCGCGAATCTGATCCGCCCGGCGACCGGGCCTCCGTAGCGGTCCGTGCGCCGGTTGGCGTTGGAGGAGAGGAACTGCGAGATCAAGTAGCCGTTGGCGCCGTGCAGTTCCACGCCGTCGAAGCCCGCCTCGACGGCGCGCCGGGCCGCCCGGCCGTACGCCTGCGCGTGCTCGGGCACTTCGACGGTGTCCAGCGCGCGGGGCGTCGGGGCGGCCTGGGGGCCGGTCGGGGTGAACACGTCGCCGACCGCGGCTATCGCCGAGGGCCCCACCGGCCGTACGCCGATGGTGTCGGGGTGCGAGACCCGGCCGCCGTGCATCAGCTGGGCGAAGATCCGCCCGCCGTTGGTGTGGACGGCCGCGGTCACGGGCCGCCACGCGGCGACCTGTTCGTCGGTGTGCAGTCCCGGCGTACCGGGGTTGGACTGCCCGATCGCGCTCGGCTGCACGCCCTCGCTGACGATCAGTCCGGCGGTGGCCCGCTGGGCGTAGTAGGCCGCCATGGACGGCGTGGCCAGACCGCCGGCGGCCGCCCGGACCCGGGTCATCGGGGCCATGACCACCCTGTTGGGCAGGGCCAGGGCGCCGAGCCGGTAGCCGGTGAAGAGGGTTGACATGCGGGGCTCCTTCGTAGTCCGCGCGCCCGGACCCCGGGCACGGCCACTACGCTAAAACCTCACATTGATGTCAGAGGCAAGCCGTGGTGACGCGGGACGCGGGACACACAGTCAGGAGGACTTCGTGCGGATCGGGGAGCTTGCGGCTCGGGCCCACGTCAGCGTGCGGTCGGTGCGTTACTACGAGGAGCAGGGGCTGCTCACCAGTACCCGAAGCGCCAGCGGGCAGCGCCACTACCCGGACACCGCGGTCGAACGGGTCGTGTTCATCCAGCTCTTGTACGCCGGGGGCCTGTCCAGTCGCACCATCGTCGAGCTGCTGCCCTGCGTGGACGCTCCCAGCGAGGCCAACTCCGACTTCGCGCTGGAGCGGATGGAGCTGGAGCGCGACCGGCTCTCCGAGCGGATCGCCGACCTGCTGCGGACCAGGGACGCCCTCGACGGGCTGATGGCCACGGCCCGCGCGTACCGGGAACAGGTCGGTACGGCCCCGGCGGCCGGCTGACGCGGGACCACGAGAGGCCGCGCCCGGTCTCAGGTCAGCGGCCAGTTGCGGAGGGTGGCGTCGGCCAGGGACTGGAGTTCGTCGCGGGTGACGCCGCTCGCGGCCTGTACGGCCAGGCCGTTGGCGAAGGTGGTGAGGTGGCGGGCCAGGAGGGCCGGGTCGGTTCGCGCGGGGAGGTCGCCCTCGTCCACGGCGCGCTGGAAGCGGTCTCGCACACGGGCGTAGCCGTCGTTGCGCCAGGCGACCAGGAGGTCGCGTACCTCCTGACCCGAGTCGCTGGTGGTGAGGGCGCTCTGGACGCCCAGGCACCCGTGCGGGTGGGCCGGGCGGGTGGTGGTACGGATGGTGCCGGCCAGGATCGCGGTGGCGACGCCCAGGGCCGTCGGCTCCTCCAGGGCGCGGGCCAGATAGGCGCTCGGGCCCTCGGTGTAGCGCTCCAGGGCCTTGCGGAACAGCTGCTCCTTGTTGCCGAAGGCCGCGTACATGCTGGTGGTGGAGATGCCCATCGCCTTGGTCAGGCCGGCCGTGCCGGCCCCCTCGTAGCCGTGTTTCCAGAAGAAGAGCATGGCGCGCTCGAGGGCTTCGTCGGCGTCGAATCCTCGCGGGCGGCCGATGGGGCCGGTCTGTTTCGTCTCCACACCTGAAGCGTACCTCTTCCGCAGCGATCGCTACAGAAGTGCTACCGTTCGAGTTCCGTAGCGATCGCTGCGGAATTCGAAGGGTTGTCTCATGTCCGACAGTGGTCTGCGCGCCTTCTACCTGCGTTACATCGAGGCGCTCAACGCACACGAGTTCGACGGTATGGACGCGTTCATCGGCGACCGGACCACCCTGAACGGTGAGCCGGCCACCCGGGACGATCTCCTCGCCGTACAGAAGCGGGACGTGGACGCGGTCCCGGACCTCCACTGGGAGCTCAAGGAGCTGCTCTTCGACGGTGACCGGCTGGCCGCGCGCCTGGTCAACACCGGTACCCCGGTGAAGGAATGGCTCGGCGTCACCCCCACCGGCGCTTCGTTCGAGATCGTCGAGTACGCGATCTACCAGGTGCGCGACGGACGGTTCGCCCACATGACCGCCCTGCACGACGCCGGTGAACTCCTCCGGCAGCTGGCCGGCCGGCCCTCCTGACCGGCGTCGGCCGCCCGGCGACCCGTACCACCTACCTCGTATCGGTCACCCGTACCACCTACCTCGTGAGGAAACGCATGACCATCACACTGATCACCGGGGCCAACAAGGGCATCGGCTTCGAGACCGCCCGGCAGCTGATCGCCTTGGGCCACGTCGTCTACGTCGGCGCTCGCGACGCCGAGCGCGGCGAGAAGGCCGCGGCGGCGCTCGGCGCGCGATTCGTACGGCTCGACGTCACCGACGACGCGTCCGTGCGCGACGCGCTGGCGGCGATCGACGCGGCCGAGGGCCGGCTCGACGTCCTCGTGAACAACGCGGGCATCCTGGAGGACGGGGTCACCGACGGCCCCACGGCGCTCCGGGCGTTCGACACCAACGCGGTGGGGATCGTACGGGTCACGGAAGCGGCGCTGCCCCTCCTGCGCAGGTCCTCGAACCCGACCGTGGTCACCGTTTCCAGCAGTGCCGGGTCCTTCTGGGCGGTGACCCATCCGGACCGGCCGGAGTTCCACCTGCCGCTGGCGCTCTACTCGGCGTCCAAGGCCGCGGCCACCATGCTCACGGTCCAGTACGCCAAGTCCCAGCCCGGCATCAGGTTCAACGCCGTCGAGCCCGGCACCACGGCGACCGACCTGACCGCGGCGTTCGGGATCGGAAGGGCGCCGGAGGAGAGCGCCAGGGTCGTCGTCCGGTTCGCGACGCTCGGCGCGGACGGTCCGACGGGGACGTTCCAGGACGAGAACGGTGAAGTGCCCTGGTAGCGGCGGCCTCGCGGCTCCGAACGGGTGGATTCAGATGACACGTCAGTAAATACGACCTTTGGCAACTCGTGCGGTGGTGATGTGAGGGCGTTCGAGCCCGGACGCGAAGACCCGACTGGAAAAGGTGCCACCGTATGCGACGTACCTCCCGCCGCCGGCTGCTCGCCGCGACGTTGTTCGTGGCATCCGTGCTGATTCCGGTGACGGCGGCCCCCGCCGCGACCGTCCAGGCCGTGACCGCCGGCCGGTCCACGGGCGATCAGGACCCGGCCGGCGGTCACGGTCCCGAGCTGACCGCCCGGCTCGACCGGGCGATCGAGGACACCCGCGAGCAGGCGGGCATTCCCGGTGTGGTCGTCGGCCTGTGGATGCCGGGCAGGGGAAGCTACGTCCGCGCGACGGGCGTCGCCGACACCGTCACCCGTGAGCCCATGACCGTCGACCCCTTCGTGCGGATCGGCAGCGAGACCAAGACCTTCACCGTCACCGCGCTGCTCCGGCTCGTGGACGACCGCAGGATCCGGCTGGACGACCCGATCTCCCGTTACGTCCACGGGGTGCCGCACGGGGACCGGATCACGCTCCGTCAACTGGCCGAGATGCGGAGCGGGTTGTTCCCGTACACCTCCGACCCGGACTTCATCCACGACCTGTTGAGCGACCCGGAACGTACCTTCACCCCCCGGGAGGTGCTCGCGTACGGCTTCCGGCACGCGAACACCTCCGCGCCGGGTACGCGCTTCGAGTACTCGAACACCAACCTCGTCCTGCTCGGCCTGGTGATCGAGAAGGTGACCGGCCACCAGCTCGCGGACGTCATCGACCGGCGGGTGATCCGCCCGGCGGGCCTGCGCGCGACGCTGTTCCCGTACGGGACCGAGTTCCCGGAACCGCACCCGCGCGGGTACACCGACCAGACGCTGAGCGGAGCGGTCGCCGACGCCACGGACTGGAATCCCAGCTGGGCCTGGGCGGCCGGGGCGATGATCTCGAACCTGCGTGACCTGCGCCGCTGGGCGGAGGTCGTCGCCACCGGGAAACTGCTCAGCCCGGAGACCCAGGCGCAACGCCTCAAGACGCTGCCGACCGGCTTCCCCGGGACCACGTACGGTCTGGGCATCTTCGAGACCAACGGATGGATCGGGCACAACGGTTCCATCCCGGGGTACGAGACGGTGACCGTGTATCTGCCCTCGGAGAAGGCCACCCTGGTGATCATGATCAACACGGACGCGACCAGTGACGGCCAGGAGCCGTCCACCCTCCTCGCCCGCGCGGTCACGGCGATCGCCACCCCCGACCACGTCTACGACGGCGCGGTCGTCACGCCCTGAGGAGCGTAGGGAGCCGTTCGGCCGGGGTGGGGGCGGCGGCGCCCAGGCCGGACCGGGCCGGACCGGGCCGGACCGGGCCGGACCGGGCCGGACCGGGCCGGATCAGTCCGGATCAGGCCGGCCCGGACCGACCGTGCCGGTGGACGCCGCCGCCCCGCCGCGGGAGGGCTTAGCGAACAAGCCCTAGCGCGAGCACCTCAGGGCGTTCACGTTCACCGTGTCCGCCATCAGCTTCATCCCCGCGTCGTTCGGGTGCAGGTGATCGCCCGCGTCGTACGCGGGGAGCATCTTCGTCGGCGCCGCGGGATTCCGTATCGCCGCGTCGAAGTCGACCACCGCGTCGAACGCGCCGCTGCGGATGAAGCGGTTCACCTCCTGGCGGATCGCCTCACCGTTCGCGTTCCACTCGGGCCAGCCCTCGTACGGCATGACCGTCGCGCCCACGACACACGCCCCCCGCGCCCGGGTCCGGTCGATGATCTGCCGGTACGCGGTGATCAACTGGGCGGCCGTCGGGGCCGGGTTGGCCTTGATGTCGTTGACGCCTTCGAGCAGGATCACCGTACGCAGACCCCGCTGCGACAGGACGTCCCGGTCCAGCCGCTTCAGCGCGCTCACGCCCGCGCCGTCGGTCAGCACCTTGTTGCCGGAGATGCCCTCGTTGGCCACGCCCTTGAGGGTGGTCCCCGTGGTGGCCTGGAGACGGGCCGACAGCAGGTCCGGCCAGCGGCGGTTGGTGTCCGGCGTGGAGTTCGAACCGTCCGTGATCGAGTCGCCCAGGGCGACCACCGCCCCGGTGCCCGCCGGGGCGTCGGCGACCACGGCGTCGAGGTAGTAACGGAAGCCGGTGGTCTGCGTGTAGGCCGTCGCCGCCTCGGCCGCCGCGTGGTTGCCCGCCGGTGCGATGTACGAGGTCTGACGGCCCATCTGGTGGCCGGTCGCGGTACCGGCCGCGCTCTGGACGTAGATACTGACCGCGAGATCGGCCTGTGCCCGCACCGTACCGGGCAGCGGGTCGCTGTACACCGACCCTCCGGCCGGTACGGTGACGGCCGCCGCCCCGCCGAAGGTCAGGGCCCGGTTCGTGCCGGCCGCGACGGCCGCCCCGGACGCCCGTACCCCGGCGTAGGCGCGGCCGAAGGTGACCGGCTGCTCGCCGAAGGCGTTGGAGAGGCGGATCCGCAGGGCGCTGCCGCCCGTGCTGGTGCGGATGATGAGGCGGTGCGTCCGCCCGGCCACCGCCGCGTCGAGCCGGTCGGCGCTCGCGCCCCAGGTGACGACCTGGGTGGTCGCCGCGGCGGACGCGGTCCGGGACGCGGTCCCCGGCCCGGACCGCGATTCCGCCTGCGATACGGCCGGGGTCGCGAGGGCGGCGGTGAGCGTCAGAGCGAGAAGGGTGCTCGCGCGGCGGGCGCGGCGGAGTGACTGCGGTCTGTTCATAGCGGGTGAGGTCCCTCTCATCGTGGCCATGAGCATGTCACTTGATGGCACGGGCGGAGTCCGCCGCCGGTTCATGGCGGGGTGTTCCCGGTTCACGACGGGCCGCTCCGTCTCCTTCCGCTCCGTGTGCTTCCGCTCCGTGTGCTTCCGCTCCGCGCGGGCATCCGTCCGGTGTGACGAAGAAGAAGCGGAAACTCACCCTCGCGTACAAGCCCGTCGGCTTTGTCCTCGGCTGGGCGGGCGGCGCCCTGGCGGGACTCGCCTTCCAGCAGACCTGGAAGGTCCTGCGCCACGAGGACGACGCCCCGGACGCCCTGGACCGCGATCGCGGCTGGGGCGAGGTCCTGCTGGCGGCCGCGGTCCAGGGCGCGATCTTCGCGGTGGTACGGAGTGCGGTCGACCGGTCGGGAGCCAAGGCGATCGAGCGGGCGACGGGCACCTGGCCGAGCGACGGCGGAGGCGGCAGGGACTGACGGGCCGCGTAAATCGGTGTCCTCCCCGGCGCGGTGGCGCGATCATGGGGCCGGTCACCGACCCGCGACCCCTGGGGAACGTTCACCATGACCACGCCTCCGCCCGCGTCCGTGCCCGCCGACCCGTCCGTGCTCCATCCGATGCGCGGCCAGAAGAGGGTGGTGCTGCTCAGGCCGCTGGTGACGTCCCCGCTGATCGAGGTCGGGGAGTACTCCTACTACGACGACCCGGACGACCCGACCGCCTTCGAGACGCGCAACGTGCTCTACCACTACGGTCCTGAACGGCTGGTCATCGGCAAGTTCTGCGCGCTGGGCACCGGCGTGCGGTTCCTCATGAACGGCGCCAACCACCGCATGGACGGCCCGTCCACGTTCCCCTTCCCGACGATGGGCGGCTCCTGGGCCGCGCACTTCGACCTCCTCAGCGGGCTGCCGAACCGGGGCGACACCGTGGTCGGGAACGACGTCTGGTTCGGGTACGGCGCGACGGTGATGCCCGGCGTACGGATCGGGCACGGCGCGATCATCGCCGCCGGCGCGGTCGTGACCAAGGACGTGCCCGACTACGGGATCGTCGGCGGCAACCCGGCGCGTCTGGTGCGCCTGCGGTACAGCGAGGACGACGTGGCCCGGCTGCTCGCGGTGGCCTGGTGGGACTGGCCGGCGGAGCACCTCACCGAGCATGTGCGGACGATCATGTCGGGGAGCGTCGCCGACCTGGAGGCGGCCGCCCCGGGCGCCCGTCGTCCGTGACCGGAGAGAACCGCTTGCTCTTCCTAGGGGTCCTAGGTTAAAACTAGGACCCCTAGGAAGACATGGAAGGCGGGGAGGGGCGGCGCGTGGCGCGGGCAGGGCTGACGGTGGAGCGGGTGACGGTCGCGGGCGCCGAGGTGGCGGACGAGGTCGGGCTCGACCAGGTGAGCATGTCGCGGGTGGCGCGGCGGCTCGGTGTGAAGGACGCGAGCCTCTACACGTACGTCCGGGGTCTGGAGGATCTGCGCGGCCGGATCGCGCTGCTCGCGGCGGACGAGAAGACCATCCGTATCGCCGAGGCGACCGCCGGGCGGTCGGGCAAGGACGCGCTGGTCGCGTTCGCCGACGCCTGGCGGGAGTACGCCCACCGGTACCCGGGCCGCTACGCGGCGACGCAGGCCTCGATCCGGATCGACCCCGAGCTGGCGGCCGCCGCGCCGGGACCGCGGCGTGCGGTGGAGCTGACGTACAACATGCTGCGCGGGTACGGACTGGCCGAGCCGGACCTGACCGACGCCGTCCGGTTGCTGCGCAGCACGTTCCACGGGTTCGTCGCGCTGGAGGCCGCGGGCGGGTTCGCGCACCGGCGCGCGCCGCAGCGGTCCTGGCTCCGCGCCCTCGACGCCCTGCACGTCCTCCTGGAGCACTGGCCGCCCCTCGAAGGAGAACCCTCATGACCGCCCCGACCGCCGGCAGCCTGCGCGTGAACGGCGCGACCCTGCACTACGAAGTCCGCGGCCACGGCCCGCTCCTGCTGCTCATCCCCGGCGGGACGGGCGGCGCGGCCTCCCTCGCCGGCCTGGCGTCCGGACTCGCCGGCGAGTACACCGTCGCCACGTACGATCCGCGCGGCATGGCCCGGAGCACGCTGGACGACCCCGAGGCCGGGCAGAGTGTGGCCGAGCACGCCGACGACGCGTTCCGCCTGCTGGAACTGCTGTCGCCCGGCGAGCCCGCCCGCGTCTTCGGCGCCAGCTCGGGCGGGATCGCCGCCCTGCACCTGCTGACCGCCCGTCCGGAACGCGTCGAGCGGGTCGTGGTGCACGAGCCTCCGGTGGTGATGGTGCTGCCGGACGCCGCCGAGCATCGCCGGCTCCTCGCGAAAGTGGGGGAGACGCTTCGTACGGAAGGACTCATGCCGGCGATGGCGGTGTTCGCCGCGGGGTTGAAGGGGGACGGCGACGACCCCGCGGGGCCGGAGGCGGAGGCCGAGGCGAAGGTCGAGGCCGAGGTGAAGGTCGAGGCCGAGGTGAAGGTCGAGGCCGAGGTCGGGCTTCCGCCGGAGGCGGCGGCGCGGGCCGAACAGACCATGGCGGGGCTGCCCTACTTCGTCGGGCGCATCGTTCCCGCCTTCATGTCCTACACCCCGGACCTGGACCGGCTGGAGGCGCTGTCGGACCGGCTCGTCCTCGCCGCCGGGGAGGACTCGCGCGGTGAACTGGCGTACCGTCCGGCCGCTTTCCTGGCCGACCGCCTCGGCACGGACCTCGTGCACTTCCCCGGCGGTCACATCGGCCTGACCACCCACCCGGCCCCGTTCGGCGACCTGCTCCGCGAGACGCTCCGCGCCGGAAGCCGCCGAACCGCCGGCCGTTGACGGAGCAGCACAAGCGGCCCGGGGGCGGCCCGGTGGGTCAGTTGCGTCCGGCCATCACGCCGCCGTCCACGTTCCAGACGGCGCCGGTGACCCAGGCCGTGTGGGGGGAGAGGAGGAAGCGGATCGTGCCGGCGACATCGGTCGGCGTTCCGGTACGGCCGGCGGGGTGGAAGGCGTCGAACGAGTCCAGTACCCCGTCCAGCTGGTCCTGGGGGACGAACGCCTCGTAGATGGGGGTTCTGACGACGGCCGGCGCCACCGCGTTCACGCGGATGCGGTGCGGGGCGAGCTCCATGGCCAGGTGCTGGGTGAGCGAGTGGAGCCCGGCCTTGGCCATGGAGTAGGCGGAGGACGGGGTGGCCGCGACGGCCTGATGGGCCCACATGGAACCGATGTTGACCACGGCGCCCCCGGCACCGCTGGCCGCCATGTTCGCGGTGACGGTCTGGGTGAGGAGGAACGCCGCCCTGTTGAAGGCGTGGTAGCGGTCGTAGTCCTCCTCCGTGTGCTCCCAGAAGGGCTTCGGGGTGAAGACGCCGGCCGCGTTCACCAGCAGCTCCGCGTCGGCGTGCTCCCGGGCCAGCCGCTCGCGCAGGGCGTCGACGTCCTCCGCGCCGGTGAGGTCGGCGGTGAGGGTGTGCACCGTGCCGAGCTTCTCCAGCACCCCGGCGGCCGAGGCCGCCACCCGGGGGTCACGTCCGACGACGACGGCCGTGCCGCCTTCCCGCATCACGAGGCGCGCCGTCTCCAGCCCCATCCCACTGGTGCCGCCGATCACGATGAGCTTCTTGCCGTCGAAATCCTGGCTCATGAGGGTTCTCTATCTACTAGTAGGTAGGCGAAGCTGGTACGGCTCGACGCTACGCCGTCCGTCCCCGCCCGGGTAGACGCTCTTCGGTGATGGGGCCATAGCGGCCGCTACTGGCCGTGGGTTCTACGGAGGGGCGGGTCCGGTGGCGCCTGTTCGGCGGCGGCGAGTGGAGAGGCGAGCCGCGAGACCAGCCGGCCGAGGTCGGCGCTCAGCGGTGTGTCGCCGCTCCACACGGCTTCGTACCGGATCTCCACGGGCCTGCCGGAGCGCACCAGCGGCCGGCACGGTACGTGCGCACCGGAGACCTTCGACGCCGGGAGCAGGGCGGCGCCCAGGCCGAGACCGGCCCACTCCTCCAGCACCCGGACGTTCGACGCCTCGCCGGGATACCGGCGCAGGGGCAGGCCCTGGTCGTGGAAGAGCGCGATGGTGAAGGCCGTCAGGCCGCAGGTGTCGGGAACGAGGATGTACGAGGCGTCGACCGCGGACGCCAGTTCCAGCGGCGTGCCCGTGGTCGTGGACGCGGGGTCGACCACCACGACCGGCTCGCGGTGGACGACCCGGTGCTGGAACCGTGGCAGCGGCTCCACCGCCGGCAGCAGGACGACGTCCAGCTCCCCGGCCGTCAGTCCGGCCAGCAGGACTTCCCTGTCCGCCTCGCGCAGGACCACGGCGGCACCCCCTGGGGCGCGGGCCGCGGCGAAGACGCGGGCGACGAGGTCCGGGCCGATCAGGGGCGAGACGCCCACGCGGATGCTCTCCGGTGCCGGGTCCGCCAGTCGCCGGGCCTCCGCGCCGACGGAGTCCAGGGCCGCCAGGGCCCGCTCCACCAGCGGCAGGATCCGTGCCCCGTGCGCCGTCGGCCTGACCCCGCGCGGGGAGCGGTCGAACAGCTTCAGGCCCCACTCCTCCTCCAGGCGCGCGATCCCGTTGGAGAGCGCGGGCTGGGTCACCCCGTAGGCGCGGGCCGCCGCGCTGAACGACCGGGTCTGGGAGACCGCTCGCGCGTACCGCAGTGCTTCGATGTTCACGGCCCGCCGTCCTCTCCGCTCCGTCGGTGCGCCGCCCGTCAGCGCGCCGCGCGGGGGCGCAACGCCTCGACGGCCGAGGCGGCGACCCCGTCGAAGTAGGACACGTCACCCAGGGCGCGGGCCGTGAACATCGCTCCCTGCACCGCGGAGAGGAATCCGCGCGCCGCCCGCCCGGGATCCGTGGTCGCGGCCAGTTCGCCGGAGGCGATGCCCTGGGCGATGAGACCGGTCAGCCAGTCGACGTTCGCGGTGAAGAACCGTGCCACGGCCCGGCGGGCCTCCTCCGGAACCGCTTCCGCCTCCGCCGCCAGCGTCGCGCACAGGCACGCCCGGCCGTCCTGGAGTCCTTCGCGGTACAGGCCCGCGTAGAACTCCAGCAGCCCCACCGTGCCCGGTCCGCCCTGCTCGGCGGCGTGCTGCCGGGCCGACCGCAGCCGGGCCAGGAAGTCGCCGCTGTACCGCGACACCATCTCCAGCGCCAGATCCGCCTTCGCCGGGAAGTGGTGGTGGACGCTCGGCTTCCTGATCCCGACCGCCTCCGCGAGATCCGCGTAGCTGAACGCGGCGTAGCCCCGGCGCCGCACCACGGACGTGGCCGCGTCGAGGAGCTGGGTGCGCGTGGTCGTACTCATGCCTTCACGCTACCTACCAGAAGGTAGACCGGCAAGTGAGGCGACCGCCCTACGGGAACCTCTCAGGAGGCATACCCGCGGGATTGTCCTAGGAGGCCTCGCTCAGTGCGGGGTCGGTGCGCCAGACGAAGGCCAGGTCCGCCAGGGGGACGTCCAGTACCTCGCTGAGGCGGACGATCGTGCCGAACGCGGGGGTCGGCAGGCGGCCCGTTTCGATCTTGCGGAGGGTCTCCGGCGAGATCTCCGCCGCCAGGGCCACCTCGACGGGGCTGCGTCCGGCTCGGGCGGCGCGCAACGCCGCTCCGAGGCGTCGGCCCGCCTCGATCTGTTCGGGGGCGAGCGGGTAGCGAACCATGCGCTCATGCTAGGGGGGCGGGTGTGCGGCGGCAACCGTCCTCCTGGCTGGTATAAATATACCTGTCAGTGGGCCGGAGGGTGCCCCGGAGAGCCGGAGGCCGCCCCGGAGAAATCGAGGAACGCAGTGATCGAGCTCAAATCTCCCCAGGACATCGAGCGTATGCACGTCACTGGACAGTTCCTCGGCCAGGTGCTGGCCGAACTGGGTGACCTGGCCGCCGTCGGGGTCAACCTGATGGACCTGGAGCATCACGCCCGCCGCCGGATCAAGGAGCGCGGCGCGGAGTCCTGCTACTGGGACTACGCGCCCTCGTTCGGCAAGGGCCCGTTCCGCAACGTGGTGTGCCTCTCGGTCAACGACGCCGTACTGCACGGACTGCCGCACAGCTACAAGCTGCGCGACGGGGATCTGCTGACCATGGACATGGCGGTACGGGTGGACGGCTGGGCCGCGGACTCCGCCCACTCCGTCGTCGTCGGCACCCCGGCCCCGGAGGATCTGCGGCTGATCGAGGCCACCGAGGTCGCCCTGGAGGCCGCGATCGAGGTCGCGCGGCCGGGCAACAGGCTCGGGGACATCTCGGCGGCCATCGGCGGGGTCGCCGCCGCGTACGGGTACCCGGTCAACCTGGAGTTCGGCGGCCACGGCATCGGCCGCACGATGCACGAGGACCTGCACATCCCCAACGACGGCCGCCCCGGCCGTGGTTGGAAGCTGCGGCCCGGCCTGACGCTCGCGATCGAGCCCTGGTTCGCGGCCGGCACCAACAAGATCGTCTATGACCCGGACGGCTGGACGATCCGCTCGGCCGACGGCTCGCGCACCGCTCACTCCGAACACACCGTCGCCATCACCGAGACCGGCCCGCTCGTGCTGACGCGGCGCCCCGAGAGCGGCAAGGGGCGGCGGGACGGCCGGCGGGAATCCTCGCCGAACCGGCGCTGACGAGGGCGTGTTCGTGCGCGGGCCGCGCCTCCGTGACGTTCCCCGGCCCGGCGTCAGAGGTCTCCGGGGGGACATAGGGGCAACATTCGAGTGAAGTGTTCGGCCGGTGATCCGTTGAAACCGCAACCGTCCCGTTCGTCTCAATAAGTTGCTCCTGCCGTTCCCAACCCCGGGAAGGGCGGGGGGAGCTGAAGGTCATGAAGAGATCGGACGAGTTAGGCAGAGCCGCCGTGGGCGGGGCGCGGTGTCAGATCGACACCGACCCGGCCGGCGGGTTCGGCTGGCGGCTCATCGCGCACAACGGCCGGGTGGTGGGGGTGTCCGCGGGCAGCTTCACGGACAGCCGGTCCTGCGCCCGGGCGTTCGGCGAGATGTGCGCCCGGGCGGACGAGGCGGCCGGGGGCGTACACCACGGACCGGGCGGTGACGGGTGGGCCTGGTGGTTACGCATGCCCGACGGAACGGCCGTCGCGGCGTCCTCACGTACGTACGAGAGGTACTCCACCTGCCGTGCGGCGCTGGGCCGGTTTGTCGGGCTGCTTGGTCAATTCGCGGCTGCCGAGCAGGAGTTGGGGCAGGCGAGGGATTGAGGATGAGGGATTTGAAGCGCTCCGGGGACGCGAAGTGGGCGATGTGAACGGAAGTTGCCCCTAGGGCACACCTCGTTCACACACCGGAGCACACGTGTCAATGACGCGCCCCGAGGGTGACCGGTGTGACGACACACATCGAAGAGCGCCCCGGGGAGGGGTCCGAGGGGCCCAGACGGCTGTACGTGGATCCGGGGCTGCCGGACCGGATCTTCCGTGGTGTCGCCCGTTCCGGCGGTGGATTCGTGCTCGCCGTGATGCTCCTGGTCGGCGGCTTCCTGCTCTACCGCGCCTGGCAGGCGCTCTCCCGGGCCGGCTGGTCCTTCCTGACCACCGAGACCTGGGAGCCGGACGCCGGGCGCTTCGGCATCGCGGCCGTCCTGGTGGGAACGGTCCTCATCGCCCTGGTGGCGATCCTGGTCGCCGTACCGCTCGCGGTCGGGGGCGCGCTCTACATCTCGGAGTACGCCCCGCCCCGCATCCGGCAGACCCTCATCGGTGTGGTCGACCTGATGGCCGCCGTGCCCTCCGTGGTCTACGGGCTGTGGGGGCTGTTCTTCTTCCAGAACCAGGTTCTCGGCACGGCCCGCTGGATCTCCACGTACTTCGGCTGGATCCCCTTCTTCACCGTCGACGGCGCCGACCCGCGCGACCCGCTCGCCAACGCGACCGTCTACGCCTCCTCCACCCTGATCGCGGGCATCGTCGTCGCGCTCATGGTCGCGCCCATCGTCTGCTCGGTGATGCGTGAGGTGTTCTCGCAGGCCCCGGTGGGCGAGCGGGAGGGTGCGTACGCGCTCGGCGCCACCCGGTGGGGGATGATCCGCAGCGTCGTCCTGCCGTTCGGCAAGGGCGGCATGATCGGCGGGACCATGCTCGGGCTCGGCCGGGCGCTCGGCGAGACCATCGGCGTCTATCTCGTCATCTCGCCGATCTTCGACATCCAGTGGCACGTGCTCCAGAGCGGTACCAGCTCGATCTCCTCACTGATCGCCCTGCGGTACGGAGAAGCCAGCGAGTTCGGCATGTCCGCCCTGATGGCCGCCGGCCTGGCGCTCTTCCTGATGACCCTCGTCGTCAACTTCGCCGCGTCCTCCATCGTCGCCCGCAGCCGCTCCGGCGCGGCGAGCGAGTAGGGAATCCCCGTCATGACCACAGCACCTCCGCGCCCGCGCACCACCCTGGCCGCCGAACGCCCGCCGCCCGCAGACCCGTTGGGCGAGCGCCGCCGCGACACGTCGCTGACCCGCGGCAGCGACGTGTACGCGCTGGTCGGGGCCGCCGCCGCGTCGTTCGCGCTCACCGGCCTGCTCTTCACGCGGCTGCTGCCCTTCAACGGCCTCGTGGGCTTCGTCGTGGTCGCGTACCTCCTGTTCCTCGGGGTCTACGCGCTGCTCGTGTCCTTCGACGAGTCGGGACCCGCCGTCCGCGACAAGGTGGCCGGGGTGGTGATCCAGAGCCTCGCGCTGCTCATGCTCGTGGCGCTGGTGTTCGTGGTCGTCTACACCCTCTTCGAGGGCCGCGAGGCGCTGCCGCACCTGAACTTCTACACCGAGGACATGCGCACGGCCGGCCCGCTCGACCCGCTGTCCGCCGGGGGTGTCCTGCACGCGGTCGTCGGGACGCTGGAGCAGATCGCCCTGGCGCTCGCCTTCACCGTCCCCGTCGGCCTGGTGTGCGCGGTCTTCCTCAACGAGGTGCCCGGCCGGTTCGCCCGGCTGGTCAGGACGGTGGTGGAGGCGATGACCGCGCTGCCGTCGATCGTCGCCGGCCTCTTCATCTACGCCACGGTGATCCTGACGCTCGGCCTCGGCCGGTCCGGGTTCGCGGCCTCGCTCGCGCTCGCGGTGATGATGCTGCCGATCATCATCCGGGCCTCCGACGTGGTCATCCGGCTCGTCCCCGGCACCCTGCGCGAGGCGTCGTACGCCCTCGGTACGTCGCGCTGGCGCACGGTGTGGCACGTCGTCCTGCCCACCACCCGGTCGGGACTGACCACGGCGGTGATCCTCGGTACGGCGCGGGGTGTCGGGGAGACCTCCCCGGTGCTGCTGACGGCCGGGTTCACCGCCGAGCTGAACGCGAACCCCTTCAACGGGGCGCAGGTCTCGCTCCCGCTGGCCGTCTTCGAGTTCGTCAAGTCGCCGGAACCCACCATGATCGCCCGGGGTTTCGGCACGGCGGCGGCCCTCATGAGCCTGGTCCTGCTGCTGTTCATCCTCGCGCGGGTGATCGGCGGCCGTAACTCCGGCCGGCTCAGCCGCGGCCAGGAGCACCGCCGCGTCCAGGCGTCCCGCAAGGACGCCGAGCGGTTCGCCGCGCGTGACAGGGCGCACACCGCCCCGAAATCCGTTACAGATCCAGGGAGTTCCCAGTGAGAGCCGTACCGCTCACCCGTACGCTCGTGCTCCTCGCGGCGCTGGCCTGCGCGCTGGCCGCCGTCCATCCACCGGCGTGGGCCGAGTCGTACACCAAGCTCAGCGGTTCGGGGTCGACCTGGAGTTCGAACGCGCTGGACCAGTGGCGGCGCAACATCGGCGCCAACATCGGGCTGACCGTGAACTTCTCGGCGTCCGGTTCCTCGGTGGGCCGGGAGGAGTTCAAGAACGGCGTCTCGGACTTCGGCGTCTCGGAGATCCCGTACGGGCTGACCGAGGGCCGGACCACGGACGTGCCGCCCACCAAGCGCAGCTACGCCTACATGCCGATCGTGGCCGGTGGCACCTCGTTCATGTACAACCTCAAGATCGGTGGCAAGAAGGTCACCAATCTGCGGCTGTCCGGTGAGGTGATCACCAAGCTCTTCACCGGCAGGATCACCATGTGGAACGCGCCGGAGATCAAGGCCGACAACCCCGGCCTGACCCTTCCGGCCCGCCGCGTCGTCCCGGTGGTGCGCTCCGACGGCTCCGGTACGACGGCCCAGTTCACCACCTGGATGGCGAAGAAGCACGGGGCGCTGTGGAACGACTACTGCCGCAGGGCGGGCCGGTCCACGCCGTGCGGGATGACGTCGTACTACCCGGTGATCCCCGGGTCCTCGACGGTCGCCAAGTCCGGCTCGCTGGGTGTGTCCGGCTTCACCAAGCAGTCCAGCTTCGAGGGCGCGATCACGTACGTGGAGTACTCGTACGCGATCAAGACCGGCTTCCCGGTCGCCAAGATGCTGAACAGCGAGGGGTATTACGTCGAGCCGACCTCGTCGAGTGTGGCGGTGGCGTTGCAGCAGGCCCGTATCAACGAGAACAAGAACTCGCCGAACTACCTCACCCAGATCCTCGACGGCGTGTACGTCAACCGGGACCGCAGGTCGTACCCGCTCTCCAGCTACAGCTACATGATCATCCCGACCTCCACGGAACTCGGCTTCACGGCCGGCAAGGGCAAGTCGCTGGGCACGTTCGCCAACTACTTCCTCTGTGACGGCCAGCAGCAGGCGGAGGAGCTGGGCTACTCGCCGCTGCCGATGAACCTGGTGCAGGCCGGCTTCAACCAGGTCCGGCGCATCCCCGGCGCGCCGGTCGCGGACATCAAGATCAGCACCTGCCGCAACCCCACGTTCTCCTCCGACGGTTCCAACACGCTGGCGAAGAAGGCCCCTTACCCCAAGGAGTGCGACAAGCGGGGGCCGACGCAGTGCTCCACCGGTACGGCGGGCGCGGCCCGCGAGGAGACACCGGTCGTCCCGGCGGCCCGCGGGAACGGTGGCGGTAACTCCAACTCCCGTGGTACGGGCGGCGGTTCGGGATCCGGCACCACGGGCGGTGGCAACGCGGCCGCCACGGGCGGGAGTTCCGGCTCGGGCGCCACCGCGGACGCCGACGGGAACGGCACGGGCGGCTCCCCGGCCTCCGAGGGCGCCGCGGCGTCCGGCGGGACGGGGACCGGGGGCGCGGTTGACCCCGATACGGGTGAACCGCTGGGCAGCGAGGCGGGGACGGGCGACGCGAGCGTGGTCGGCACGCCGGTCACCCTGGCGTCCGGGGGATCCATGGGACTGCGCGGCGCGCTGATGGCCCTCTCGGCGGCCCTGCTGCTCGGTGTGGTCGTGGGCCCGCCGGTCGTGGCCCGCGCTCTGGCCGGCCGGGCCCGGCGCAAGGGGGACGAACGATGAGACGCCGAACCGACCGGCGCGAGGGGGGCGGGCGGCCCGACCGCCGTACGGCGGCGGGCGTGTGCGCGCTGCTCGGAGCCCTGGTCCTCGCGGTACTGCCGCTGCCGCCGGGGGACGAGGCCCAGGCCGCGGGGCAGGAGCGCGCGTCCTCGGCGCTCACCGTCCAGGGCAGGAAGGGCACGCTGGACGACTTCTCCAGTCTCAAGGTGACGGTGGGCCAGACGAAGGACCTCCGCTCGCAGGGCGTACGGGTGAGCTGGACGGGCGGGAAGCCGACCACGGGGTACCCGTCGTACAACTACCTCCAGGTGATGCAGTGCTGGGGCGACGACCCGAAGGGTCCCGACCGTGAGCAGTGTGTGTTCGGGGTGGCGAAGAAGGGGGACAAGGGCGGCGGCCTGGTCGCGCTCCGGCAGCTCGACGGCGACCCCGCCGAGACCGAGTACGTGAACAACGGCACCGCCGAGTCCTTCGTGCCGTTCCGCCCGGCCAACGGGGAACCCGCCACGACCGGCAGCCGCGACTTCACGTACTTCAGCAACCTCGACACCAACGAGGAGCTGTTCGGCATCACCCGGGCCGACGGCACGGGCGACCTGGTCTTCCCGGTGCAGACCGCCCGGGAGGCCCCGCATCTGGGCTGCGGCGAACGCCTGGGGACCGGTGCGTCCCAGAAGGTGCGGAACTGCTGGCTGGTGGTGGTGCCGCGCGGCGAGCACGACGTCGACGGCACCGGGGGCAACAACCAGATGTTGCAGAGCTCCCCGCTCTCCACCTCCAACTGGGCCCAGCGGCTGGTGTTCCCGATGGGCTTCCAGCCCGTGGGCGACGGCTGCGCCCTCGACAAGGCCGAACGCCGCATGATCGGCTCGGAGATGGTCACCGACGCCCTCACCTCCTGGCAGTCCCGGCTGTGCGCCGGCGGGGAGACCCGGTTCACGTTCAGCCAGTCCGGCGAGGACTTCGCGCGGTCGCAGATCACCGAGCCCACGGACTCCGCGCCCGGGCTGGCCTTCACGATCGACCCGGTCAGGGCGCCGAAGGGCGCCGCGCCCGTGGTGCACGCGCCGGTGGCGCTGAGCGGACTGACGGTCGGGTTCTTCTGGGAGCGGGAGGGCGAGACCGCGGTCGAGGACATCAAGATCACCCCGCGCCTGCTGGCGAAGATCCTCACCGCGTCCTACATCAACGACGTGCGGCTGATGACGGGCGCCGAGTCCACGGTCCCCGCGCACCTGGTGGGCAACGCGGCGTCGATCGTCGTGGACCCGGAATTCCTGGATTTGAATCCGCAGTTCAAGGAAGGCGCGCTTAATCCGCTCGCGAACGCCGGAGCGATCATGCTGATCGGGGACGTCTCCGACGTGAACGGTATTGTCTGGCGCTATCTCCAGAGCGATCCCGAGGCGCGTGCCTTCCTCAAGGGCGAAGCGGACCCGTGGGGCACGAAGGTCAATCCGTACTACAAGAAACTGAACCTGGACTCGAAGGCCCCCGTCGATTTCCCCAAGGTCGATCCGACCGAGACCGAACTCACCAGCGACGGCAAGCACATCACGTACGGCCAGCTGGACTGGGCGCCCTATGTGGCGGACATGCACCAGGGGGCGCTCTTCGTCCGCCGGGGGAGCAACGGCGGGAAGTCCCGCATCGAGCAGGACACCTCGGCGCCCGAGGGGGTGAAGCTGGTCGGCGTCCCGCCGACACACGGCAGCCGGCGGGCGTACGGCATCGTCGACACGGCCTCCGCCGCGCGCTACCAGCTGGGCGTCGCCGCGCTGCGGACGTCCGACGGCCGGTTCGTGAAGCCCACGGACGCGTCGATGCTGAAGGCCGTCGGCACGATGAAGGACACGGCCGTGGCCGGCGTCAGGGCGGCCGACCCCGGCAAGGCCAGGGGCGGGGCCTATCCGCTGACCATGCTGACCTACGCGGCCGCGTCGACGGACCTGGACAGGCCCGTGCGCGAGGACTACGCGCGCGTGCTGCGGTACGCGGCAGGTCAGGGGCAGGTGCCCGGGTACGGGCCGGGGGAGCTTCCGCCCGGGTACGTACCGCTGCCGGCCGCGCTCCGGCGGCAGACCGAGGCCGCGGCGGACCGCCTGGAGAAGGGCAACCCGGAGGCGGATGCGTCGGGGGACGGCGCCTCGTCCGGGGGCGGGGGTTCGGGGAACGGCGGGGGCGGCGGGTCGGGCTCGGGCTCGGGCTTGGGCTCCGGCTCCGGTGGAGCCGGGGGAGCCGCCGGTGGTGGTACGGCCGGTTCCGGCGACGGCGCCGGCAGCGGCGGCGGTGCGGGTGAGGACTCCGGCGCCGGGCCCGGGAGCGGCGCGCCGACCGCCCCGGGGGCCGATTCCGCGACGGACAAGAAGACCGTCGCGCAGTCGGGCGGGGTGACCCCCGGCGGGGTGCTGGGCGCCATCCGCTGGGCCCTGCTCGGCGTGCTGGTGGCGGGCGGCGCCGCCGCGCTGGCGGGGCCCGTACTGCTGCGGCTCTCGGTACGCCGGTCCACCTGAACACCTGAACACCTGAACACCTGAACACTTGACGGCTCTTCATAGCTCTTCATGGCTCTTCGGAGAGGAATTCCCTTTCCTTTTCCCTGTCGCCGATCTTTTTGGAGATGCGTAGGCAATGCGCACGTAACCTGATCCGCCGCCGGAGTTGGTGGCCGTCAGCAGCTCCGTAAGGAATGGTTTGCGGTGGCCGGCCGACGGGTCGGTGGCTGCGAAATCCGGATTCTTCTTGTACGTCCATTCCTTGCTGTCTTACTCCACGGAGGAGAACAGAAGTGAACGTCAAGTCCTACGCCCGTATCGGTGCCCTCGTCGGCACGGCCGCCCTCGGCCTCGGCCTGCTCACCACCCCCGCGTCCGCCGACCCGTCCGGGCCCCGCATCCTCGCGGGCACCGGCTCCGACACCACCCAGGACGTGCTGAACGGCCTCGGCAACACGGTCGACAGCGGCGCCACGATCGCCTCGTACAACGCGACCGGCACGGCCACCATCCAGACCCGCGCGACCGGTTGTGTGATCCCCCGGCCCAACGGTTCCTCGGCCGGCATCGACGCGCTCCGTACCGCGGTCGACACCGCCTCGGGCTGCCTCGACTTCGCCCGCTCCTCCCGTACCCCCGCGGACACCACCACCACGGACCTGACCTGGATCCCCTTCGCCAAGGACGCGGTCTCCTACGCGTACCGCAGCGGCAGCGGCCTGCCCACGAACCTGACGACGGCGCAGCTGAAGGGTGTGTACGAGTGCACCCTCACCTCGCTCAACGGTGTCGCCCTGACGCCGCTCCTGCCCCAGGCCAGCTCCGGCACGCGGCAGTTCTTCCTCAGCTCCATCGGCGTCACCACGCCCGGTGCCTGCGTCACCAGCGGTTCGCAGGAGAACGACGGCACCGTGCTCGACACCGCCGGTGACAT
Source organism: Streptomyces sp. NPDC088261 (assembly GCF_044740805.1). Lineage (NCBI taxonomy): Bacteria > Bacillati > Actinomycetota > Actinomycetes > Kitasatosporales > Streptomycetaceae > Streptomyces > Streptomyces sp. NPDC088261. The sequence continues at coordinate 233,765 of NZ_JBIURL010000007.1, forward strand.
CGCGCCGTACTCGGTCGCCCAGTACTACGCCCAGGGCCGGGGCATCGCCGGTGTCCCGAACCGCCGCGGCTCCGCGCTGCTCGGCTCGGTCAACGGCCAGGCGCCGCGCATCGGCACCGCCCTCAACGCGAGCTTCCCGTACCTGCGCGACGTCTACAACGTCGTCCCCACCAACAAGCTGACCGTCGCGCCGGTCTCGACGACCTTCGTCGGCCCGACGTCCAAGGTCTGCAACGCCGTGACCACCCCCGCCATCGCCAACTACGGCTTCGGCGGCCTCGGTTCCGCGTGCGGTTCCACCACGCTCAAGGGCGAGCGCTGATCACCGCCGCTCCCTGACCGCGCCACGGCCGGGCACCCGCAGGGGTGCCCGGCTCCACGGCGTATCCGACAACCGACACCATCCCGTGGGGGAGAACAGATGTACCGCCTGGCACCACACAGATCACCCGTCAGCCTGCTGACCTGCTGCGCACTGCTCTTCGGCATGCTCGCGGCGGTGCTGGCGCTGTCCACCCCCGCACGGGCCGACGAACCGATCGGCACGTTCACCCTCGCGCCCGCCACGGGCAACACCGCGGACCCGCTGTCCGGGACCCTCACCACGAGCGCGGCCTGCCCGGCGCCGGTCGACCCGGCCTCGCCGTACCAGAACCTGCGGGTCGAACTGTCCAACGAGGACGGCTCGTACCGGGAGCGACTCGTGACGACCATCGACGGCGCGCCCTACGACGGGGCAGGACCGGTGGTGGCGGACCTCTCGAAGACCGGCCCGGACGGGCTGCTCAACGTCTCGCTCGACGAGGCCGCCGCCTTCATCGACCGGGCGGACGCCAACGGGAAGATCCTCGACGGTGACTACGTGCTGGCGGCGGGCTGCGCGCCGGTGGACAACGTCGTGAACGGATACTTCAGCGCCGTCGTCCGGGTGACCGCGGGCTCCTGGAGCCTGGTGGAGGTACGGCCCACCCAGACCGAGCTGACCGCCACCCCGGCGGAGGGCCAGGCCGGCGCGACGATCGAACTCACCGCCACCGTGACGCCGGAGGACGCGGCCGGATCGGTCGTCTTCCGCAGCACGCACGGCACACCCGCCGAGCTGGGCACCGCCGTGGTCGCCGGGGGCAGGGCCAAGGTCAGCACGACGCTGCCGGCGAACGCCAACCCGGCCCTGTACGAAGCGGTGTTCACGCCGACCGACACCGAGGCGTTCACCGAGTCGACCGGCACGCTCGGCGTCCCCGTCACCGCGCCCTCCCCGAGCCCCAGCGGCACGCCCACCGGCCCGGAGGAGCCCGCCGATCTCGACGTCATCGACGAGGCCGGCACGGCCCTCGACCCGAACCCGACGCTCGAAGCGGGCCAGAAGGTGTACGTCACCGCCCGGGGGTACGCCAAGGACGCCAAGGTCAAGGTCGCTCTCGCCGATTCCGGGGCGGCGCTCGCCGACGCGACCGCGAACGCCGACGGCACGGTCGACAAGTACCCCTTCACCGTCCCCGAGGACATCGTGGACGGGGAGCACACGCTGACGCTGGCCGAGGACGCGGCGGACGGTCACAGTGTCGCCTTCGTCTTCACGGTCGGGGGCGCGGGCGACCCGGACCCGGACCCGTCGGACGACCCGGGCGAGTCCCCCGCGCCCGAGCCGACCGACACGGACGGCGGTACGTCGGGCGGGGACGCCGGCGGGAGCGGCGACGGCGGCGCGGGTACGTCCGGTGGCGGTGGCGGCGGCTCCTCCGACGGCGGGGGATCGCTGGCGAGCACCGGCACCGACGCGCTCGCGGCCGGGCTCGGCGCGCTGTCGCTGGTGACGGCGGGCGCCGCGTGTGTGCTGTTCGTACGGCGCCGGGGCCTGCTGAGCTTCACGGCTCCGAGGCACTGAATCGCGCCACTGAGCAAGCCCCCTCTCACCCTTCTCACCCCTCTCACCCGTTCCATCCCACCTCTCCGCCTCGCGAGGAGCGCACCCCCGTGACCGTGCTGTCCCCGCCGCCGCCCCTCGCGACGGCCACACCCCAGCGACCGGAGCCCGCCACGCGGGCACGGCCGCCCGCCAAACCGGGGCTCGCGCTGCTGGGCGCGATCCTCTGTGTCCTGGCGGCCGTGCTGCTGGGCTTCGTCGCGAGCCTCACGGTCGTCGGGCATCTCCAGCACGCGCGTGACCAGGAGGTGGCGTACGACGAGCTGCGCAAGCAACTCGCCCTCGGGACGGCCCCGGTGGGGCAGCGGACGTACGACAACAAGCCGCTCGCGATGGGCGCGCCGGTCGCGCTGCTGAAGATCCCGGTCCTGGGCCTGCGCGAGGTGGTGGCCGAGGGCACCACCTCGGGCGTCCTGATGTCCGGGCCGGGACACCGCCGGGACTCCGTACTGCCGGGGCAGGCGGGCACCTCCCTGATCATGGGCAGGCAGTGGGGGTACGGCTCTCCGTTCGTGCACCTCGACCGGCTTCCCACCGGGGCGGTGGTCGAGGTGACGACCGGTCAGGGGAAGGCGTCGTACCGGGTCACGGGGGTACGGCGCCCGGGCGACCCGCTGCCGCCGCCGATCGGCGCGGGGCAGGGCCGCCTGACACTCATCACGGCGACCGGCGACGCGTACACGCCCTCCGGACTCCTGCGGGTGGACGCCGAGCTGACCAGCCCGGTGCAGCCCGCCCCGCCCCGGTCCGGGCGGATCGACGCGTCGGAGGAGGCCCTCGCGGGCGACGGCGGCGCCTGGCTCGCGGTCTTCCTCTGGTCGCAGGTGCTGCTGGCCGTCGCGCTGCTCACCGTCTGGGCGCACCGGGTGTGGGGCCGGTGGCAGACGTGGATCTGCGCGGTGCCCGTGCTGGCGGCGGCGGGTCTCTCCGTCGCGTCGGCGGCGACCCGCCTCCTTCCGAACCTGCTGTGAACTTCAGACCCGCCATGAGAACAGAGGAGCCGAACGAGACGATGACCACCACCCCGGACCTACTCGACACACTCGCCCTGCCGCCGGTGCGGGGTCTGACCAGCGGAGGTCCCGCCACGCTGGAGGCGGCGGGGATCTCCGCCTGGTTCGGTGACCACAAGGTCCTCGACCGGGTCTCGCTGACCATGCCCGCCCGGGAGGTCACCGCCCTCATCGGGCCGTCCGGCTGCGGCAAGTCGACCTTCCTGCGGATTCTCAACCGCATGCACGAGCTGATCGGTTCGGCCTCGTTGGCGGGCCGGGTGCTGCTCGACGGCGACGACATCTACGACCGGGGCCGGCGCATCACCCGCGCCCGCCGGGAGATCGGCATGGTCTTCCAGAAGCCGAACCCGTTCCCCGCGATGACCCTGTACGACAACGTCCTCGCCGGCCTGAAGCTGAACGCCATCAAGGCCCCCCGGGACGGCAAGGACGACCTGGTCGAGGAGTGCCTGACGAAGGCGGGCCTGTGGCGCGAGGTCAAGGACCGCCTCCGCCAGCCCGGCGGCGCACTCTCCGGCGGCCAGCAGCAACGCCTCTGCATAGCAAGGTCGTTGGCCGTACGCCCGCGTGTCCTGCTGATGGACGAGCCGTGCTCGGCCCTCGACCCGACCTCGACGCGGCGGATCGAGGAGACCATCCACGAACTGAAGCACGAGGTGACGATCGTCATCGTCACCCACAACATGCAACAGGCGGCCCGCGTCTCCGACTCCTGCGCCTTCTTCCTCGCGGAACAGGGCACGCCGGGCGCGATCGTCGAACACGGCCCGACGGACGACATGTTCAACCGCCCCCGCGACGAACGGACATCGGACTACGTGAACGGCCGCTTCGGCTGACAGCCGCCCGGGGGAGGACCGCCGGCCTTGGGCGCGTGCACGAGTCAGCGTCACTGGTTCCAGCCGTCGTCCTTCGGGCGGCGGTTCCGGCCCTGGGGGGTGAAGGTGAGGGTGTCGGCGACGGCGCCGTCGCCGGATCGTACGGCGAGCAGGAGGGGGTCCTCGTGGCTCGGCCACTTCTCCTGGCCCGGGTCGGTGCCGTTCCACAGGTGGAAGGCGACCAGGGGCCGGGTCAGGTCGTCGGTGACGTAGCAGAGGGTCTTGCTGTAGCGGGGGTTGTCGCCCCCGATCTGGACGGACGGGGGGCCGAAGGCCGCGGTGACGTCGGCCCACGTGCGGTCCTCCGCGGCCCATGGGCCAGCTGTGTCCCGCAGTTCGGCGTACGTCTCCGCGTCCAGGATGCGGTCCGGCGTCAACCAGCCCTCCGTGCGGGCGAATTCGGTGTAGACGGAGGACGCCGCGTACGTGAGGTGTGACGGGAAGTAGCGGGCGAGCGCGCCCTCCACGCCCTTCGGGCCCCACAGCCCGCGCCGCTCCCAGCGGTCCTTCTGTTCGTCCCAGACCCCGGGCCGCTGTTCCAGGACGAGGAGCTGGCGCATCAGGAACCACATGCTGGTGCCGAGTTCCCCGTACATGCCCACCCTGCGCAGGGCGAGGTTCAGTTCGTCCACGAGGTGGTGGTGCATGGCTTCGGAGGACGCGAGGGTCCGTTCGGTCGTCACTCGTCCAGTTTCCCGCGCCCACGGTGGTGTGGGGCCGTCACCCCCGCCCTGTCCAGCGCCAGCCAAACCCGGTCGCGGGTGAGGGGGAGTTGAGTGAAGCGGAGGCCTGTCGCGTCTCGCAGGGCGTTGGACAGGGCGGGGGCCACCGGGTTGAAGGGGCTTTCGCTCATCGATTTGGCGCCGAGGGGGCCGATGGTGTCGGCGGTGTCCGTGAAGTGGACCTCGGTGCGCGGGACGTCGGCGTACTGGGGGACGCGGTAGCTGCGGAAGGCGGCGGTCTCGACCTCGCCGCGTGCGTCGATCCGTACGTCCTCGAAGAGCGTGGCGCCCAGGGCCTGGGCGATTCCGCCCTCGACCTGGCCGCGGCACTGCATCGGGTTCATCACCGTGCCCGCGTCGGCCGCGTGCACACTGCGGAGGATGCGGATCTCGCCGGTGCCGGGGTCGACGGCGACGCGGAACCACTGGGCGTTGAAGGCGACCGACCGGGGAGTGCCGCCGAAGTGACCGTCGGCGGCCAGGGTGACTCCGCGCGCCTCCGCCGCCTCGTACAACTCTTTGAGGGGCAGCCGCCCGCCCGGGTGGACCACCGCCTCCTCCGTGAGCCGGCAGTCGGCGCGCGGGACGCTCAACTGGCCGGCGGCGAAGTCGAGGAGCAGGCCGGCGAGCGCGCGGGAGGCGCGCAGTGTGGCCTTTCCCGCGACGACGATGCCGGTGGAGGCGAAGGCGCCGGTGTCATGGCGGACGACGTCGGTGTCGGACTGCCGGACTGTGATCCGTTCGACGGTGGTGGCGAGTTCGCCGGAGGCGATCTGCCGGTGGACGGTCGTGGTGCCGTTGCCGAACTCGGCCGTGCCGACGGCGAGATCGAAGGTGCCGTCGGGCAGCAGGGCGGCGCGGGCGTCGGCGAGGTGGCCGCCGGGAGGGCCCGTGGCGATCATCGCGAGAGCGGCGCCCTCGCCGACCAGCCAGCCGTCCGGCACGGCGTCGGTAACGGCCTTGGTCAGCGGCTCCGCCCGCGCGCTTCGCACCACCCCCAGACATTGGTCGAGGCCGTAACTGGCGACGTGCAGGTCCTCGTCCCAGCCGCCGGGAGTGACCAGCGACTCTCCGGGCCCGATGATGTTCCTCGCCTTGAACTCCAGCGGATCCAGGCCGAGTCGGCGGGCGAGTTCGTCCAGGGCAGACTCGACCGCGAACATGACCTGGCCCAGCCCGTAGCCGCGATAGGCGCCGGCCGGGACGGTGTGCGTGTAGACGGAGAAGGCGTCGACCTTCTTGTTCGGCGCCCGGTAGACCGCCAGCGACTCGCCGACGCTGTGGAACATCACCGACGGGCCGTGATTTCCGTACGCCCCCGTGTTCGACACCACGCGCAGCCGCATCGCGGTCAGTGTGCCGTCGCGGCGCGCCCCGACCTTGAGGCGGACGGTGAACGGGTGCCGGGTGGTGGCGCCGTAGAACTGCTCGGCGCGGGTGTACTCCAGTTTCACCGGGCGGCGCAGCCGCAGCACCGCCAGCGCCACGACGTCCTCCACCAGCATCTCCTGCTTGCCGCCGAAGCCGCCGCCGACCCGGCCCGCGACCACCCGTACCCGCTCCTCCGGGAGGTCGTACAGCGCGCACAGCGCCCGCCGCGTCAGGAAGGGCGTCTGCGAACTGGTGCGTACGTTCAGCCGGTTGTCCTCGTCGAACCAGGCGAGCGCTCCGTGCGTCTCCAGGCTGGCGTGCTGGACACGCTGGGTGGGGTACGTGTCCTCGTACACGGCGTCGGCCTCGGCGAAGCCCGCCTCGACGTCGCCGATCTCGACGTGTGTCTCGCCGACGACGTTGTCCAGGGGACGGGAGATCCGGGCCGTCGCCCGGTCCTTGTCGTGCACGACCGGCGCGCCGGGACGCATCGCCTCCTCCGGGTCGAGGACGGCGGGCAGCACGTCGTACGTCACCTGGACCCGGCGGCAGCCCTCCTCGGCGGCGGCCTCGCTGTCCGCGACCACCGCCGCGACACGCTGGCCGATGTGGCGGACGGTGTCGTCGAGGACGCGGGTGTCGGCCGGGTCCTCCTCGGGGTGCTCGTGGCGCGCGGTGGAGAAGTGCCGCCGGGGAGCGTCGTGATGGGTCAGGACGGCGTGCACCCCCGGGACGCGCAGGGCGGCCGACGTATCGACGGCCACGATCCGGGCGTGGGCGTGCGGGGAGCGCAGCAGCTTCATGTGGAGCAGCCCGGGCAGGTCGACGTCGAAGGTGTAGCGGGCGGTGCCCGTCACGACCTGCGGCCCGGCGGGGGCCGGCAGGTTGCGGCCCACGGCCCCGCCGGGCGCGGGGGCCTCGGCGTGGCACACGCCGTGCACCGCGTCCTCGATGGCCCGGTAACCGGTGCAGCGGCACAGGTTGCCCTTGAACGCCCGTGGCAGGTCGGCGCGTTGTTCTTCGTCCAGGGCAACGGTCGTCATCAGGAACCCCGCTGTGCAGAAGCCGCACTGGAAACCCTGCGCGTCCAGGAACCGCCGCTGTACGGGGTGGAGTTCACCGCCCTCGGCGGCCAGGCCCTCGACCGTGGTGACCGTACGGCCGTCGGCGCGGAAGGCGGGGTAGAGGCAGCTGTGCACGGGCTCGCCGTCCACATGGACCGTACAGGCACCGCAGTCGCCCGCGTCGCAGCCCTTCTTCACACCGAACCAGCCGCCGTCGCGCAGGTAGGTGCGCAGGCACTGGCCGGGGCGCGGCTCGCGCGTGAACGGCCGGCCGTTCACCTCGATCCCGAAGGTCATGCGTGCTCCCTGTGCTCAGTGGTGTCGCTCGGCGGGTGACAGCGCGCGGCGGATCTCCTCCGCGTACCGGAGCGTCATGTGCCGCCGCCACTCCGGCAGCCCGTGGAGGTCGTCGAACCACTCGTCCGCGGCGACGGCCCCGTCGATCGCGGTCCGTACCTCGTCCGCCGTGGGCGGCCCGGGGAACGAGAGCCGGACCGGCCGGACGGTCGAGGCGGTGACCGTGAGCGCGAGGGAGCGGCCGGCGGGGTCGAGCGTGCCGATGACCAGCACGCCCGAGCGGCCGAGACCGTACAGCGACGCCTGCCGGAAGGCCGTACAGCACGCGAGGGCCCGGGCGGGCAGGGTGACGGACCGCAGCAGCTCGCCCTCGGCCAGCACGTGGCGGCCCGGGCCGGTGACGAAGCCGGTGACCGGGACGCGGCGCAGGAGACCGGCCTGGGAGCGCAGCAGGCACGTTCCGTCCAGCGCGGCGGTGAGGGAGATCATGGGGCCGGCCGGGAGGGCGTTGCAGAGGTTCCCGCCGACCGTGGCCATGTTCCAGATCTTGAAGGAGGCGAGGAAGGCACGGCAGCATTCCTCGAACAACGGCGCGGCCCCGGCGCGCAGCTCCTTCGCGAACCGGGACAGCTGGGCGATGGTGCAGGTCGCGGCGATCTCCAGTGCGCCGTCCGGGTGGACCGTGACCGGGGTCCAGCCGGTGCGGCTCAGGTCCACCAGGCGCCGCAGGTGTGGCTGCGGCTCGGAGAACAGGTGTGTCCCGCCGCCCAGCCAGGCATCACCGGGCAGCCAGGGCGCGGGATCGCGCGCGTCCCGTACCTCCATCACCGTGTTCAGGTCCATGACGGTCAGTGAATCAATCCGGGGGCGCTCGGGTCGGCTGGTTCATCACACGGAAACACGGACTTTCCCGGCGCGCACCCCGCGGGACCGGCCAGGAGACACCGGGCGCGCCGCGCCGGGGGCTCCCGGAGCGTTACGTTGGGAGGGCGGGCGTCACGTGGGGACGGCGGGCGTCGCGTCTGGACGGCGGGCGTCGTCGGCTCCGTACACGAGGAACCAACACCGTCGGCGTACGCGGTGAACCGCGCCCGCCCCGTCACACGTTTTCACTCTCGGAACGGCATCGACGCCCCGAGGAGGGACAGTGCCCCTGCACACCCCGACGATCGACACGATCGGCACGACGGAAGCCCGCTTCGCCTCGACGTACCGTGAGGTCCAGGTCGGCCCCGTGGGCCTCGGTGACGTCACCTTCCCGCACGACTGGGCCGTCACCTGCGACGACGTCGGCGCCCACTACTACGTCCACCTCCCGCTCGCGGGCCGCTTCGACTCCCGCCACCGCGGTGTGGATCTGACCCACACCCGCGAGGCCACCGCCGTCTTCCGCCCGGGCGGGGGATCGTTCACCGGCCGGTGGGCCGCGGGCTACCACGCGCTGTGCGTACGGTTCGATCTGCCGTCCATGAACGCCGCGTTGGCCCGGCTCCTGGGCGACCGCACACCGGCACGGATCACCTTCGGGCACACCATGAACACCGCCGCGGGCTTCGGGCGCGGCTGGGCGGACCTGCTGCTGTCGGTGAACCGGCAGTCGACCGCGCCGGACAGCCTGCTCCACCAGCCGCTCGTCGCGGCCCCGCTCGCGGAGAGCATGGTGAACGGCTTTCTCCTGGCCGCGACCCACTCGTACTCCGAACAGCTGAGGACCCCGGTGGGCGCCGCGCGACCGGCGGCCGTCCGCGCGGCGGTCGACCTCATCGAGGCCGACCCGCGGGCGCCCCTGACCGTGGCGCTGCTGGCGTCGTCCTGCGACGTCAGTGTCCGTACGCTCCAGAACGGTTTCCGGCGGCATCTGGGAATGTCGCCGATGGCCTATGTACGTGAGGTCAGGCTGCGCCGGGCGCACGAAGAACTGCGCGCGGCGGATCCCTTCGCCGAATCCGTCGCCGCCGTCGCGCGGCGCTGGGGCTTCCGTCATCTGGGCCGGTTCGCCGCCGCGCACGAGGCCACGTACGGCCAGACGCCTTTGCGGACGCTCCGCGGATAATCAATTTCGCTTGCCGGACAATTTCCCGGGAAATGAGTGGAGCCCTGTTAGTGTTCCTATTCGGAAAGCTCGAGGAACGCGGACACTCCTAGGAAAACGAAATGACCACCGAGCCCTACGCCGATGTGCGTGATATGTATATGGCGCATTCCATGTTCCGCCGCGAGATCGGCCTCGCGCCCGCCCTCGTACGCGGCGTGGCGAGCGGCGACACCGAGCGCGCGCGGACCGTCGCCGACCATCTGGACCTCGTGGACACCGTCCTGCGCCATCACCACCAGGGCGAGGACGTGCACCTGTGGCCCCGGCTGCTCACCAGGGGCGGCCCGGAGGCGGCGGCGGTCGTACGGGTCATGGAGGACCAGCACGAGGCGATCGAGCGGGCCAACGACGAGGTGCGGGACCGGGCGGCCATCTGGCGGGTCACCGTCGACCCGGCGGACGGCGCGGCCCTCGGTGACGCGTTGGGGCGGCTGTCGGACCTGCTGGCCGACCACCTCGCGATCGAGGAGGACCAGGCCCTTCCGCTGATCGAGAAGCACATCACGGCGGCCGAGTGGGGGCGGATGGTCGCCGAGGGCGGTGCCGACGTCGCGCCGGAACACATGGCGTTGATCTTCGGGATGATGGCCTACGAGGGTGACCCCGACACCGTCAGGGACGTCGTCGCCGGGATGCCGCCCGAGATCCGTCCGGCCATCGCGGACCTCGCCGGGCAGGCGTTCGCCCAGCACGCGGTGAGGGTGTACGGCACCGCCACGCCGCCGCGGACGGGGGTACGGCGATGACCGGCGACCGGCACGCGCGCGGCGCCGAAAGCGGGAGCGGGAGCGAACGGGGCAGCGGACGCGGCGGCGAATCCGCCCGTCGGTACGGTCGCGACTACGGTCACGACCTGATGTTCGGGGCCCTGCTGGAACCGCCCGCCGAGCGCCCGCAGGACGTCCTCGCCCTGGCCGGTCTGATGGAGGCCGTCGGACTCGACGTGGTGACGCTCTCGGATCATCCGTACTGGCCGGAACGGCTCGACACGATGGCCCTGCTGGCCGCCGTCGTGGCCAGGACGGAGCGCATCACGGTGATGCCGAACATGGCGAACCTCCCGCTGCGCCCGCCCACCGCCCTCGCCCGCACCGCCGCGACCCTCGACATCCTCAGCGGCGGCCGGTTCGAACTCGGCCTTGCCACGGGGGCCCAGCAGATGTGGGACCTGATCGTCGCCGAGGGCGGTCCGCGGCGGAACGCCGGCGAATCGGTCGAGGCACTGGAGGAGGCGGTACGGATCATCCGCGCCCTGTGGACCTCGGACGACGCGGTGAGCTTCGAGGGCGCGCACTACCGGCTGGCCGTGGTGAGGCCGGGGCCGCGTCCCGTGCACGACCTCGGCATCTGGCTGGGCGCGTACCAGCCCCGGATGCTCCGTCTGGTGGGCGCGGTCGCGGACGGCTGGGTGCCCAGCTCGCCGTTCCTGCCGCCGGAACACCTGCCGACGGCGAACCGGGTCATCGACGAGGCCGCGCTGGCGGCGGGGCGCTCGCCGGGGGAGGTGCGGCGCGGGTACAACATCGAGGGGCGGTTCGCGTCGGGCTCGGGGTCCGCTTCGGGTTCCGGCTCCGGGTCAGGGTCAGGGGCAGGGGCCGATTCCGCTACCGGTTTCCTGGACGGGCCGCCGCGGCTGTGGGTCGAGCAGCTGGCGGACCTCGCCCTGTCCCACGGAATCAGCGCGTTCTTCCTCTACCGCGCGGAATCCCCGGACGTCATCCGCCGGTTCGCGGAGGAGGTCGCCCCGGCGGTGCGCGCGATCGTGGCGGCGGAGCGCGGGAACGGCGCCGCGCCGGTGACGCCGGCAGCGCCCGTACCGTAGAAGCAGCCATCGCGGGCCTTCGTAAGGGACATGTACGGGTCGTGCCATTCGCGAACGCCAAGGAAATTCACTGAATTTCGTGGCGCGCATGACGGACGCGGAGAATTCCCGATTCCGTCCTGAGGGACGAGCAGGAAGAAACGGGGACGTCGATCAGTACGCGCCCGGCCGCGGTGTGGGCAGGGCGCCGCCCTCCGCCGTGCGGATCTCCACGCCGGGCAGGCCCCTGCTCCACCTTGTGGTGATCTCGGCGAGGTGGGACGCGGGTGGGGGTACGGCGCCGAGGCCGATCGCGTACGTCGCCGACGCCGGGCCCGTTTCGAAGGGGTGGGGCCAGGCGTGGGCGTCGGGTGTCCCGGTCTCTTCGAGAGCGGTGAGCAGGGCGCGCACGCGGCCCCGGAAGCGGCCCAGGATCTCTTCGAACTCCCCTTCCTCCGGGGCCCGTACGGTCAGGACCAGCCACGCGGCGTGCCTGCGGTGCAGGGGCGGGGGAGTCCGGAGTGAGGGCAGCGGATCGGTGCCGGTGGCCGCCGCGGTCTCCACGATGTCCCAGGCCCGGTAGAGCTCCTGGGACAGCAAGTCGCGGAAGCCGGGGCCGACTTGTGCGGTGCACAGGCGGACCGGGGCGGTCGGGGTCAGGATCCGGACCGGGGCGGCGGGGATCGGGACCGGGGGCGTGGGCGCGGTGGTGGCGCCGGTGGGCGTGAGAGCGACCGGGTCGCGCCAGTCCCAGGCGGCCCACGTCGCGAAGAAGTGCCTGAGCAGGTCGGCGGCGGGAACAGCGCCCGCCTCGCGGGTGGTGCGGGCCGCCAGTACGGACCAGGCCAGGCCCGGCAGCCCGCCGAACGGGGCGGAGTCGAGACCGCGCGCCTTCGCCCACTGCTTGACCTGGCCGGCCAGGAGGGCGAAGCCGCTGTGGTGGTGGCCGACGGCGGCTCGTACGGCGTCCGCGTCGCTCACCGCGCTCAGCGCGACCGCCGCCGCCTCGCCCAACTCGGCACGCCTGGAGACCGCTTCGGCGGGCGCGAGCGATCCGGTGGCGACCACACCGAGGTCGACGTCCAGGCCGCCGACGCTCAGCCGCAGGCCCGGCACCCGCGCGCCCGTCACCTGCCGCAGCCGGGTGGCGTCCGGCAGTGCGGCGGCCACCCGCGCCCGGACGTCCGCGAGGTCGACGGCGCCCGGCAGGGCCGCGATCAGGTCGAGGTCCGCCCCGGCGTGGGCGCCGCCCATGCGTCGTGATCCGACGACGTGCAGGACTCCGCCGGGCAGTGCGCGCGCGAGGTGTTGTGTGATCTGTGTGGCGTGGTTCTTTGTTCGGGGCGCGGTGAGTGTGGGGGATGGGGTGGGCGGCTGTTCCGGCAGCCAGCTCACCTTGCCCGTTCCCAGCGCGATCGTCGCCCGGGGGCGCATCGGCTCGTCTCCCCGGCGCGAGAGCACCACCAGTTCGCCCACCCGCGCCGAGACGCCGTCGCCCAGACGGTCGGCGGAGTGTGCGGCGACGTGGTGCGGATCCCGGGTACGGCCCAGGGTGAGATGCGGGGTGAAGCCTTCCGCGCGGCCCCGGCAGCGGGGAAAGCGGCGCTCCAGGGCGGCGTGCAGGTCCGCCCAGGGTGTGGGTCCTCCGGCGGCCGGGTCGAGCCAGACCGTCGCGTCCTCCCGGTGCCCGAAGGTGTGCACGCCGTGGAGCCGGGCCGTGAACGGCGTTGTCGCGGCGGCCACTTCGGCCAGGAGCAGTACGGCCCGCTCGAACGCCGACTCCGGGACGAAGCCGAAGAGCAGGTTGACGTGCGGCGGCCAGCGGTGGATCTGCGGGTCGTGCTCCCGTCTGATGTCCTGGATCGCGGGCCACACCTCCTCGGGCGGGAGCCAGGCCACCGCCGTACGGGCGGTGGGCGGGAGGTCGAGCGGGTCGGAGGAGCTGGTGCCGGCGGGTCCGGTTTGGTCCGGGGGCAGGCTTACCGGGGGCAGGCGCACCTCCACTTCCACGCCGTAGTGGTCCGAGATGTACAGCCCGCCGGGACCCGGTGTGTCGCCCCGCAGGGCCGCACGGGTCGCGCGAAGTCCCGCCGCCCCCAACAGGATCCGGTCCAGCCGGGACGCCCGGCCGGACAGGGAGGAGATCCGGGCCAGCGGGTTGACACCCGGGTCGAAGGTCGGGGTGCGGTCGCCGGGCCCGTGCACCTCCGTCCAGGAGTCGCGCAGCCCGAGGGCGGCGGCCGGTCCTTCCGGCCCGTCACGGCCGTCGTTGAAGTCGCCGAGCAGGATCAGGGGAGCGGTGAGGTCGGCAAGTCCCTTGCTGAGCGAGGTCAGTTCGCCCTGACGCCGTGCCGGGCCGTTGTCGGAGTGGTCGCTGCTCAGGTGGGTGGTGGCGACCACGAGCGGACCGCCCGCCGTCTCCACGACGACGGCGGTCACCGCTTTGTGCGGGCCGAGCGGATGCCGCCCCGCCTCGCGCATGGGCAGCCGGCTGAGCAGCAGCAGACCGGTGCCGTCGATGTCCTTGCCGCGTGGATCCGTACCGAGGGTGTAGCCGGCGCGGACCCAGGGGGCGCGCAGCAACAGCGCGAGCAGCCCGGCCTCCACCTCCTGCAACGCGATGATGTCGGCGTCGGACTCCTCCAGCGCGGCGAGCAGCAGGGGCCGGCGCCGGGCGGTGTCGACGCGGTCGCTGTCGTACCGGTCCCACAGGGTGTTCCAGGTCAGTACGCGCAGCTCCGCGCCCGTCCGTACGGTGGACGCGGCGGGCGGGCGGTCCGCGGCGCGCCACCCGGCCGCCGCGTCCCACGCGTACGGTGTGCCGGCCGTGAAGAAGGGCGCGCGCAGGACGCGCGGGTCCCGTGCCCGGCCGGCGTCCGACACGTCGATGCGGTCCACGCCGGTGGCGCGGTCCCAGATCACCTCCCCGTCGGCCTCGACGAACAGCACCCGGTGCCACGGGATGTCGCCCCCGGGGACGAAGGCGGGCAGCGGGACGCGTTTCGGGGCGGCGCCGCGCTGGGTGATCCCCAGGACGAACCGGGCCGGGTCGAAGCGGGGGTCCCAGCGGACCCGGTGGTAGATCTCGTCGCTGGTACGCATCACGTCTCGTTTCCGGCGGGGGCGCCGTCCCCGCCCAGACTGCCGTCGGTGTCCTCCACGGTCCCGGTCCGCCCGACGTACCACGTGCGGTGTGCCTCGCCGGGGTACGGCGGGTCGAACCGGTGCAGTTGTCCGGTGAGCACCTCCGGGGGCACCGGGTGGGCGCGCGTGGCGTTGCGCCGTACCAGCTCCTCCTCGCCGACCAGGACGACCACCTGTGTGATCAGCGCGTCGCGGCGGCGCGCCACCGCGTGCACCAGGGAGCGCTGGTGGCGGCTGAGGGACGTGGCGTCCCACACGACGGTCGTACGGCCGGACGCCAGCGCGGTGTCGAGCCGGTGCAGGCCCTCGCGCAGCACGTCCGCGTTGGCCCGCTGGTCGGCCCGGGAGCCGCGGGCCTGCCTGAGGTCGTCCAGCGAGACGCGGGTGTCGACCCCGGGGAGCCGGGCGGCGAAGGTGCTCTTCCCGCTGCCGGACGGGCCGACCAGGTGGATCAGCCGGGGGAAGTCGCCGTTCCGCCACCGCCAGGTCGCCGCCGCGGCCGCGTCGGTGGTGGTCACGCGCCCGGTGGCGTACGCCTCCCGCGCCTCGGCCCAGCACCGGTCGGCCGCGTCGGGGTCGCCGAGGCCGGCGAGGGCGTCGCGCAGGCCGGAACGCAGGGGTTCCAGCGGTGCCTCGCCGAGGAGTCCGGCCTCCTCCGCGTGCAGCGCGGACCAGTCGGCCTGCTCGCGCGCCTCGGCGCCCAGGCCGACCGCCACCGCGCCGGCGACCGCGTGCAGGACGCCCAGATCGGTGGCGAGCGCCAAGTGTCCGAGTCCTGTGCGCCGTTCGTCGTCGGGGTGGGGGCGGTGCGGCCTGGTGTGCAGGCCGACCAGGTCGGCGACCCGGCGGGCGAGCGGCATGCCGAGCGTCGCGGCCAACCGGGGTATCAGCGACGGCCGTCGGTGGTCGTGCAACAGGGCGGCGAGGACGCCCGCGAGCCGTTCGTCACCGGACCGCCCGAGGACGTCGAGCCTGGCGGAGACGTCGGCGGCGAGGGCTTCGCGGGAGAGCGCCGCGGGGGCGGCGTCGGCCGTGGCCGGGGCGTCCGCCCGCGCGGCGTCTGCCGGCGCGGCGGCTGATCGCGTCGCGGCTGACCGCGCCACCGTCGTTGCCGCCGGGTGCGCCCCGTCCGCGACGGCTGACCGCGCACCGGTCGTCCTGGCCCGGTGCGCTGCCCGCGCGGTGGTCGAGTGCGTCGCTCCTGCCGTGGCCGGGAGTGCCGGCCCGGTCGCGGCCGACCGAGCCCGGCCCGTCGGGGGCGAGCCCGTCGTGGCCGCCCGCGTTGCTCCCGCCCCGGCGGCCGAGGCTTTCGCCGTCGCCCCGTCCGACAGCTCCATCCCCACCCCCGCCGCGAGTGCCGCGACATGGGGTGGCGCGCCCGACCGTACCGCCCACAGCGCGGCGGACGGGCCCAGGCCGTTCTCGACGACCTCGGCGTACATCCAGTGGGTGTCGGTGCGCACGTGCCCGGGCCGTACCCACTTGGCCGTTCGCTCCGCGAACTCCCGCCGCCCGAAACCCTCTACGGTTCGTACGACGTACCCCTCCTGCCGCGCGGCGTCCAGCCGCAGCGTGCGCAGCGACCGTACGGCCCGCTCGTCCAGGACACCCCGCCACAGCACCTGCGGCACCGGAATCCCCAGCCGTCGCAGGAACAGAACCGTACGGTCCCACTCCAGGCACCGCTCGCCGTCCCAGACGGAGAACCCGTAGAACCAGCTGTCCAATGCGGTGTACGCGAGCGAGTGCCGCGCGTACAGGTTCTCCCCGCACACCCGCCACCCGGCGGGGATCGCCGCGCCGATCCGGCCCTGCAAGCCCTTGACCCACGCGCGCGAAGGATGGTGCCCGGAGTCGGGCGACCGGGCGTGCAGGCCGTCGGAGTAGAGGGTGGTGTTCTCACCGTCCAGCTTCTCGGTGACCACGACCTCGCGGTCCCGCAGCCCCGGCAGACCGGCCACCCGTATGTCGTCAGGCGTCGCCCCCGGCGACCAGGGCAGGTGCGGGGTACGGGGGTAGTGGACGCGCCGGGTGGTGGCCACGGTCACGACCGGGGCCGGACGCACGGACCGGCCGGGGACGCCGCCGGGCTCGTCGCCGGGCTCGTCACCGGGCGGGCCGGCGTGTTCGGACTGCATGCTGCCTCAATCCCCCCCCAGCGAAGCGGTTTGGCCCCGGTTCGCGGGTACCTGACCGATACGTGACCGAGGACGAGAGGCCGACTGTAGCCGAGCCCACTGACAGCGGCCCGTGCATTATTTCCGCCCCCGGGCGGACGGATCGGTGGCCGGCCGCCCGGGGCGCCGGTCAGTCGCAGCGGTCGCCGAGGTGTCCGCGCCGGGCGGCCGGCCGGGACGTGGTCACCACCGGTGCGGGCGCCCACCGGCCGCGGTGGGGCCGGTGCGGTGGGGGACCGTACGGCGACTGCCAGGCCGGGCGGTCGGTTCGGACCGGGCCGCGCGCGTCGCGGCCCGGGGTGGCCGCGAGGCCGGGGGTGTGGGGGCGCCCGGGGGCGCAGCCGGGGCAGCGGCGGAGCGCGAGGGGCGGGCAGGCGGGCACGGCGAAGAGCCGGAATGAGGACACGGTGAGGCACCAGTTCCAGGGAGAGGACCGCAGCGGGAGGGAGCGCGCCGCGGACGTGCGGCGTGCTCGGTGGATCAGCGCTCGGGGTGTCTCACTGGGAGTTCAACGGGGTGTCCTCGACGGGGTGACGGTGGGCGGAAGCACCGTAAGGGAAGACGGACGCGGGGCTCCACCGATTTTCGGGCGCGCCGGGGCGGCGCCCGTACCGCGGGAGGGTCTGGCCGCCGGCGTCGCGGAGGTCCGGCCGCCGGGGCCGCGCCCGTACCGCAGCGCCCCCTACAGCGACACCGTCAACTGCGTCCTCAGGTGTGCCCGCAGCACCCCCGCCATGTCCGTCGCGCAGCCGCTGAGCAGCCACTGCACCTGTAGCCCGTCCATCAGGGCGATCAGCTGCTGCGCCGCCGCGTCCGGTGCGATGCCGGTGCGCAGGGCGCCTTCGTCGGACGCCTGGGCGTACGCGCGTGCCGTGGACGCGACCGAGTTCCGGTAGCGCTCCACGAAGTAGGCGTGCGCGGGGTGTTCGGGGGAGGTCGCCTCCGCCGCGACCACCGAGAAGAGCTCCACGATGCCCCGGCGGGTGGCGTTCAGCTCCGCCAGGTCGGCGAGCCTCCGCAGCCGGTCGACCCCCTTCGCGCCGCCCAACGCGAGCCATTCGCCGTCCACTTCGTCGCGGTGCTCCAACACCGCGAACAGAAGGGACTCCTTGGTGGGGAAGTGGTGCAGCAGACCGGGGTGCGAGATGCCGCAGCGCGACGCGATCTCCCGCAGTGAGGCCCCGCGGTAGCCGACCTCGCCGAACAGGGCCATGGCGTGATCGATGATCTCACGCCGCTTCGCGCGGCCCTTCGCGTAGCCACGGCCCTTGGCGTAGCCGCGGTGCGGTTCGGCGGTCACTCGTCACTCTCCCCTGTCAGGTCCCCTCGGACAGCCCGGGGCCGGACAGCCCCGAGCAGACTCGCACACCTACATACTTACCACTAGGTCGGTATTGGGCTACCGTGAGTCGGAGTGGCCTGAGCAAGCCGTTCCGACCCGGGAGACCACCGACCATGACCACGACCGCGGTCTGCCCCACGCCTGACCCGGTGACCGGCGAAGGACGACGACCACCGACGTCGCGGGGCTCCCCCACCGGGTCCTTCCGCCGCGGACACGACGTGAAGCGGTACCGCCGCCGCCGCGTCCGGGTGTCCGCTCGACACACCCATTCGACGTTGTGAAAGGAACTGCTGTGGGCTCCTTGCCGCCCTACCTCGACCCCGGACTGCCCGTCGCGGAGCGGGTCGACGACCTCGTCGGTCGTATGACCCTGCCCGAGAAGGTCGGTCAGATGCTCCAGTTGAACGCCAAGGACGGGGTACGGGGCCTCATCGAGGACATGTACGCCGGGTCGATCCTCCACGCCTCGCCCGAGCGCGTCCTCGAAGCGGCCGAGCTGACCGACCGGACGCGCCTGCGCATCCCGCTGCTCGTCGCGGAGGACTGCATCCACGGGCACTCCTTCTGGGAGGGCGCCACGATCTACCCGACGCAGCTCGGCATGGCCGCGACCTGGGACCCCGACCTGGTGGAGCGCATCGCCAGGGCCACGGCCGTCGAGGTCGCCGCGACCGGCGTCCACTGGACGTTCTCGCCGGTGCTGTGCATCACCCGCGACCTGCGCTGGGGCCGCGTGAGCGAGACGTTCGGCGAAGACCCGTTCCTCATCGGCGAGTTGGCCTCCGCCATGGTCCGCGGCTACCAGGGCGACGGGCTCGCCGACACGACGGCGATCCTCGCCTGTGCCAAGCACTTCGCCGGCTACTCCGAGACCCAGGGCGGCCGGGACGCCAGCGAGGCGGACATCTCGCGCCGCAAGCTGCGCTCGTGGTTCCTGCCCCCGTTCGAGCGGGTCGCACGCGAGGGCTGCCGTACGTTCATGCTCGGCTACCAGTCCATGGACGGCGTGCCGATCACCGTCAACGACTGGCTGCTCAACGACGTCCTGCGCGGCGAGTGGGGCTACACCGGCACGCTGGTGACCGACTGGGACAACGTCGGCCGCATGGTGTGGGAGCAGCGGGTGTACGCCGACCACGCGCAGGCCGCCGCCGCGGCGGTCCGGGCGGGCAACGACGTGGTGATGACCACGCCCCAGTTCTTCCAGGGCGCGCAGGACGCGGTCGCGGCCGGCACGCTCCAGGAGGCGGAGATCGACGCGGCCGTACGGCGGGTCCTGACGCTCAAGTTCGAGCTGGGGCTCTTCGAGAACCCCCGGCGCCCCGACGCCGCCCGGCAGGCCGAGATCATCGGCAGCGCCGGGCACGCCGAGCTGAACCTGGAGGCGGCCCGCCGCTCGCTCGTCCTGCTCACCAACGACGGCACCCTCCCGCTCGCCGGCGGGTTCCGGGCCGGCGAGGAGGGCCGCGCCGTCGCCGAGCCCGGCGCCACGCCCCGTACGGTCGCCGTCGTCGGGCCCAACGCCGACGACGCGCAGACCCAACTCGGCGACTGGGCCGGGTCGTCGGGTCAGGCCGACTGGCTGCCGGACGGCCAGCCGCGCGACATGATCCGCACCGTCCTGGACGGGTTCCGGGAGCACGTGCCCGCCGACTGGACCGTGTCGTACGCGCGCGGCGCCGACATCGTCACCGTCGGCCCGGACCCTGAGGGGGAGTTCTTCCCCGACGGGCAGCCCCGGCCGCACGTCGTGGTCCCCGTGGAGCCGGACGACGCCCTGATCGCCGAGGCCGTCGCCGCGGCCGAGGCCGCCGACTACGTCGTCGCGGTGGTGGGGGACCGGATCGAGCTGGTCGGCGAGGGCCGGTCGACCGCCACCCTCGAACTCATCGGCGGACAGGTCGCGTTGCTCGACGCGCTCGCCGCCACGGGCAAGCCGCTCGTCGTCGTGGTGATCAGCTCGAAGCCGCTCGTCCTGCCGCCCTCCGCGCTGGGCGCGGCGGCGATCCTGCACGCCTTCAACCCGGGCATGCTCGGGGGCCGCGCGGTGGCCGAGGTGCTCCTCGGCCTGGTCGAGCCGTCGGGGCGCCTCCCGATCTCCTTCGCCCGGCACGCCGGCCAGCAGCCCACGTACTACAACCAGGTGCGCGGCCAGCACGGCAGCCGGTACGCCGACCTCACCCAGAGCCCGGCGTTCGTGTTCGGCGAGGGCCTTGGCTACACGACCGTCGAGTACTCGGACCTCAAGGTGCTCACGACCACCCTCGGGGCGGCCGACGCGGTGCGCGCGCGGGTCGTGGTGACCAACACGGGCAGCCGTCCCGCGCTGGAGACCGTCCAGGTGTACGTCAGCGACACCGTCACGTCCGTCACCTGGGCCGAGAAGGAACTGAAGGCGTACCAGCAGGTGTCCCTCGCACCGGGCGAGTCGCGCGAGGTCTTCATCGAGCTGCCCGTCTCCGCGTGCACCCTTGTGGACGCCGGGGGCGACCGCATCGTCGAACCGGGCGCCTTCGAGCTGCTCGTCGGCCCCTCCTCCCGTGAGGAGGCGCTGCTCCGGGCGGGCTTCACGGTGGAGGGCTGACCCGCTTCCGGCGGCCCCCTTCCCGGCGCGGGAAAGGGGGCCGCCGATTCGGCGTGCCCGGCACTCCGCCGCAGGTCAGAGCGCTGGTGAACGGGGCGGATGCCCCAAATGAGCTTTGTACAAACAAGATTGACAAGGCATCAGTCGAATGCGAGGGTTCATCCGCGTCGAGCCCGAGCCGGTCAACGAGGACCGCGATCCGTCGGGCGGCCCCCGGTATCGCACGGCGTTTCCGCACGTTTAGGAGAAGTACGTGAACCCATTGACGCATCTCCCGGCGTGGCCGTCGTTACGGTCCGACATCGCCCCCGACCCGGCGCTGGAACAGGCCGTCCGCGGCATCCTCGCGCACATGACGGTCGAGGAGAAGATCGGGCAGATGATCCAGCCCGACCTGGTGGAGCTCACCGCCGAGGACGTACGGACGTACCGGATCGGCTCGGCCCTGAACGGCGCGGGGCGCTGGCCCGGCGGGGACCGGCGGGCGGGCGCCGGGGCCTGGGCCGAGACCGTCGGCGGCTTCTGGGAAGCGGCGCAAGAGGCGTACAAGGACCGCCCGTTCACGATCCCCTTCATGTGGGCGAGCGACGCGGTGCACGGCCACAACAACGTGCACGGGGCGACGATCTTCCCCCACAACATCGGTCTCGGCGCGGCACACGACGCGGACCTGATCCGGCGCGTCGGCGCGGTCACCGCGCGCGAGATCGCCGCCACCGGCATCGACTGGACCTTCGCCCCGACGGTCGCCACCCCGAGGGACCTGCGCTGGGGCCGCTGCTACGAAGGCTATTCCGAAGACCCCGAGATCGTGCATGTCTACGCGCGTGCGATGGTCGAAGGCCTCCAGGGCGACGCCGAGGGGCTGCGTACCGACTCCCGGGTCATCTCCTGCGTCAAGCACTGGGTGGGCGACGGCGGCACCTTCGGGGGTGAGGACCGGGGCATCGCGCGGTGCAGCGAAGATCTCCTGCGCAACATCCACGCCATGGGCTTCTTCTCCGGCATCGAGGCCGGCTCCCAGTCCGTGATGGTCTCCTACAGCGGGTGGGAGAGCGAGGACCGGTCCGAGGAGCGCGCCCACGGCAGCGCCTACCTGATCACCGACGTCCTCAAGAACGCGCTCGGGTTCGACGGCATCGTCGTCGGCGACTGGGACGCCCACCCGTACGTGGACGGCTGCTCCCAGGGCGACGCCGGGAACGTGATCAAGGCCGGGGTCGACATCCTCATGATCTCGTCCCGCGAGAAGTGGCAGGCCGTCTACCGCGACGCGCTGGCGCGCGTGCACTCCGGCGACATCCCGATGTCGCGTATCGACGACGCCGTCCTGCGCGTCCTGCGGGTCAAGATGCGAGCCGGGCTGTGGGACAAGCCCAGGCCCCAGGACCGCTCCCTGGCGGGGCGGCAGGAGATCCTGGGCGCTCCCGAACACCGGGCGCTGGCCCGGGAGTCCGTACGGAAGTCGCTCGTGCTGCTCAAGCACGAGAACGCCGTGCTGCCCCTCGCCCGTACCGCGAAGGTCCTGGTCACCGGGAGCGCCGCCGACGCCATCACCAAGCAGACGGGCGGCTTCACCGTCACCTGGCAGGGTGACGACGTCACGCTGGACGACTTCCCCGGCGGGGCAACGCTGGCGGGTGCCGTCGCCGAGGTCGTCGGCGACGGCCGGTGCACGGTCGACCCCCTCCTGGACCACGCCGACGTGTCCGAGCACGACGTCGTCGTGGTCGGCATCGGCGAGGACACCTACGCGGAGATGCTCGGGTCCATCAGCCCGTGGCACACCGTCGAGTACGCCGCGCTCAAGCCGTCCTACGCCCGCGACCTGGAGATCCTGCGCGAACTGCGCGCCGCGGGCGCGACGGTGGTCACGGTCCTGTTCAGCGGCCGTCCGCTCTATGTGACGGAGGAGATCAACCTCTCCGATGCCTTCGTGGCGGCCTGGCTCCCCGGACCGGCCGCGCAGGGCATCACCGACCTCCTCTTCGCCCCCGCCGAGGGGGAGCAACCGTACGACTTCCAGGGGCGGTTGAGCTTCAGCTGGCCGCGCGGCCGGCGTACGACGACCTCGCACCGCGTCCCGCCCCACATCCCGGACTACCAGGTGCCGCCCGGCGAGGAGGAGCCCGTCGGCAAGCACGCGCCGCTCTTCCCGTACGGGTCGGGGCTGACCCTGCGCGGCCCGGCCCCGGCGGACGGCCCGGGGCCGTACCCGCTGCCGCTGGACGAGGACGACGACGCCCCGCCGGCCGAGCTGTTCACCGGCGACACACTGGTGGTCGGGCCCGGCGACCCCGCGTACCTCTTCGAGGTCAGCGCCACCGCCAACGGACCCCAGCCGATCCCCTCGGACGGCCGGCACGAGACCGTCTTCGTCACGACGGAACCGGTCGCGACGCCGGGCGGGCGCGACGGGGTGTCCCTGACCTTCAAGGGCACCAGGACGTTCGTGTACGCGCAGGCCCACGGAGGCCGGCCGGCCGACCTGCGGGACCTGGTCGCGCGGGACGGGTCGCTGTCGTTCGACGTACGGGTGGTCGAGCCGCCGACCGATCCGTTCCACCTGGCCTGCCACAACGACTATCCGCGGCAGCCCGCACTCGACATCTCCGCCCGGCTGGCCGCGCTGCCCGCCGGCGAGTGGACGCGGATCTCCGTACCGCTGTCCGAACTGGCGGACGCGGGGATCGACTTCGCTCATGTCGACGTGCCCTTCCTGGTCTGTACGGAAGGAAAGGCGCGCCTGGAGATCAGCGGGATAGAGCTGGCGGCCGCGCCGCGGAACGCCTGAACGACCGTACTGCCGAACGACCGCACTGCCGAACGACCGAACGACTGAACTACCGAACGGCTGGGGGAAGTCATGGGTGACAGAGTCATGTGGTTCAACGGATCCGTCGTGCCCTGGGAGGACGCACGGGTCCATGTCTGGGACGAGTTGGCGCTGCGCGGCGCCAACGTCTTCGAGGGAATGACGGCGTTCTGGGACGCGGAGCGTGAGCACCACCTGATGCTCGCCGCCGAGCAGCACGTGGACCGCCTCTTCAACTCCGCCCGCATCGCCGACATCCCGGCGCCCGAGACCCGGGACGAGGTCTTCGCCGCACTGGCCGAGGTCGCCTCCCACCACCCGGGGAAGGACGTCTACCTGCGGCCGACGTTCTACGCCGCGCGCGGCCGGTCGACCCTGGCGCCGGAGAGCGAAGGGGCCATGTACATCGGGGGATTCGAGTTCGCCCCGGTCGCCCCGCCGCAGGTACGTGCCGTGGTCAGCGCCCACCGCCGCTTCGGCGGACCCATCGGTCCCCTCGCCAAGTCCGGCGGATCGTACCTGGACTTCCGGGTGTTCGAGCGGGAGAGGACCGAGCGGGGCGCCGAGCACATCTTCATCCTCAACGAGGACGGCCACGTCGCCGAGGCGGACGGCGCCGCCATCCTGATCGTCCGCGACCGGGAGATCGTCGTCCCGTCCGTGGACACCGGCGTCCTGGACTCCATCACCAAGCGCATCCTCCTCGACATCGCGCGCGACCTCGGCCACCAGGTGACCGAACGCCGCGTCCTGCGCGAGGAGTTGTACGACGGACAGGTCCTCCTCGCCGGGACGCTGCTGGGGATCCGCCTGGTCGACAGCACGGACGGCGTCGCCCCCCGCGACCCGAGGGCGACCGACCGGGCCCGCGAACTGGCCGCCGCCTACGACGACCTGTGCCGGGGCGGGCATCCCCTGTCCAAGACCTATCTGACCCCGCCGGCCTGAGCCGGTGGGGGCCATGCGTGAGATCGGAAGCGAGACGGTCCACCGCAATCCCTGGTTCTCCGTCCTGCGCAAGCGGTACGAGGACGGCCTGGGGGACCGGCACGCGTACTTCATGGTCAGCAAGCCGGACTCCGTCCTGGTGGTCGTACGGCACGAGGACCGCTTCGTCGTCGTGGACCTGCCCCGGCAGACCTTCGGCGGCGCGCGCAGCGTCGAATTCCCCCAAGGGGGCATCGAGGCGGGGGAGTCACCCGAGTCCGCCGCACGGCGCGAGGTGCTGGAGGAGACCGGCCTGCGGGTGACGGACCTGCGGCACCTCGGGACCTTCGCCGAGAGCAGCGGCTTCTCGACCACCTCATGCCACGCGTACAGCGCGCGGGCCGTCGCGGAGGCCGGCGCCACGGAGCGGGATCCGTTCGAGGAGAGCATGACGGTACGGACGCTGTCGTGGCCGGAGCTGCGCCGGCTGGCCCGCGAGGGCGGCATCCAGGACTCCGCCACACTCGCCGCGCTGGCCCTGGCCGAGGTGCTGAACGATGACCGTTGACACCATGGAGATCGCGGTCTCGCTCTTCATCGACGTACGGATCAGCCTCGTCAGCGGGAACGTGGTGGCCCGGCACCCCGGCGCGTCGTCGGACGCGCAGGACCGGCTGCTGCTGGCCGGGCTCGGTCCGCTGCGCTCGGTCACGCGGCGCGGCAACACCGGTCTGCTGCTGGAGACCGCCCGGGGCGAGCACTGGCTGGTGGGCCTCTCGGAGGCGTCCGGGCTGGTCGCCTCGGTCGAACACGTCAACCCGTTCGCGGACACGGCCTAGACGGGGCGGACCCGCCCGGGCCAGGTCGGTGCCCGAATCCAGGACAGGGACAACAGTGACACGCAGCTATGACGTCGTGGTCGCGGGTGCGGGCATGGCGGGAATACTCACGGCACTGGGACTGACCGCACGCGGCGCCCGGGTGCTGTTGGTCGAGGAACGGCGGCTCGGCGGCGGCCAGTCGGGGCAGTCGCACGGATACCTGCACCGGGGCTACGCGTTCGGCCCGAACGAGCCGCGCCTGCCGCTCCTCTTCGACCGCGCGCGGGACCACTGGCGCGCTCTCACGGCCGGTCTGGCGCCGGTCACGGCGGGCTCGGTGGTGTCGTTCTCCAACCCGAACGCGTTGCGCCGCGCCCAGGAGCACTGGCAGGCGGCCGGCCTCCCGGTCCGCCCCGTGGAACCGCCGCCGTGGCTCGGCGACGGCTTCGTCTCCTCGTTCCGGAGCGAGGAGGAGACGTACGACTTCGGCCCCGTCCTGCGCCGCCTCGGCGAGCTGACCGCTTCCACCGGCATCGACCTCGCGCGGGGCAGCATCAGCCGGACCGCCGGCGAACCGGGCGGTGTGATCAGCGAGTTGGTCCGTCCGGACGGCGTGACGGAGACGATTGCGAGCCGCGCCGTGGTCGTCGCGGCCGGCGCGGGCGCGCCCGGCGTCCTCGCCCGCTCGGGGCTGCCGCCCGTCGTGCGGTGCAGGAAGTCCTTCATGCTGGTGCTGCGCGGGCACCTGCCCGTCATCAGCGCCGTCTTCCCCGAGCGCGAGGAGCACGGACTCTTCGTCGCGGGCCGGACGGGGCACGAGGGCGGGACGACCTGGCTCGTCTCCGACTTCCAGTCGTTCGACAGCGCGCGGGGCGCCGGGGGACAGCTGGCCGGGTGGTGGGCGCACCGCGTCCTGTCCACCCTGCGCGGGGTCGTCCGGCCGGGCCCGCTGGCGGGCGTGCGGCTGATATCCGGGTACGCGGCGGTCAAGTCCGGGCTGCTGCCGAGCAGCGGCACGGTGGCGGACGAGTTCAGCCACGACTTCCTCGGGGGCCGGGCGGTGGTCGTCAGCCCGTCGAAACTGACGCTCGCGCCCCTGGCCGCGGAGAGCGCGGTGAAGTCGGTGTCGGGGGTGCTGGGGATACCGTTCACCGGCGTCGAGTGGGACCGCGTGACGGCGCCCGTGTCGTCGCCCCCGTCGCCGCCGGGCCCGGCCCCCGCCGACTCCGTACTGGTCACCTCCGCAGGGGAGTTGTGGGAGACCGACCTGCACGCCCTGAAGGACCCCGACCTCCTCGGTGACCTTCCGGGCATCGCCGCGCTCAGCTCGCTCTACGCCCACTGAACCACCCTGCCCAGTGAACCACCCCACCCACTTCACCCACCCCCCACCGAAAGGAACCGTAATGCCGCACGAATCGGCGGCCATCGTGACGCGTGGCCTGACGAAGACGTACAAGGTGAGGCGCCCGACCACCGGGCGCCTCGCCACGTTCAGGTCGCTCATGAGCCCGGCGAGGGACGAGCGCACCGTGGTCTCCGACCTTGATCTGACCGTCGGCCGGGGCGAGTTGGTGGGCCTGCTCGGCCCCAACGGCGCCGGCAAGTCGACGTCCATCAAGATGCTGACCGGGATCCTGACCCCGACGTCCGGCGAGGTGTACGTGGACGGACGTGTCCCGCACCAGAACCGGGCGGACAACGCCCGGTCGATCGGGGCGGTGTTCGGGCAGAAGACCCAGCTCTGGTGGGACCTCCCCGCCCGGCACTCCTTCGGCCTGATCCAGGACATCTTCGACATCGCCCCCCGCGACTACGAGCGCCAACTCCACGACGTAGACCAGGTGTTGGGCATCTCCGAGTTCTGGGACACACCGGTACGGCTCATGTCGCTGGGCCAGCGCGTCCGCTGCGACATGGCGGCCGCCGTCCTCCACGACCCCGCGATCCTCTTCCTCGACGAGCCCACGATCGGCATGGACGTCGTCGCCAAGGAACGTACCCGCGCCTTCCTCCTCCAGCAGGTCCACGAACGCGGCCGGGCGGTCGTCCTCACCACCCACGACATGACCGACGTGGCCCGGCTGTGCGAGCGCGTCCTGCTGATCAACCACGGCAGGCTGGTGTTCGACGGGACCCTCGACCGCATGAAACTCCAGTACGGCGCGGGCCGGACGGTCAACGTCACCTTCGGGGAACCGGTCGCCGAGGTACGGGTGGCGGGCGCGCGCGTCCTCTCCCACGAGGGGACCCGCGCCACACTCGCCCCCGAGGACGGCCACACACCGGAGGACGTGGTGCGTGCCCTGATCGCCGGGTTCCCCGTGGTCGGCATGACCGTGGAGGAGACCGACCTGGAGGAACTCATGCGGAACGCCTACGAGGCCAAGAACGAAATCCTCGTCCCGTGAGCGCCGCGGTCACCACCGAAGCGAGCGGCGGCCGGGCGGACGGCAGGCCCGGCGGCGGGCGCGGCGGCGGGCGCGGCGGCAGACCGGGCGGCGGACGCGCCTGGCGGATCTGGCGGATCGTGCCGCTCTACCAGACGATCGCCTACCGGGGCCGGTTCTTCCTCGCCCCGTTCATGATGGGCGTCCAGGTCTACCTGTACTACCTGCTGTGGACGGCCGTCTACCAGGGCAAGGAGTCGGTCGCCGGACTCGACGTCCACCAGGCCGTCACGTACGCGGCCCTCGCGATCCTCGTCGGGCGGATCCGGTGGAGCAACCGGATGGTCACCAAGGACAACCTGCCGCAGCGCACCCGTGAGGGCACGGTCATCTACTGGTTCCTCCGGCCGATCTCACCCGGCCGCTACTACATGTACCGGGCCGTCGGCGACATGGGGTACGGCGCGATGTGGGCCCTCGTCGGATACCTCATCGCCCTCGCGACCGGGGTCATCCGGCCGCCCGCCTCCGCCACCGTCGGACTGGTCTTCGTCGTGAGCCTCGTCCTCGGGCAGATGATCCTCTACTACCTCGGCCAGCTCGTCGACCTCGCCACCTTCTGGCTGACCTCCAACAGCGGCCTGACCCGCATGTACAGCTTCGTGCAGGACCTTCTCTCCGGGGTGTTCGTCCCCCTGTGGTTCCTGCCGGGCTGGCTGCTCACCACGGCGTCGGTGCTTCCGTTCGCCGCCACCATCAACGTGCCCATCTCGATCTACGTCGGCCGCATCCCGCTCGCCGACGCGCCCGAGAACCTGCTGCGCGAGGTGTGCTGGGTGGTCGCTCTCGCCGTGCTGACCAAGTTCGTCTGGTCGCGTGCGGCCCGGCGCGTCACCTCACAGGGAGGCTGAACCATGACCACCACGGTCAAGGCGCCCCGGCCGGCCGGGCCGCCCGCCGGGCCGCGCGGCGGCACGAGCGCCGGTGCCGGTGCCCGCGCCCGCGTCCGCCGGACGGTCCGCGTCACGCGGATCATCCTGCGGACCACCGCGGTCAACATCCGGGGACGTCTCGAATACCCCGGCGACTTCGCGTTCGAGATCATCTTCGGCATCCTCTGGCAGACCTCGACACTCGCCTTCGCCGCCGTCCTCATCACCCGCTTCGACGGTCTGGGCGACTTCCCCAACGGCGGCGTCCTGCTGATCGTCGGCATGCGGCTCATGTCGCACGGCCTGTTCACCATGGTCTTCGGGAACCTCTCGGACCAACTGCTCGAACTGGTCGAGGAGGGCCGGGTCGAGGGCTACTTCCTCCGCCCCATGTCCGTCCTCACCCAGATCCTCATCAGCCGCTTCAACATCAACGCCCTCGGTGACTTCTTCGTCGGCGTCACCGTGTGCGCCATGGCCGTGGCCCAGGCCCCCGTCGACTGGACCGCGGGAGCCGTGCTCTACCTCGGCGCCGCGATCGCCGGCGGGGTCTTCCTGGAGGCCGCCGTCCAACTCCCGCTGGCCGCGCTGCTGTTGCGCTCGCCGTTCGCCCACGGGGTGGGCAAGTGGATCGACGACATCATGGCGACGATCGGCAACTACCCGCTGTCGATCCTGCCCGTCGTGCTGCGCGGGATCTTCACGTACCTCCTGCCGCTGGCCTTCGTCGCGTACTTCCCGGTCCTCGTCCTGCTGGACAGGGAACCGGACCACGGGCCGCTCGCCTGGCTCGCCCAGTGGTCGCCGGCGGTGTGCGTCCTGCTGTTCCTGGTCGCCAAGCGCTTCTGGAACTGGAACCTGCGCCACTACCAGAGCAACGGAGGCTGACATGACCGGCGCGCGACCCCGTACCCGAGCGACGGAGGCCGAAGTGACCGACGCCGTGGACCCGTTGCCGTACACCCTGATCGCCACCGACCTGGACGGCACGCTCCTGCGCTCCGACCGTACGATCGGAGCGCGGACCCGGGCCGCCCTCTCCCGCGCCACCGAGCGGGGCGCGCGGCACATCGTCGTCACCGGCCGGTCCGTCTCCTGGACCCGGCACGTCCTCGCGGACCTCGGGTACACCGGGCTCGCGGTCTGCGGGCAGGGCGGCCAGGTGTACGACACCGCCGCGCACCGGCAGTTGACGTCCGTCACGCTGGACCGGCGGC
Organism: Streptomyces sp. NPDC088261; assembly: GCF_044740805.1. Taxonomy (NCBI): domain Bacteria; kingdom Bacillati; phylum Actinomycetota; class Actinomycetes; order Kitasatosporales; family Streptomycetaceae; genus Streptomyces; species Streptomyces sp. NPDC088261. The sequence goes on from NZ_JBIURL010000007.1 coordinate 263,288, forward strand.
TGGCCCGACGGGCGGTCGCCCTGATCGAGGCGGAGACGGGACCGCTGACCCTGGCCGCCGACCGGGCGGGACTGGACGGGGTGGTGGTGGCCGCGCCCGGCTATCTGCACGACCTCGCAGGGGAGACCCCGCTCGTCCCGGACGCGGACGAGGAGGAGCTGTGGGCGCACCCCGTCCGCAAGTTCTACGTCCAGCACGCGACCCTCACCGAGGACGAGCTGGCCTCGGTCGCGGTACGGGTCGCCGGGGACCTCGTCGGGATCGTCAAGGCGGGCCCCGGCGAGGTGGAGCTGCTGCCGAAGGGCCTCACCAAGGCCACCGGCCTCGCCTTCGCCGCCCACCGCCTGGGCCTGGGCGGCGCCGACACCATCGCCTTCGGGGACATGGCGAACGACATCCCGATGCTCGGCTGGGCGGCGCACGGGGTGGCCATGGCGGGCGCGCCCGCCGAGGTGAGGGCGGCGGCCGACGAGGTGGCCCCGGGCAACGACGAGGACGGGATCGCGGTGGTCCTGGAGCGCTTCCTGGACGGGTGAGGCCCGGGGGCCGTACGGCGGATCCCCCGTACGGCCCCCCCGCTTACGAGGACGCCGCCGGAAGGGACGGCGTGAAGCCGAACACGTCGCCGTACAGCTCCAGTTCGGCGTGGAGCGCGGTGATGGTGTTGCCCGCCTTCCGGAATCCGTGGCCCTCGCCCTCGAAGCGGAGGTAGCGGCACTCCCCGCCGGTCTCCGCGATCCGCTCCGCCATCCGCAGGCTCTGCGCCGGCGGGCAGACGCGGTCGTCCAGCCCCTGGAGCAGGACGAACGGCGCGCGGATACGGTCGGCGCCGGCCAGCGGGGAGCGCCGCTCGTAACGGTCCTTCGCCTCCGGCCAGGGGCCGATCAGCCCGTCCAGATACCGCGATTCGAAGTCGTGCGTCCCGCCCGCGCTCCAGATCACCGGGTCGAGCAGCGGATAGTAGATCCCGGCGGCCGCGTACAGCTCCGGCTCGGCGCACAGCGACGCGGCGGCCGTCCAACCGCCTGCGCTGGCGCCCCGGATGGCGAGCCTGCCCGCGTCGGCCAGCCCCTCGGCCACCAGCCCCCGGGCCACGGCGGCGCAGTCCCGCACGTCCGTGACCCCCCAGTCGCCGCGCAGCCGCTCCCGGTAGGCGCGGCCGTAGCCGGTGGAACCGCCGTACTGCACGTCCACCACACCGATGCCCCGGCTGGTGAAGAAGCCGATCTCCTGGTTGAGCACCAGCGGCGTGCCGCTCGTCGGGCCCCCGTGCACGAAGACCACCCACGGCGGGAGTTCACCGTCGGGCCCGGTGTGGGTGGGGCTGTACGGCGGGTACACGTGCGCGTACACGTCCTGGCCGTCGTCACCGCGGAAGGCACGGCGGTACGGCGTGGTCGCCCACGCGTCGAGCGCGGTGCCCGAGGGCGGCCGTACGACCCGCACACTGCCGTCCGCCGGGTCGGCGAGGACCACACTGCGGCGCTGCCGCGGCCCGGCGCAGACGGCGGCGACGCGCCGGCCGTCGGTCGCGAGCGAGAACCACTCCGCGCCCGCCCCGGCGAAGCCCTCCGGGTCGGTGAGGGTGCCGTCGGGGGAGAGGATGCCCAGCGTGCGGGTGCCCGTGCCGTGCACGACGGCGAGCGTGCCGTCGCGCAGCGGGAGGCACCAGCGCAGCCCGATCCGCCACAGCGCGTCGCCGAACTCCTCCTCGCGCGGGCACAGGGCGCGCAGGAGGCCGCCGTCCGGCGCGAGCTCGTGGACGTTCCACCACCCGTCCGGGTCGGCGAGCGCGTACAGCGTGCCCGAGCCGTCGGCGGCCCACTCCGCCTGCGTCACCGCCAGGCGGTCCCCGACGAGGACGGCCGGCTCGCCCAGGGTGCCGTCGGCCCGGATCGCGGCTCCCATGAGCTCGGTGGCGTCCCACGGCATGTCCGGGTGGTTCCAGCCCAGCCACACCACCCGGTCGCCGCCCGGCTCGACGCGGGGACCACTCATGAAGTGGTGACTGGCCGCCAACTCCCGTACCCGCGAAGGGTCGTCGGCCGCGCTGCCGTCCAGGGGCAGCGCCACGAGGTGGCGGGTGACCCGGGTGCCCTCCTCGTCCTCGACCCGCTCGCGCAGGCACCAGACCTCGTCGCCGCGCACCGCGAAGTCGGCGTGGCGCAGCTCGGCCTGCCAGGCGCCGGGCGGGCTGAGGGGCACCGGCTCCGTCCCCGGACGCCAGAGGTGCACACGCTGGTCCCCGGCGTGGGTGAAGACGACGCCGTCCTCGGGGCGGCCGGAGACCGCGAGCCAGGGGCGGCCCCCGTACTCGATCACCCGGGTCCGTACGTCCCAACCGCCGCCGGGCAGCGCCTCCTCGGGGCCGTCGGGACCTCCGCGCATGAGGGCGGCGCGGCCGCCCTCCTCCGGCAGGGCCTCGGTCCACCACACCTCGTCCCCGACGAAACCCACCCAGTCGAGCTGGGCCTCGCCCCGGGCGACGTCGGCGGCGCCGAGCGGGGACGGCCAGCTTCCGTACGGTGCCGTCCGATGTCCGTGTGCCATGTCCTGCCTCCCGATTGACAAGCTTGGCAAGATATTGACACTGTGTCGGGCATTCAGGCAAGCGATGCCATCAAGGAGTTGATCGACATGGCGGAACGCGCTCTTTCCGTACGGTGGGTGAAGGCGGGGGACCGGCCATGACCCCCCGGCCGGGGACCCTCAGCCCCCTCGACGCGCCCGCGGTGCCGGCCCCCCGCCGCCTGCGCTCCGCGCTCTCGCTCGACCATCTCTTCGGCAGCCTGGGCCTGTTCACCGTCTTCCCCGTGCTCGGCCTGCTGCTCGCCGCGCGGGCGCCGGGGTCCGGGACCGCCGTGGTGGGCGCCGGGCTGTTCTGCTACACCGCGTCCGCCGGGCTCGCCGCCCTCGCCCTCAACCGGTGGCTGCACCGGGTGGGATACCGCACCGGGATGGCGGGCGGGGTCCTGCTCTCCGCCGTCGCCTTCGGCTCGCTGCCGTACGCCGGCACCGCGTGGGCGCTGTGCGCGCTGCTCGTCCTCGCCGGTACCGGCGTGAGCGTCCACTTCACACTGTCCCGGGTGCTCATCGCCGAGGTCGTGCACGACAGCATCGGGCGGAACCGGATCTTCTCCCTGTTCCAGATAGCCGTCAACGCGGGCGCGACGCTGGGGCCGTTCGTCGCCAACCTGCTCTACACGGACTCCGACCCCCGGCTGCTCATGGGGTTCGTGGCGCTCTGCTACCTGGCGGCCGGCGCGGTCATGCTGCCCGGCATCCCGTCCCACCGCAGGCCGCCCGCCACCTCCGGCACGTGGCCGGTGAGCAGGGCGGTCCTGCTGCGGGTCGTGCGGACCCCCGCCATGCTGCGGCTGGTGGTGGTGAGCACCCTGGGCACCTTCGTGTACGCCCAGTTCTACTCGGCGTTCGCGCTGTCCGTGGGCCGGGACTTCGAGTCGGCGGCGGCCCGTTCGGTGCTGATCGCCGCGCCCGCCGTGTCGATCGTCCTGTTCCAGACGGCGGTCACGGCGCTGATCAGCAAGCTGATGGCGGCGGGGAAGACGCCCTTCGCCGTCCTCGGCCGCGCCAACATCCTCTTCGGCGTGTCGATGCTGCTGCTCGGGGTGGGCCTGCCGCCGCTGTTCGGAGCGGGGGTCGCGGTCCTGGTGTTCGCCCTCGCCGAGATGATGTTCGCGCCGATGATGAGCACCGCGTTCGCGGGCCTCGGGGTGGGCTCCAGCCTGGAGGTCATGCACCTGCGGCAGGTCTGCTGGTCCACGGGGGAGGCGCTGGGGTCGCTGGCGGGCGGGTCGCTGTTCCTCATGCTCCACGACGCTGGCGAGGCGTGGCTGTACTGGGACGTGCTGGGCGTGGTCACGCTGGTGTGCACGGGGCTGCTGGCGTTCCTGATCCGGCCGGGGACGGCCCGTACCTGACGGGGCAGCCCTTCGGACGACACCTCAGGACCCCACTCCCCCTCCGGCACCGGGTTTTCCCGGCGCCGGAGGGGGAGTCGGCGTAGTCGGCGTGCCGTCGGAGCAGGGGACGACGACGGCTCCTGTCAACGGTGGCGGTCCTGGGCGGCCTCCTGGTCGGCGACGCCCAGCCGGACCCGGGGGCCGCCGTCCTCAGCGACGCCCAGGTCCGGGCCGGGCTGCCGGTCCGGGTTCAGCTTCGGACGACCGGCCGGTCGAGGAGGCCGAGGACGATCTCGGTCTGACGGCCCAGCGTGCGGCCGATCAGGAGGTCGCGGAGTGATACGGAGACCCCCAGCCGCAGCTTGATCCGGCGCGCCAGATGCGTGGTCGCCAGCGAGTCGCCGCCCAGGTCGAAGAAGTCCGCGTCGGCGGTGAGGCCGGTGTGGCCGAGGAGGTCGGCCCAGAGCCCGGCGAGGACGGCCGCGGGGTCCTCCGCGGGGGCCGGCGCCTCCTCGGTCCGTACGTCCGGCAGCTGTCCGTTCGCCGTCGCCGTCGCCGTCGTCGCCGCGTCCGGCGTCCGGCCGGGCGCCCCCGGGAGCGCGGCCTCGCGGGGACGGGCCTCCGGGGCCATCCAGCGCGGCCCGGCGAACGCGTATCCCGGCAGGTGTACGCGGCGTCCCGGGCCGCTCAGTGCCGTCGGCGCGAGCGGCAGCCCCTTCGCCCAGAGCGTGCCCAGGGCCGTCAGGACCTCCTCGCCCGGCCGGGCGGTACGGCCCGGGGACAGCGCGACCGGTGTCAGCCCGGCGGCGACGGCCAGGGCCGACAGCACCCGCCCCGGGCCGACCTCCACGGCGACCGCTCCCGGGAAGCGCCGCGCCAGGGTCTCCATCGCCTCGGCGAACCGCACCGTCCCGCGCGCCTGGGCCACGAACCGGTCCGCGGTGATCCGGGCGCCCGCCGGGACCAGCTCCCCGGTGGCGTTGGCCGCGAACGGCAGCACCGGCCGCCGCAGGGTGATCCCCGCGAGCGCGGCCGACAGCGGCGCCAGCGCGGGCTCGACGAGCGCCGAGTGGAAGGCGTGGCTCGTCCGCAGCCGCGTGGTGGGCACGCCCGCGCCCAGCCGGGTACGGAACGCCTCGACGGCGTCCTCGGTGCCCGCCACGACACAGCTCTCCGGGCCGTTGTGCGCGGCGAGTTCGAGCTCCGGCCCGCTCTCCGCGAGCAGCGTACGGAGCGACGCCTCGTCGCAGCCCACCGCGAGCATCGCCCCCGGCGGGCAGTCCGCCATCGCCCGGCCGCGTACCGTCACCAGACGGGCCGCGTCGGCCAGGTCGAGCGCGCCCGCGACACAGGCCGCCGTGATCTCACCGAGGCTGTGACCCGCCACGGCGGCCGGGGCGACACCGAGGGCCCGCAGCGCGACCGAGGCCGCGTACTCCACGGCGAACAGGGCGGGTTGGGCCAGCTCGGTGGCCTCCAGTTCCGCCGCCGGGAACGACTCGTCCAGCAGCGCGCGGCGTACGACTCCGGCCGTCGCGGGGTCGAACGCGGCGAGGCAGTCCCGCAGGGCGTCCTCGAAGCCGGGCAGCGCCTCGGCGAACGGCCGTGCCATGCCGGGGTGTTGGGAGCCCTGCCCCGGGAAGAGGAACAGCGCCGGGGCCGGCAGGCCGCCCGTCGTGACCTCGTCCCGTACGACCCCCGCGCCGGACGCGAGGCGCTCGGCGATCTCCGCGCCGGTGCGCCCCGCCACCGCCAGCCGTACGGGCAGCTCGGCGCGCGCGGCCGCGAGGGTGAACGACACGTCGGCCAGGGCCGGTTCCCCGACCATGGGACCGAGTGCAGAAGACTCACGCCGCAGATGGCTCCCGAGCCGCTGGGCGGACCGCGCGAGGGCCCCGGGATCGGCGGCGGACAGCAGGACGAGACGACCCGTGTCCTCCTCGCCGCCGGTCTCCGCGCCCCGTACCGGCGGCGCCTGCTCGACGACCACATGCGCGTTCGTCCCGCCGACGCCGAACGAGCTGATCCCGGCCCTGCGCGGCAGCGGCCCCCGCCACTCCCGCGCCTCGGCGGGCACGTACAGCGGTGAATCCTCCGTCTCCAGCAGCGGGTTGAGCCGGGAGAAGCCCGCCACCGGCGGCACCACCCCCTCCTTGACCACCAGCAGCGCCTTGATGAGCGAGGCGACCCCGGCCGCGTTGTCCAGGTGGCCGGTGTTGGCCTTGAGGGCGCCGACCGCGATCGTGCCCGGGCCCGCCCCCGTACCACCGAGCGCCGCCGACGCGGCGGTCCACTCGATCGGGTCGCCCACGCGCGTCCCGGTGGCGTGCGCCTCCAGGTACCCGAGCGACCCGCCGTCCACGTCCGCCGCCGCCAACGCCGCCCGGATGACGGCCTCCTGGCCGTCCACGGACGGCGCGTAGTAACCGGCCTTCGAAGCGCCGTCGTTGTTGATCGCCGTCCCGAGCACCACGCCGTACGGCTCGGGCCCGTCCGCCAGGGCGTCGTCCAGCCGGCGCAGGACCACACAGGCGACCCCGGACCCGGCGACCACCCCGTCGGCGCTCTCGTCGAAGGGGCGGCAGGCGCCGGCCGCCGAGTGGATGCCGCCCGGCACGTGGAGATGCCCGCCCTGCGGGTGCGCGATGCCCGCCCCGACGACGAGCGCCTGGTCGCAGTCCCCGTTCAACAGCGCCTGCACGGCCAGGTGAACGGCGACCAGCGAGGAGGAGCAGGCGGTCTGCACGGCCACCGCGGGGCCGGTCAGGCCGAGTTTGTACGAGAGGAGGCTCGCCATGAAGTCCGGCTCGGTGCCGTGCAGCGCGTCCTCGAGGGTGAGCGGGTCGAGCCCGCCGCCCGCCACCATGGCGCGCAGGTAACCGCTGCTGCTCGCGGACGCGAAGACCCCGGTGACCGAGGTGTCCCCGGGCCGGCACCCGGCGTCCTCCAGTGCCCCCCACGCGACCTCCAGCATCAGGCGGTGCTGCGGGTCCATCATCTCCGCCTCCCGGGGGCTGACCCGGAAGAGCGTGTTCTCAAAGCGGTCCGCGTCGTCCAGATGACCATGGACGGGGACGAAGTCCGGGTCGTCCAGGAGGCTCCGCGGCATCCCGGCGTCGAGCAGTTCGCCACGGGTGTGCCGCCGCGTCAGGACGCGCCCCGCCACCAGGGCGGACCACCACTCCGCGAGGTCCGTCGCGCCGGGAAACCGTGCGGCGAGGCCGGTGACGGCGATGTCGAGAGAACGGTCACGGGACATGCTTCCCCTTCGGTCGCTGGGCGGTGCCGTCCGCGCCGGGGCGTGTCCTGACAGCACTCTGTTGGCAACAGATTGCCTTGACTGTGACTCATGTGGCAACCTATTGCCTCACATTGGACCGTACGTACCACGCGTCCCCCAGGAGCCCTGTCATGACGGTCACCGTTGGCCTGAGGCCAGAACAGCTCGTCGACCCCGGACTGCACGCCACCGGCGACCCCCACGAGGTGTGGCGGTGGATGCGCGCGCACGCGCCCGTGCACCACCACGAGGCGGGGGACCTGCCCGCGTTCTGGTCGCTGACGCGGTACACCGACATCAGGTCCGTCTACCGCGATCCCGGTACGTTCAGCTCCGCGCGCGGTGTCCTGCTGCGGCCCGTGGCCATGGGCGAGGACCCGGGCGGCGGTACGACCCTGGCGCTCACCGACCCGCCGCGGCACAAGGCGCTGCGCGGGCTCATGGCCGACTGGTTCAGCACGCGGGCCGTCCGCGAGCTGGAGGGGTACATGCGGGACGCGGTCCGCGCGGTCCTGGCCCGCGCGGTCGAACAGGGCTCCTGCGACTTCGTCCACGACATCGCGGGCCGGATCTCGCTGTACGTCATCGGCCGCATCCTCGGCGTCCCCCCGGAGGACCACGAGGACCTGTTCCAATGGACGAACGAGGCGTTCCTCGCCCATACGTCGCTGGCCGCGCACCACCGCTTCATGGCGTACTTCGTCGACCTGATGGACCAACGGCTGGAGCACCCCACCGACGACCTGGTCACCTCCCTGGTCCACGGCACGATCGACGGTGAGCCGCTGACCGAGGAGGAGATCCTTCTCAACTGCGAGAACCTGGTCGGCGCGACGGAGAACGGCCGGCTGGCCCTCGCGGGCGGCATGCTCGCCCTCCTCGAACACCCCGGCGAGCTGGGCCGGTTGCGCGAGGACCGGAGCCTGCTGCCGGGCGCCGGGGAGGAGATCCTGCGCTGGACCTCCAGCGCGACCCACAGCATGCGTACCGTCACCACACCCACTGTCGTCCGGGGACAGCGGATCGAGGCGGGCGAGCGGGTGGTCGTCTGGGTGCCGTCGGGCAACCGCGACGAGGAGATCTTCGACCACCCCGACCGCTTCGACATCGGGCGCGCGCCGAACCGGCACATCGCCCTCGCCGCCGGGGAGCACTTCTGCATCGGCAGCACCCTGGCCCGCGCCGAGATGCGGATCCTGCTCACCGAGATCCTCGACACCGTCGGCCGTATCGAGCTGAACGGCCCGGTCGTACGGCTGCGTTCGATCCATGTCGCCGGCCCCGAGAGCATCCCGCTGTCCCTCGCCGGGCGCTGACCATCCCTGTCCACCCGTACCGACAGACCCACAGACCCACAGACCCACAGACCCTCGACCCTCCCCAGGAGAAGCCCAGATGGCCCACCCGCACGTACTCCTGATCGGCTGGCGGCCCGACGCGGTGACCGCCCTCCACCGCCTCGGCGCCGAGGTGACCTGTGTCCTCACGGCGGGCGAACTCGACCGGCGCGGTGACCTGTTGGACGACGCCCACACCGTCGCCGTGCACGACCCGTCCGACACCGAGTCGACCCTCGCGGGCCTGGTCCGCCACGGGCTGGACGCCGAGCGGTTCGACGTCGTCACCAGCCAGTTCGAGTTCACCCTGGTGAACGCGGCGGTGCTCGGCGGCGCCCGCAGCCCCATGAAGCCCGTGGACGCGCTGGCCCTGCGCGACAAGGACCTCCAGAAGCGCCGCATCCGGGCCGCCGGCATCCCCGTGGCCGACTCCCGGGTGATCGTCCGCCCCCGCGACCTGGCCGGCTTCCCCTCCGTACGCGGCGTGCTCAAACCGCTTGCCGACTCCTCCACCCGGGGCGTACGGACCTGGCACAGTCACCCCGAACGGGAGGAGATCGCCCGGCAGTTGGCGCAGGACAGTGTCGGCGCGCCCTGGCTCGCCGAGGAGTGGGTGGACGGCGGGGAACTGCACATCGACGGCGTGGTGCGCGACGGCGAGGTGGTCTTCACGTCCGTCGGGCGCTACCTCCAGAACGTCATCGCGATCCGCGAGGGCGGGATCGTGGCGTCCGTGATGCAGCACCCCGAGGAGTGCCCGGACCTCTACACCCGCGCGCAGGCGGTCGCCGGACGGGTGATGACGGCGCTGGGACACCACGACGGGGTGTTCCACCTGGAGGTCTTCGAGCAGGGCGACACCCTCGTCTTCGGGGAGTGCGGCGGCCGGATTCCGGGCGGGTCCTTCGACGAGATGATCCGCCTCCAGCACGGCGTCGACCTGCACGACGAGTGGGCCAGGTCGGTCCTCGGCCTCCCGTCCGCCGCGACCCCGACGGCCGCCGCCACCCGGTTCGGCGACGTCTTCCTCGCCACCGCCCCCGGCCGCCTCGTGTCCCGCCCGGCCGACGACGAGGTGGCCGCCCGGGACGGCGTACGGTACGTGTCCCTCCAGGCCCGGCCCGGTGACCTGCTGGCGGACGCGGCGCAGGCGTCGAGCGTCTTTGCCGGGACGGCGGTGGTCGAGGGCAAGGACGAGGCGCACACGGCGGACCGCATCCGCCGGCTGGCGGGCTGGTTCGCGGAACAGAGCGTGCTCACCTCGCCCTGAGACGCCCGACTGCCTCTGTCCACAGACGACTTGACCCCGTCCGGCCCTCATTCAGGAGCATCCATGACCCCTCTCCCTCCCCACCTGCTCTTCGTCGGCGGGGCGAGCCCGCTCGCGTCCAGCCTGGACATCGTCACCGCCGCGCTGACCCAGGCGCGCGCCCGGGGGATCCGTACCCATGTGACCGGCAGGAGCGAAGTACTCGCCGCGACCCCCGCCGTCACCGAACTGGCCGACGACGTCTCCCCGGTCGACCCGGACGATCCGGTGCTGTCCGAGGCCTGGGCCCGGCAACGCCTCGCGGCCGGCGACACCTTCGACCTGGTCCTCGGGCTGCGGGACCCCGTACAGCTCAGTGTCGCGCGGTGTGCGGCGGCCGCCGGCGCCCCCGGGAACACACCGGAGGCCGTCCGGCGCGTGCGCGACAAGGACGCCTGCCGGGCCGCCCTGGCCGCCGCCGGATTCCGGCAGCCGCGGGTAGGGCTGTGCGCCGGCCTCCGGGAGGCGGAGGCGTTCCTCGCGGAGTCGTACGGCCCCTGGGTGGTGAAGCCGCGGGACGGCATGGGCAGTGTCGGGGTACGGAAGGTGACCGGGCCCGCCGACCTGCCGCGCGCCGTGGAGGAACTTCCCACCAGCGAGCCGTTCCTCGTGGAGGAGTTCGTGGAGGGAGCGGAGTTCAGTGTGGAGGGCGTCCTCCTCCGGGACGGCCCCAAGGTGCTCGCGATCACCGCGAAGGAGAAGCTGCCGCCGCCGTACTTCGTGGAGATCGGCCATGTGCTTCCCGCCGAACTGCCCGACTCCGTACGGCGGGAGGTGGAGGACGAGGTGGTCCGCGCGCTGACGGCGCTGGACCTGCGCTTCGGCGTCTTCCACGCCGAACTGTGGGTGACGGACGCCGGGATCGTCCTCGGCGAGGTGCACACGCGCCCCGGCGGCGACTGGCTCCACCTGCTGCTGTCCCACGCCATCCCCGGCCTTGAGCTGTTCGGCCTGCTCTACGACGACGTGCTGGGACGCGACCACGTCCGCGACCTCACCCCGACCCGCGCCGCCGCCGTCGCGTTCCTCGCCCCGGAGCCGGGGCGGCTGGTCGGGGTGACCGGCTGGGAGCGGGTCCTGGCCCATCCGGCCGTCCTGCGCGCGGAGTTGGGCGTGGTGCCGGGGGACGTCATCGCTCCCGTACGGAACTCCGGCGACCGGGCCGGATTTGTGGTGGTCGGCGCGGCCACGCCCCGCGAGGCGCGGGAGCTGGCGGCGGAGGTGACGGCCCTGCTGTCGTTCGAGGTGGAGCCGGCGGCGGTGGCGGTGGCGCACTGACAGCGGCGGGACCGCTCCTCAACTGCCGTGCACGGGAACGCCCCGGGGAGTGCGCCGCCTCCTGTTCCGTACGGTCCGCTTTCCGTACGGAGAGGTCGGCGCCCTGCCCGGGGCGGCCAGTCGGGGTGCGGGCCTCCCGGTCAGCCCGCCTCCCGGCGCCCCGTCGCCGCCCGGGCCGCGTCGAACTCCACGTACTGCCGGCTCAGGGTCGCGGCCAGGTCCGCCCAGCCCGTGTAGTCGCCGTACTCCAACGCGCAGCGCTGGAAGTCCAGTCGGGGATCGTCCACTTTCAAACGGCCCTGGTGGGCCGCCACATGGTCCAGGAACGCCCGCGACTCGTCGATGATCTTGGCGTTGTTGATGTGCCACTCCCCGGAGGAGTACGCGGCCACCCGCCTGGCCAGCCGCTCGCGCGCCGAGGCGGTCCACTTGAAGTGGTGCACCTGCGCGTACACATGCTCGGCGGGGGCGCCCCGGCCGGTCCAGCTGTTGTGCTGCCCGTACCCCAGCTCCACCCGGCCCCGGGCCAGCGGCACCTTCGTCGGGCGGGCGCCCATGAGCCGCAGGGTCACCAGGCCGGCGAGCGGGTACTGCCGCCACAGCGGCACCGAGCCGTACGGTTCGGGATCGGGGAAGGAGCCGTCGGCGGCCACCCGGTCGAGGAACGCCCCTTCCACGTAGTCGAATCCGTGCCGCTCGCAGTGGGCGACCGTCTCCTTCAGGGAGTCCGGGTAGACCTGGAACTCGTCCAGGTCGGCCACCACCCACCAGTCGTCGGGGTGTTCTGCCATCGTCTCGCGGATCAGCCGCGGGTTGAGGTGTTCGTGCCACGGCCCGACGCTGAGCCGGGTGAAGTCGTGCCCCGCGTCCCGGACAGCCTCCACGGACGACGCGAGGGTGGGGTCCAACCCGCTCTCCACATGGCGGATCACGTGGAACGCCTCGACACCGAGCCCCTCGTAGTGGGCCAGCATGTGCGGCAGGAGCGAGGTGTCCCCGCCCACGACCGACACCAGGCGGACGACGGTCACGACGAACCCGTCAGGGCGAGCACCGAGGAGTACTCCTCGTACAGCCGCCGCAGCGCGTTGTCGGGGAACACGTCCCCCCACGGCTTGTCCCCGCCGATGAAGTGGATGATCCCCTCACGGCGTGTCAGGTAGTCGAGCCGGCCGCTGCCGAAACGCCCGTGGACCGGGTGCTCGATGAGCTTGTTCCACTTGTCGGGTACGGGCGTCCAGCGCTCCGCGTACAGGTAGTTGAGGATGTCCTGGTCGAGCGTCGGGATGTCCTTCCCGTACGTCCGGTAGATGTCCAGGGACCGTTCCGTGGTGTTCTCGGCCCGCCACCGGTCCATGTCGATCAGCAGCACCCCCGCGTTGAAGTAGCCGGGCGGTTTGGCGCCGGTCTGGCTCAGGCTCGCCCGCTCGCCCAGGGTCAGCACCCGGGCCGGCGCCACCTCGTTGATCACGGCGCCGATGGTGTTGCCCGCCAGGTCGTACCGGTACAGCTCCGTCAGGTCGTCCAGCACCAGCGTGTCGACGTCGAGGTAGATGACCCGGCCGATGTCGCGGGGCACGACGTCGCCGATGTGCAGCCGGTGCAGGGTGGCGGCCGTCCAGTGTTTGCGCGGGGTGGCCATCTCCAGGCGGTCGGGGACGGTGTACAGGTCCACGTCCCCCACCCGGCCCAGGGCGTCGGCGAGGAAGCGCCTGCCGTCGGCCCCGAGTCCCGAGTCGATGACGTGGAAGGCCGGGCGGCTGCTCGTGTCGCGCAGGCCGGCCCCGATCGAATGGGCCACCACGGCGGCCGCGTCGACGTAGTTCTGGTCCACCGCGAACACCACGTGGAGATCCTGCTGTCCCATGACCGCTCCTCGGCTTCTCGGGGGTTCGTGATCGCCACTCTACGAGCCGCGCCATGCCCTGGCAATGTTCTGCCTCAACTTGGCACAATGGCGCGACCCTGGCGGCTCGATACCGTTGCCACGTTGGGCAATGGCTGGCAAACTTGCCGTCGGGCACCCCGCCCGCCCTTCCCGAGGACCGTCAGAAAGGCGTGCACCGTGACCATGACCCACCTGCCCTTGACCGACGTGGGGATCGTCCCCCTGGCCGGCGGTATCGGCGCCGAACTCACCGGGGTGGACACGGCAGGACCGCTCGCGGACGAGACCGTCGCGCAGGTCCGCCGCGCCCTCCTCGCCCACAAGGTGGTGTTCCTCCGCGGCCAGCGGCTGGACTACGACAGCCAGGCCGCGTTCGCCCGCCGGTTCGGCGACCTGACCCTGGGCCACCCCGTCTACAGCGCCCCCAAGGACCGCCCCGCCGTACGGGAGATCGACTCCCGCGCGGGCACCCGCGCCAACCACTGGCACACCGACCTCACCTTCGTCGAACGCCCGCCGGCCCTCGCCTTCCTCCACAACAAGGTCGTCCCGCCGGTGGGCGGCGACACGATGTGGGCGAACACCGTCGCCGCGTACGAGAGCCTGCCCGAACCCCTCCGCGCGCTCGCCGACCGCCTGCGGATCGTGCACAGCAACGACTCCGACTACACCGACGAGACGGTCGCGGCCCGCGCGGAGTACATCTCCACGCTGTACGAGACCGAGCACCCCGCCGTCCACGTGCACCCGGAGACCGGCGAGCGGTCGCTGCTCCTCGGGGGCTTCGCGCGCCGCGCGGTGGGCTTCGGCCCGCAGACCTCGCGCGACCTGATGCGGATCCTCCAGGAGTACGTGGTCCGGCCCGAGCACACCGTCCGGTGGACCTGGCGCGTCGGCGACCTGGCCATCTGGGACAACCGCGCGACCCAGCACTACGCGATCCACGACTACGGCACCGAGGCCCGCCGCGCCGAGCGCTGCACGGTCGTCGGCTCCGTCCCGGTCGGGACCGACGGCCGCCCCAGCGTGACCGTGAGCGGGGACACCTCCACGTACAGCGCCGGTGTCGCCTGAGCGTCCGCCCGCCGGACCGGGCGCCCGCCCTTCGAACCGAGCCTCCGCCCGTCGAACCGAGAGGGTCCCATGACCACGACGATCCGCAGGGCCGTCATTCCCGCCGCCGGCCTGGGCTCGCGCCTGCTGCCGCTGACGAAGTCGACACCGAAGGAGATGCTGCCCATCGGTGACAAGCCCGTCATCGAACACACCGTCAGAGAGCTGGTGGCGTCCGGCATCACGGACATCACCATCGTGGTCTCCGGGGGCAAGGGCATGATCCAGGAGCACTTCCGGCCCAACCCCGCCCTCGCCGAACAGCTGCGCATCGACGGCAAGCCGGCCTACGCGGACGCGGTGGAGGACGTCGCCGAGCTGTCCCGGCTCGGCCACATCACCTACCTCGACCAGCACGGCCCGTACGGCAACGGCACCCCCGTCCTGAACGCGGCCCGCAACTTCGACAACGAGCCGATGCTCGTCCTGTGGCCCGACGACGTGTTCGTGGCGGAGGTCCCGCGCGCCCAACAGCTCATCCGGGCCTACGAGACGACCAACAGCCCTGTTCTCGCCCTCATCCCGATGGACCCCGCCGACTCCCGCCGCTACGGCGTGCCAGTGGTCGCGGAGGACCTGGACGACGGGCTGCTGCGGATCACCGGCCTGGTCGAGAAGCCCAAGCCCGAGGACGCGCCCTCCGCGTACGCGGCCATCGGCGGGTACGTCATCACCCCCGCCATCATTGACGAACTGCGCGAACAGACGCGGTGCTGGCACGAACACCGCACCGGCGAGATCTACCTGACCGACGCCATCAACGCGTACGCACGGCGCCACGCGGCGTACGGGCAGGTGATGCGCGGGACGTGGTACGACACCGGCAACCCGCTGGCGTACCTCACGGCGCAGTTCGCGGTGGCGCTCGCCGACCCCGAGTACGGCCCGCACCTGCGCCGGCTCGCGCGGGACCTGGGCGGACCCGGGAGCGTCGTCTAGGGGGGTGTCCGTTTCGGGCGGCGGGGCTCCGGGACTGGCCGGTTCCGGCACGGCGCGTTCGGCCCCGTTGACCGTCCGAATCGGCACATGTCAGCTTGGGTGCCGCCCGGGGGCGCGCCCCGGGCATCGACGTACCGAGGGAGAACGATGAAGGCGGAGAGATCCCGTTCCGTGTCCGCGATCGCACTCGTCGCCGTACTGGCGACGCTGTCCGTCGGTACGGCGGCCACGGCGCAGGCACACCCGTCGGCGTCCGGGCCCGCCGTGTCGGCCGTCGCGTTCGGGGCCGAGAGCGAGCCGACGCCCGAGGAGCAGGCGCACCTGCGGGAGGTGGCCGGGACCATCTGGACGCCCGAGCTGGCCGCCGGATGGAACATGAACAGTGAGGTCGAGGCCGTGCTCTCGACCGTGACGAACGAGATCCTCGAATGCTCCCGCGCGTTCGCGCTGGTGCCGAGGCCGCCCGCGTTCTTCCCCGGCCCGAGCTATCTGCGGCAGTACTGGAAGCAGGTCAAGGACTACTTCCTGGCGGTGCGGGACAACCGTACGTACCGGGCGTGTGTGGTCACCGGCGCGGCCAACTACCGGTCCGCGATCGAGATGGCGTCCCAGGGCATCTAGCGGCAGTTGACCCGCGGGAAGACGCGCGTCGGCCCCTGAGCGGCACCCGCCGCCCAGGGGCCATCGCGCGCCCCTTCCGTACCGCCGGCTACGCGACCGTGTCCGCCAGCGCGCCCGCGAGACCGTCGACCACCGCGCGGGCGCCCTCGTCGTCGATCACCAGCGGGGGTACGGCCATCACGGACGGGCCGGCCTGGCGCAGCAGCAGCCCCTGTTCCCTGGCCCGGACCACCACGCTCGCGGCGGTCTCCGGCGACGCGGTCTCCACGACGAGGATGAGCCCGAGCCCCCGCACGTCGACCACCTGCTCGTGGGCGGCCAGCGGGGCCAGCCGGTCGAGCAGGACGCCCCCGAGCCGCTCGGCCCGCTCGACCAGACCGTCCTTCTCGACCACGTCCAGGGTGGCGAGGGCGGCGGCGCAGGCCACCGAGTGCCCGGAGGTGGTGTGGCCGTAGCGCAGGCCGCCGATGACCGGGTCCTCGCCGAACGTGTCGTGCACGCGCTGCTGGACGGTGACCGCCGCGATCGGTACGTACCCGCC
Organism: Streptomyces sp. NPDC088261; assembly: GCF_044740805.1. Taxonomy (NCBI): domain Bacteria; kingdom Bacillati; phylum Actinomycetota; class Actinomycetes; order Kitasatosporales; family Streptomycetaceae; genus Streptomyces; species Streptomyces sp. NPDC088261. Next base: position 279,517 of record NZ_JBIURL010000007.1, read on the forward strand.
GCTGAGGCCCTTGCTCGACACGAGGATGTCCGGGGCGACGTCCTCGCGCAGCGAGGCGAACATCCGCCCGGAGCGGCCGTACGCGGTGAACACCTCGTCCACGATCAGCAACGTGCCGGTGGCGTCGCACAGTTCGCGCAGGCCCCGCAGGAAGCCGGGCGGCAGGACGATGGCGCCGCCGACGTTCAGGAACGGCTCGACCACCACGGCGGCGGGCGGGTCCTCCGGGTCCTCGCACAGGGCCCGCTCGAAGGCGGCGAGCAGCAGCGGCGCGGACTCCGGGCGGCGCAACTCCTTCGGCGGCAGGGGCAGTTCGACCAGGGTGGCGTCCAGCGGCGGCCGGAGGAGGTGCCGGCTGCGCGGCAGCGTCGACATGCTGCGCGTGAGCAGGGTGGAGCCCTGGTAGCCGCGCGCGAAGCCGACGACCCTGGACCGGGGGCGGCCCAGGTGGGACCAGTAGGCGGAGGCGATCATGAGCGCCGCCTCGAAGCCCTCGGAGCCGCTGTTGACGAACAGGGTCTTCGTCAACTCCGGCGGCAGGTAGGAGGCCAGGCGTTCGGCGAGCAGCCCCGCGGGCTCCTGGCTCGCGAGCGAGAGGTCGAAGTGGTGCAGCCGGGCGGCCTGTTCACCGATGGCCCTGATCACCTCGGGACGCGCGTACCCGCACGTGGAGTTGAGGGACGCGGCGTCGAGGTACTCCTTCCCGTCGACGTCCCACACGCGGTGGCCGGCGCCGTGCGAGATCATCAGCGCCGTACGGTCGGCCGCCAGGGGCGACCAGGTGTGCCACACGTGCCGCCGGTCGCGCGCCCGGGCCTCTTCGACGCGGGCCTCTTCGGGCCGGGACTCGGCGGTGGGGTGCGGACGGGGCGGACGGGGTGCGGGGGTGGTCCGGGTTGCGTCCATGGCGTTGGTGACTCCAAGGGATGTGGGGGCGTGTGGAGGCGTTCCTTCTGGGTCCGGGGTGCTGGATGCGGTCGGGGGAGCGGATCAGTAGCGGGTGTCACCAGGCCACGGGACCCCGGTCGTCGAAGAATCCGCCCGTCGGCCCGTCGTCGGGCAGGGTGGCCAGGTCCACGATGACGCGCGCTCCCTCCTCGGCGGAGCGCGGCGCCCGGAAGTCGTTCATGCCCGTCGCGGTGTAGCCGGGCGACGCCGAGTTGATCTTCAGGTGGGCCAGGCCGGGGTCGTGAGCGAAGGCTCTCGCGTACTGGAGGGTCAGCATGTTGAGGGCCGCCTTGGAGCTGGTGTACGCGAAGCGCCGGTCCGCGTCGCCGGGCAGCTCGGCCCCGTCGCGCGTCAGGGTCAGCGAGGCCGTGGTGCTGGAGACGTTGACGATCCGGGGCGCGGGGGAGCGGCGCAGCAGGGGCAGCGAGGCGTGGGTGACGGTCACGACGCCGAAGACGTTCACGTCGAACATGTCACGCATCCGGTCGGGCGTCGTCTCCACCGCCGGGGAGCCGACGAACAGGCCCGCGTTGTTGACGAGGACGTCGAGCCGTCCGTGCTCGTTCCGTATGTGCTCCGCCGCCGCCCCGACCCCGTCGGGATCGGTGACGTCGAGCCGGAGGGCCGTCACCGGCAGCCCTTCCCAGGCCAGTTCGTGTGCGGCCTCCTCGCCCCGGCGCAGACTCCGGCTGCCGAGCAGGACCGTCAGGCCCCGCTGGGCCAGCGCGCGCGCCGTCGCCTTGCCGATCCCTTTGTTCGCCCCCGTCACCAGGGCCACCCGACCCGGACTCGTCATCGGTGAGGTCCTTTCGCGAGACGACATTGCCAGAGATGGCAACTATAGGGCAAGGTGTTGTCATCCTGACAGGCTTTCAAGTGCCCGAAGCCGCCCCGTGCTTCGGCCGACAGTGAGGTGGGCCCGCGATGACCGTGCCTGAGGACGTGGTACCCGACCGGGCCACTTCGGTGACCGAGGCGGACCGGGTGGAACCGGCGGCCCCGAGCGGAGGGGCGGTCTCGCCGGGCCGTGCCCGCTGGGCGGCGCCCGCGCCGTTCCTGATCGCCGGACTGCTCTTCGCCAACTACTACCTGCGGATGCCGTCGTTGAAGACGGAGTACGCGCTGTCCAACGGCCAGCTCGGCCTCTTCCTCCTCCTGCCGGTCGTCACCGGCCTGGTCACGCTCCAGACGGCCGGGGCCCTGGTCGCGCGCTTCGGCAGCGGGCCCATCGCGCGCACCACCATGGTCGCGCTGCCGCTCTCGCTGGCCGGGATCGCGCTCGCCGGCGACCGGGTCCAGTTCGGCGCGGCCCTGCTGGTGTTCGGCGCGGTCAACGGCCTGGTGGACGTCTCCATGAACGCGCACGCCATCGCCGTCGAACGGGCCCTGGACCGCCCCATCATGAACAGCTGTCACGCGGCCTGGAGCATCGGGACGATGGTCGGCGCCGTCCTCGGCGGCATCGCCGTGAAGACGGGCCTCTCCTTCACCCAGCACTTCCTGCTGGTCAGCGTGGTACTGGCGGCCATCGGAGCGGTGGCGGGCCGTTCGATGCTGCCGGGCTCCGCCGACCGGGGCAAGAAGGAGGCGGACGGCAAGCGCGAGCGCGTGGGCTGGCGGGACGGCTGGACGCCCCGCGTGGTGGTGCTCGGGCTCACCGGGACCGTCGTGCTGGTGTCCGAGTCGGCGGTGGGGGACTGGAGCGGGATCTTCCTGCGCGACGAACTCGGCGCGACCCTGGCCACGGCGTCCCTCGCGTACATCGCGTTCAGCTTCTGCCAGACCGGCGGCCGGCTGGTCGGGGACCGGCTGAACCGGAAGTACGGTCCCTCCGTCCTGGTCCGGTGGGGCGGCGCCATCGCGGTGGCCGGCCTCACGGTCGTGGTGTTCAGCCCCACGCCCGCGGTCGCGGTGGTGGGGTTCGGGCTGCACGGCGCGGGGCTGTCGGTGATCGTGCCGATCATCTTCAGCGCGGTGGGCCACGGCACCGCCGACGGCGAGACCGGCAGCGCGACCGCCGCGCTGGCGAAGGTCAACACCCTGACGTACGGCGGGTTCCTCGCCGGTCCCATGCTGGTCGGCCTGTTCGCGGACGGGTTCGGGCTGACCATGACGCTCGCGGGGCTGCTGGTGGTGCTGGCCGTGACGGTGAGCACGGGGCTGCGGCGCGTGTGACCGGCCCGTACGCACGGGGTTGCCAAGAGTGTGCCTCGGGCGCCCCTTTTCGACGCACGACAGACGCATGACAGACGACGCATGACAGACGACGGACGACGAGCCATGGACGACCGAACGACGACCGAACGACGACCCGCGGAGGAGTTCTGATGTCGGATTCACCTGGAACGGACCTGCTGCCCAGCCGGACGGAGACCCGGGCGAGGGACCAGGAGGCCTTGACGGCGCTCGGCCGGGGCGCCCCCCTGCCCCTGTCCGGGCGCACCCCGGTGCACGAACTCGTGGCGCACTACGCCCGTACGGAACCGGCCCGTACCGCCGTGCACAGCGGCGACACCGCCCTCAGCTACCGCGCGCTGGACGCGTGGGCCGGCCGGATCGCGGCCCGACTCGCCGCGCGGGGGGTCGGTCCGGGCTCCCGGGTCGGCGTGGTCGCCGAGCCGTCGACGGCGATGGTCGCCTCCGTCCTGGGCATCCTGCGCTCAGGCGCGGCGTACGTCCCCGTGGACCCGTCCCACCCCGACCGGCGGGTCGCCGACATCCTGGCCGACGCCCGGGTGGGCGCCGTCGTCGTCACCTCGCAGGTCGGGGCGCGCCTGTCGGATCTCGGGCTGCCGCTCGTGGACGCGGAGGGCGAGGCCGCCCGGCCCGGGCCGCACGCGGCGGACCCGCCCGCCCACCGGGTCGGCCCGCAGGACCCGGCGTACCTCATCTACACCTCCGGCAGCACGGGTGAGCCCAAGGGCGTCCTGGTCGAACACGGCCAGCTGGCGGCCTCGACCCTCGCCCGCCGTACGGTCTACCCGGGCGAGCCCGTCTTCCTCCTGGTCTCGCCGCTGGCCTTCGACTCCTCGGTGGCCGGCCTGTGGGGCACCCTCACGGCGGGCGGCCGCCTGGTGGTGGCCACGGCGGACGAGGTCCGGGACCCCGAACGGCTCGTGGAACTGGTCGAACGGCACCAGGTGACACAGATGTTGTGCGTCCCCTCGCTGTACCGGGTGATGCTCGACGCCGCCGAGCGGCTGGGCGCGGAACGGCTGTGCTCGCTCCGTACCGTGATCGTGGCGGGCGAACCGCTCCCCGCCGAGCTGGTCACGCGCCACTTCGCGTCACACGGCGACCCGGTGTCCCTCGTCAACGAGTACGGCCCCACCGAGGCGACCGTGTGGGCCAGTTACCACCGCTTCGACAGCGCGGGGCCGGTGTCCGTCGGACGCCCGGTGCCGGGGGCCCGGCTCTACGTACTGGACGAGCTGATGCGGCCCGTACCGCGCGGCGCCGAAGGGGAGTTGTACGTCGGCGGCGCCGGCGTCGCCCGCGGTTACTTCGGCCGTCCCGACGCCACCGCCCGTGCCTTTGTCGGCGATCCGTTCGCGGGTGCGCCGGACGCGCGCATGTACCGTACGGGCGACTTCGTCCGCTGGAACGACACCGGGACGCTCGACTTCGTCGGCCGCCGCGACCACCAGGTGAAGATACGCGGCCAGCGCGTCGAACTCGGCTTCGTCGAGGCTCAGTTGTGCGCGCTTCCCGGAGTGCGCGAGGCCGTCGTCGTCCCGGTCGGCGGGGACACGGCACTGGCCGCGTTCGTGCTCGCCCCGTCGGGTCCGGACGGCGCGGCGCTGCGGGAGGAGCTGGCGCTGCGGCTGCCCGCCGTGATGGTCCCGGCCCGGGTCACGGTGCTGGACGACCTTCCCCGTACGGTCAACGGCAAGGCGGACCGTACGGCACTGGCGGCACGCGCGGCGGAGGACACCCCCACCGCTGCCGCCGGCCGACGTCACACCGACACGGGCACCGACGCGGCCGGGCACACCGAGACGGACACCGCCCAGCACACCGACACCGGCACGGCCCAGCACACCGACGCCGAGCTGGCCGCCCGCGTCTCCGCCGCCTGGGCCGACGTGCTCCAGAGCACGTCCGTCCCCACGGACGTCAACTTCTTCGACATGGGCGGCCACTCGCTCGCCATGTTCCAGCTCCAGGAGGCCCTGGAGCGTCACACCGGACAGCGGCCGTCGGTCGTCGCGCTCTTCCGGCACACCACCGTCCTGGCCCAGGTCGCGCTGATCCGCGACAGCGGTACGGAGTCGGACGCGGTCCTCACGGCCTCCCGGCAGGCCACCGCCCGGCGCGCCCGCGTCCTGCGGGCCCAGCGGCAGCGTACGGAACAGGAGACAGCGAAGTGAGCGAAGCGACGCACCACCCCTCGACCTGGTTGCAGTGCGCCGTCCCGGTGGCGGACCCCCGGTGGCAGCTCGTCTGCTTCCCCCACGCGGGCGGTTCTGCCTCGTTCTTCCGCGACTGGGGCCACCACCTGCCGGGCGTCCGCGTCCACGCCGTCCGCTACCCGGGGCGCGCCGAGCGCCTCGCCGAGCCCGTCCCCACCGACCTGCGGGAACTCGCCCGCGCGACCGCCGACGCCGTGGCGGCCCTCCCGGGCGTGCCCGGCCTGCCGCTCGTGCTGTTCGGGCACAGCATGGGCGCCGCCGTGGCCCTGGAGACGGCGCGCGCCCTGGAGGCGCGTGGCCTCACCCCCGCGCACCTCATCGCCTCCGGCTCCCGCGACGCCGCCTACCCGCCCCCCGAGCCCGCCACCGAGATCGACGAGGACGACGCCGAGGTCGTCACCCGGCTGATCACCCTCGGCGGCACCGACCCCGAACTGGCCGCCGACCCCGTCTTCCAGGAGCTGGTCCTGCCGTACATCCGGGGCGACAGCCAGATGTTCCACTCGTACCTCCCGCGCCCGGAACCGCTCCTGCGCTGCCCGGTCACCACGATCGTCGGCGACGACGACCCCGACGCCGACCGGCGTCCGTGGAGCGAACTGACCGGCGGCGGCTTCCGTGAACTGCGGGTGCCCGGCGACCACTTCTACCTGGTCCCCGAGCCCCCGTACGCCCTGGTCCTCAACTCCGTCGCAGCCCCCGCCGAGCACTGAGCGGCCCCATCCCGGAGGGCACCATGACCACCGACGAACGGAACCCCGACCGGCCCCACGACCACCTCATCAGCATCGTCCTGCCCTGCTACAACGAGGAGGAGGTGCTCGACCGGACCCACCGGCGCGTCACCGACGCGGTACGGGACCTGCCGCACGAGATCATCTACGTGGACGACGGCAGCTCCGACTCCACCTGGTCCCTCATCGAGGGGTTCGCCGCCCAGGACTCCACCGTGCGGGCCGTCCGGTTCAGCCGGAACTTCGGGCACCAGGCCGCGTGCCTGGCCGGCCTCGCCGAGGCCGCCGGGGACGCGGTGGTCCTGATGGACGCCGATCTCCAGGACCCGCCCGAACTGATCCCGCGCATGGCGCGCGCGTGGCTCGACGGCTGGTCCGTGGTCTCCGCGCGCAGGACCGCGCGGCACGGCGAGAGCCACCTCAAGAAGGCCACGGCGTACGCGTACTACCGGATCCTGGCCGGACTCTCCGAGCGCCCGGTCGCCCTGGACACCGGGGACTTCCGGCTGCTCGACCGGCAGGTGGTCGACTTCCTGACCGGCCTGTCGGGCGAGCGCGCCCTGTTCCTGCGCGGGGCGATCAGCTGGTCGGGTTTCGCCGAGACCAGCATCGAGTACGAACGGGACGCCCGGCTCGCGGGCGGGACCAAGTACACCCCGCGCAAGATGCTCGCCCTCTCCCGCAGCGGTCTGCTCGCCAGCGGGAGCGCGCTGCCCCTGCGCCTGCCGACGTACATCGGCGCCGCGTCGCTGCTGGGCGCGGCGGGTGTGGCGGCGGCCCGCCGGAGCGTCCGACGGGCCGTGCCCCTGGGGGTGTTCGGACTCCAGTCGCTGGCGAGCGGCGTGCTCGGCGAGTACCTGCTCGCGGCCTTCCAGCAGGTCCAGGGGCGGCCGCCCTATCTGGTCGCCCGGCGGACCCCCGAGCCGCGTACGGCGAACGGCAGCGAACCGCGACGACCCATCAAGGAGTTCGTGTGAACGGCGAGTTGAGGAATCCCGCACCCATCCAGGACGCCAGCCCGGACGGTACTGCGGGCGGCACCGCGGACGTCATCGTCGTCGGCGCGGGCTTCACCGGCCTGTCCGCCGCCCTCGAACTGGCCACGCAGGGCCACCGCGTACGGATCGTCGAGCGGGACCCCGAGATCGGCGGCCTGGCCGGCAGCTTCGACGTCGGCGGCGGCCGGCGCATCGAGCGCTTCTACCACCACTGGTTCGCCTCCGACGAGGAAATCCTCCGCCTCTGCGCGGAGTTGGGGGTGTCCGACGCCGTCGAGGCGCACGTCACCCGTACCGGCATGTTCTACGCCAACTCCATCTACCGTCTCTCCCGGCCCACCGACCTGCTGCGCTTCGCCCCGCTCCCGCTCCGCGACCGGCTGCGGCTCGGCCTCCTCGCGCTGCGCGCCCAGCGCGTCAAGGACTGGCGCGAGCTGGAGCACCGTACCGCCGAGGAATGGCTGGTCTCGCTGGGCGGACGCCGGGTGTACGACGTGGTGTGGCGCCCGCTCCTCGAAGGGAAGTTCGGCCACTACGCGGACCAGGTCGGCGCCACCTGGATGTGGACCAAGCTGCACCTGCGCGGCGGCAGCCGCACCAAGTCCGGCAGCGAGACCCTCTACTACCTGCGCGGCGGCAGCGAGACCCTCCTCACCGCCCTGCACAAACGGCTGACCGCGCTCGGTGTCGACGTGCTCACCGATACGCCCGTCGACTCCGTCACCTTCGAGGACGGCCGGGTCAGCGGCGTACGCACGGCGGCGGGTGAACACCTCTCCGCCCGGCAGGTGTTGCTCACCGTGGCCCCCGAACAGGCCGCCACCCTGCTGGAGTCGGGACCGTACGGCGCCGAACCCCACCCCGCCGCCCCCGCGCTGCTCCGGCAGCTGCGCCGCGTCCCGTACCTGGCGAACGTCTGCCTCGTCCTGGAGAACAACCGCCGTCTCTCCGACACCTACTGGCTCAACGTCAACGACCCGTCGTTCCCGTACGTCGGGGTGATCGAGCACACCAACATGGACGACCCGGGCCGGTACGGCGGCACACACGTGGTCTACCTCTCCAAATACCTGCCGGCCGACGCCGAGTTGTACCGGATGAGCGACGAGGAGGTCTTTGCCCACAGCCTTCCGCACCTGCGGCGGATGTTCCCGCGCTTCGACCGCTCCTGGGTGGACGACTACCACGTGTGGCGCGCCGAGCACGCCCAGCCCGTGATCACCCCCGGCTACCGGGAGGACATGCCCCCGCTGGAGACCCGGCTGCCCGGTCTCTACCTGGCGAGCATGGCCCAGGTGTTCCCCGAGGACCGCGGCACCAACTACGCGGTACGGGAAGGCCGGTCGGCCGGCCGGCTGATGGCCGACCGCCTGCGCACCCTGCCCGCCGCCCGTGCCGCGGAGGCCTCCCGTGACTGAACTGCTCACCCTCGACCAGGCGGAAGACCTCTCCATCGGCGAGGTCCACGACCTCTACGGCCGGTACGTCAGCCGCAGTCAGGTCTCCCTGATCGGCGCGTTCGGCTTCGGCAGGGACCTCGCCGAGAGCGCCGAGGGCTGCTGGATCCGGCTGAAGGACGGGCGGCGCGTCCTCGACTTCACCGGCGGGGTGGGCGTGCTCAACCACGGGCACAACCACCCCCGCGTCCTCGCCGCCCGCGACCGGTTCCGCCGGCGGCACCGGATGGAGGTGCACAAGAACTACTTCTCGCCGTACGTGGCGGCCCTCAGCCACAACCTCGCCGCGCTCCTCCCCGGCGACCTGAACATCTCCTACTTCCCCAACTCCGGTGCCGAGGCGGTCGAGGGCGCCCTGAAACTCGCGTACAAATACCATCGCGGACGCCGGGGCACCGTCCTGCACACGGACATCGCGTTCCACGGCAAACTCCTCGGCGCGGGCAGCCTGACCGCCTCCCCGGAGATCCACTTCGACTTCCCCCGGATCCCCGGGACCGACTCCTTCGCCTACGACGACCTAGCCTCCTTCGAACTGGCCCTGGAGCGGCACACCGGCACCGGCGGTGGCAGCGACGTCTACGCGGTGGTGCTCGAACCGTTCAGCGCCTCCAGCCTGCGCGAATGCTCCGCCGGATTCCTGCGGGAGGTGCGCCGCATCTGCACCGAGCGGGACATCGTCCTGATCTTCGACGAGGTGTACACCGGCTGGGGCAAGACCGGGGAGCTGTTCCACTTCATGCGTCACCCCGGACTGGTCCCCGACGTCGTGACCATGTCGAAGTCGTTCGGCGGGGGCAAGGCCTCCATCTCGGGGTACGTCACCCGCGAGCCGGTCTTCCGCGCCGCCTACGACAACCTCGGCGACGCCACCCTGCACAGCACCACCTACTACGGCTTTGGCGAGGAGACCGCGACGGCGCTGGAGGCCGTGGCGGTCGCGGTCGAGGAGGACTTCCCGGGCCGGGCGCGCAAGCTCGGCGACCTCCTGTCGGCCGGCCTCGCGGACCTCGCGGCCAGGTATCCGGCGCTGATCACCGGGACGGCGGGACGGGGGGCGCTGCACGGCGTGTATCTGCGACAGGGCCCCCAACTTCCCCCCGCCGTACGGAAGATCCTGCCCGGGCCGCTGGCCGGGGACCCCCAGATCTTCGCCAAGCTGCTCACCGGCGCGGTCATCGCCGCGCTCTACCGGGACCACGGCGTGCTCACCTTCTTCGGCTCCAACCGGCGGATCGCGCTGATGGTCTCGCCCCCGCTGGTGGCGGGGGAGGAGGAAGTCGCGCTCTTCCTGCGGGCCCTGGACACCGTGCTGGCCCGGGGCGCGGCGCGGCTGCTCACGGACTTCGTGGTGGAACGCTTCGCCCCGGCCGCCGGGAAGGCGCGGTGATGCCCGGCACACGGCTGCCCAACACACCGATGCGCGGCGCCCTCCGGGCGAGTGGTCTCCGTACCTACTGGCTCAGGAACTACCCCTGCCTCGCCGAACCCGGCGCCCGGGCGGCCGCCGAGAACCACGTCCTCGGCACCCTGCGCACCCTGCCCCTGCCCTACCGCGCCGGATACGCCGTCGCCCTGCGCGCCCTGCCCGTCGCGTACCGGCTCAGGACCGGGCGCTCCCTGCGCCGCGCCTCCCCGGACCAGGCGCGCCGGGGCATGGCCGCTCTCACCGCGCTGCCCGGATTCACCGAGGTGGTCCGGTCGAGTACGGCGCTGGCGCTGCTCGGCGCGCTCGACCGGCGTACGGGCGGCAACGGCAACGGCAGCAGCAGTGGCAGCGGCAGCGGCAGTGGCAACCGCAGTGGCAGTGGCAACGGAAGGGGATCGGCATGAGAGCGACAGGCCGTGGCGGGATCCGCGGGGCCCGTACCGTCGACACGGACGTCGTGGTCGTCGGCTCGGGCGCCGGCGGAAGCGTCGCCGCCCTCGAACTGGCCGCCGCCGGGCTGGAGGTGACGGTCCTGGAGGAGGGCCCGAGGGTCGACACCGCCCGCATCGCGGCCGCCGGACCCGCCGAGAACATGCGCGCGCTGTACCGTCACGGCGGACTGATCCCCGTCGTCGGCGCGCCGACCTTCCCGTACGGCGAAGGACGCTGCGTGGGCGGCACCACCGTCGTCAACGGCGGCCTGCTGTGGGAACCCCCGCCCGCGCTCCTCCGGCGCTGGGCCGACCACTCCGGCATCGACGGCTACCGCGCCGCCGACCTGGCGGCCCATCTGCGGACCGTCACCGACCGCCTCGGCGTCGCCGTCCAGCGGCACGGCGACGGCAACCGCGACTCCTCGCTCCTGGCGGAGGGCGCCGACCGGCTCGGCTGGCACTGGAAGCACGCCCGGCGCGCGGTCCGCGGCTGCCGCCACAGCAACCGCTGTACCACCGGCTGCCCGAGCGGCGCGAAACAGAGCATGGCCGTCAGCTACCTGCCCCTCGCCGAGGCGCGAGGCGCTACCGTACGGCCCGACACGCGCGTCCTGCGCGTCCTGCACGACGGCGCCGCCGTCCGCGGGGTGCTGGCCGTGGACGCGGACGGCGGGCGTACGGTCCACCGGGCCCGCGCGGTGTTCCTCGCGGCGGGACCGCTGGGCACCCCCGCCCTCCTGCAACGCAGCCGCATCCACCGGCGCCTGGTGGGACGGGAGTTGGCCCTCCACGTCAATCTGCGGACCGTGGCGCGGTTCACCGAGGAGGTCCGCGCCGAGCGCGGCACCCTCTTCACCGTCCAGGTCCAGGAGTTCGGCGACCGGGGCGTGCTGATCATGCCGTCCAACGTGTCCCGGGGCTCGCTGGCCGCCGCCGTGGCGGGACGCGGACCGGCGGACACCGCACGCCTCCTCGCCGACTTCGACCGCCTCGGGGTGTACACCACCCAGGTACGCCTGGACGGCACCGCACGCGTCCGGGCCACGCCCGGCGGGGGAGTGCTGCTGCGCCACGGCATGACCCCCGGCGACCACACCGCCCTGCGCGACGCCTTCCGCGCCACGGCGAAGGTGCTGTTCGCCGCCGGAGCCACCGAGTTGCTGCCCCCGGTGTCGTCGGCGCCACCGCTCCGTACCCCGGCCGACGCCGACACCTTCTGCGACAATGTGCGGCCCGCCGACTGGGAGCTGGTGTCGGTGCACGGCATGGCGTCCGCGCGGATGGGCGCGGCGGACCGCGGCGGGGTGTGTGACACCGACGGCCGCCCCTACGGCTTCACCGGGCTGCGGATCTGCGACGCCAGTGTGCTGCCGGGGGTCACGGGCATCAGCCCGCAGGGCACGATCATGGCCTTCGCCCACGAGATCGCCGCCCGCTACGCCGAGTCGTCAGGGAGGAACCATGACTGAGCCGCCGCTCACGAGCCGTACGGCACCCGAGGCCGGCCGGCCCCAAGAGGCGCCGGGGGTACGGATGTTCAGCACGACGGCCCTGATCGCCTCGTGCGTCGGCTTCGCCCTGATCGGGGCACTCCAGTCGCTGTACGGACCCGCCATCCCCGCCCTGCGCCAGGAGTACGGGCTCACGCCCTCCGCCGCCGGACTCGCCCTGAGCGCCCACTTCACCGGCGGGGTCGCCGGTGTCCTCCTCTTCAACCGGGTGCACGGCAGAGTGGGCAACCGCGCGCTGCTCGGGACCTCGTACGCGCTCATGGCGCTCGGCAGCCTGGGTTTCGCCCTCGCGCCGTCCTGGCCGGCCGCGCTCCTCGCCGCGCTCGTCTCCGGACTCGGCTTCGGCGGCATCGACTACGGCCTCAACCAGCTGTTCGCGGTGGGCTTCGGGAACCGGGGCGCCGCCATGCTCAACGTACTCAACGCACACTTCGGCATCGGCGCCGTCGCCGGCCCCGCGCTCATCGGACTGCTGGGCCCCGGCCGCTACATGGCGGTGTTCGCCGCCTTCGGTGTGGTCTCGGCGCTGCTGCTGTTCTCGCTCCGGGGGGTCAGCGACCGGGGCGGCTCGCCCGTCGCACCTGTCCCGGCGGACGCGGCGGACGCCACGGGCGCGGCGGTGCTGCGCCGCAGCATGGGCGGCGTCCTGGCCGCGTTTGTCGCGCTGTACGTCCTGCACGTCGCCGTGGAGGCCGGAGTGGGCGGCTGGGAGCCCACCCACCTGGAGACCGTCGGGTACGGATCGGCCTTCGCGGCCTCCGCCACCTCCGTCTACTGGTTCATGATGACGGTGGGCCGCTTTTTGGTGGTGCCCCTCACCCTGCGCCTGTCGGAGCCCGTGATCGTGGCCGTCAGCTGCGTGGGCATGGTCGGCTGCCTGGCGCTGGCGACCGTCCCGGCCGCCGCGCCCTACGCGTACGCGGGAGTCGGCCTGTTCATCGCCCCCATCTTCCCCACCGGCCTCACCTGGCTCAACCGGACCGTGCCCACGGCACGGCGGGCCGGCGCGTACGTCATCGCCGCTTCGATGATCGGGGGTGTCGCGGCGGGACCGGCGTTCGGCGGGGTGATCGAGTGGTCGGGGCCGCGGATGGTGCCGGTGCTGCTGTGCGCGACCGCGCTGGTCTGCCTGGCGCTCGTCCTGTGGATCCACCGCGCGACCGGCCGGACGAAGGCGGCCCTCTGACCCACTTCCCCGGAATGCCCTTTCCTTGCCAAGGAGCGCCGGACGTCTGGCAAATGAAGTCCGGCGCCTCCGATCCACGTACCGGAGTCGAGTCCCGGAGCTGCGCGTACGTCGTCCAACTCCTGGGAAGTTCTGGCAAGATGATGGACGTGGAGTTGCCAGGTGCGTATCGTTCTGTGCGTCGGCAGAGGCCCGAACCACGGACCGGGAGGTCGCCCTGATGCGTATCGCTGGCGCAACTGTTCTGCTCACCGGCGTGACGGGCGGCATAGGCCGCGCCCTCGCGCAGAAACTCTCCGCCCAGGGCGCGCGCCTGGTGGTGACGGGCCGTCACGCCGCGACCCTCGACCCCCTCGCGGCCCAGCTCGGCGCCCGTCCCGTGGTCGCCGACCTCGCGGACCCCGGGCAGGTCGCCGCCCTCGCCGAGCGCTGCGGGGACGTCGACATCCTCCTCGCGAACGCGGCCCTGCCCGCCAGCGGCGACCTGCTCGACTACACCCCCGCGCAGATCGAGCGCGCCCTCACCGTCAACCTCAGCTCGCCCATCCTGCTCGCGCGGCTCCTCGCCCCGCGCATGGTGGGCGCGGGCAGCGGCCACCTCGCCTTCGTCGGCTCCCTGTCCGGCAAGGCCGCGACCCCGTACTCCTCCCTCTACACCGCGACCAAGTTCGGCCTGCGCGGCTTCTCCCACAGCCTCCGGCAGGACCTGCACGGCACCGGCGTCGGTGTGTCGCTCATCCAGCCGGGTTTCGTGCGCGAGGCCGGGATGTTCGCCGCGACCGGGGCCGACGTGCCGAGCGGGGTCGGTACGGTCAGCCCCGGCCAGGTGGCGGACGCCGTCCTGCGCGCCATCGAGGAGAACCGGTGCGAGGTCAACGTCGCGCCGGCCAGACTGCGGCTGCGCTGCGCCGTGGCCGGCCAGTTCCCCGGTTACGCGGAGAGGTCGGCCGGCCGCGGTGGTCCGAACCCCGCCGTCGACCGGATCGTCGAGGCACAACGGGCGTCCCGGTGAGCGGACGGCCCGGGGCTGGACGACAGTCGCCGTCCCGGGTCTCACCCCTCGGGGAACAGCGCCTCCAGGAAGCCGTTGGAGAACTTCCCCGCCGGATCGTACTTCCGCGCCAACCGCCCGAATTCCACGGCCCGTTCGTACCCCGCGGCGATCTCCGACGCGCTCAGCGAGGTCAGCTTGCCCCAGTGCGGACGGGCCCCCAGCGGCACAAGCAGCTCCTCGACCGCGCCGATCAGCGGGGTGATGGCCGCCGCGTCCTTGATCCAGGTGAAGTGGAAGGTGGCCGAGTCCCTGCCGTACGCGGGGCTCAGCCACAGGTCGTCCGCCCGGACCGTACGGACCTCCGCGATGTGCAGCGCCGGCGCCAGCAGGTGCCCGATGCCGCGCAGGGCCGCGAAGGCGGCGGGAGCCGCCTCGCGCGGCAGGTAGTACTCGGACTGGAACTCCTCCCCGGCCCCCGGCGTCAGCTCGGGCCTGAAGTGCGGCAGCCGCTCGAACCAGGGCCCCACGGTGCCCAGTTGCTCCGTACTGAACTCCGGCGGCATGCCGGGCACGGGGTTCAGGGGTACGCGCGCGGGCTCCCCGCCCGCCCAGCCGCCGGTCTGTTCGTTCCCGCTCCGGTCGAGCCGGTCCTTGAGCCACACCTGCGTCTCGTCACCGAACCAGTCCGTGAACACACTGACGCTGTACGCGGCCGAGAACACGTCGTCGAACCGCTCCGCGACCTCCGTGAGCGGCACCCCGACGCGGACCCGCTGCGTCATGTCGTACGTCGGCTCCACGTCGAGGGTGACCTCGGTGACCACGCCCAGCGCGCCGAGCGCGACCACCGACCCGGCGAAGGTGTCCCGGTCGGTGTCCCGGCGCAGCTCCACCAGATCGCCCTCCGGGCCCACGAGCCGGAGCCCCGCCACCGAGGACGCGAGACAGCGCCGGCCGTCGCCCGACCCGTGCGTCCCGGTCGCGCACGAACCGGCGACCGAGATGTGCGGCAGCGACGCCAGGTTGGCCAGCGCGAACCCGGCCCGCTGCAACGCGAACGCCAGGTCCGCGTAGCGCGTACCCGCGGCGACGGTCACCGTCGCGTCCTGCCGGTCGAGGCGGACCGCGGGCGGCAGGCCGTCCACGAGGACGCGGTCCCCCGGCGCCTCGGCGACGGCGCTGAAGGAATGACCGCTGCCGAGCGCCCGTATCCTCGTGCGCTCCGCGACGAGCCGCCGCAACTCGTCCAGGGTGCGCGGCCGGTGGACCCGGCCGGCGTCGTAGGACACGTTGCCGGCCCAGTTCGTCCGCGGCAGGTCTGTGGTGGCTTCGAGCTGTGTCATCGCTTCGACTCCAATGAGCGGGACGGACGGCGCCGGGGCGCGTGGCGCCGCATCGGGAAAAGGCCCGCGCCCGCCGGCCCGGTACGGAGCACCGGGCCGGCGGGAACGCGGGTGACACCAGGAACACGTCCGCGGCGGTCGTGGGCACGCACACCACGGACGGTCGTACCACTGCCGTGGACGGTGGTCACACCACCGCGGCCGGCACCATGTCGTCGACCAGGACGAAGCGGAAACCACGCTCCAGGAGGCCCTCGATGACGGCGGGCAGCGCGTCCACCGTCTGCGACCGGTCGCCGCCCCCGTCGTGCAGGAGGACCACCGATCCGGGACGCGCCTCATCGAGGATCGTCGAGGCGATGAAGTCCGTACCGGGCATGGCCCAGTCGTCCGGCGCCACGTCCCACAGGACGGTCCGCGCGCCGGTCCCGGCCAGCCACCCCATCACCTCCGGCGTACGCGACCCGTACGGCGGCCGGAACAGGGCCGGCACGGCACCGCCCCCGGCCTCGGCGATCCCCTCCCCGGTCCGGTCGATCTGCTCCACGAGCTGGGCCCGGGTCAGATCGGGCAGGAACGGGTGCGACCACGTGTGGTTGGCGACCCCGTGCCCCTGCTCCCGCATCCGGACGATCTCCTCGCCGTACGCCCGGGCGTTCATCCCGACACAGAAGAACGTCGCGGGTACGCCGTACCGTTCGAGGACGTCGAGTATCCGCCCGGTGTACGGCGGCAGCGGACCGTCGTCGAAGGTCAGGGCGATCTCGCGCCGGTCGCGCGGGCCGTGGCTCAGACAGAGTCCCGCCGTGGTCATCGCGGCCAACTCGGCCTCCGCCGAGGCGATCCACTCCCCCAGCAGCTCCTCGCGGCCGGTCTGCGTCCCGCGGTTCCTCTCCAGCCTGGCGAGGGAGACCGTCCCGCGCCGGGCCGCCGTCCGCGCCAGCTCCCCGGCGCCCACCGAGCCGAACACCGGCCGCGGCGGCAGGAGATGGGGGTCCGCGCGGTACACGTCCAGCCCCGCGGCCATCATCCGGCCGTCGAGTATCCCGTTCGTACTGTCCACCACGGTGACGAGCCGGTGGTCCATTCCCCGCAGATAGCCGATGAGTTCATCGGTGCGCCGGGCGTCGAACGACACCGGGGACGTCATCCGCCGGCCGTCCCCGTCGACCGTCTCGACCTCGTACCCGGCGGCGCTCCAGGCGACTCCCGCGTACAGCATGCTGTTCCCCCTCGATGTCATCCGCTCAGACGGGCTTGACGTACTCGGTGAAGTGCCGCTCGGCGAACAGCTCGGGCCACCCGCCGCCGTCGAGCCCCAACTCCCCGGCCCGGCGCAGCATGTGGCGCCAGTACGGCTTCACCGGCGGCCAGAGGGTCCCGGTCTGGCAGTACGAGGCGTCGACGAAGTACCGCGGCTTCCCGGGGCTGTCGGGCCGGGGGCGGCGGGCGTGGAACAGCGCCGAGTGCAGGACGACCGTCGACCCGCTGGGCAGCCGGTCGATGACCACCTCACCGGGCAGCTCCCGCGTGCCCAGGTGGCCGCGGGCCGTCTTCTCCGCCACCTCGTGGTGCGAGCCGGGCAGCACCACCAGCGAGGAGGTGTCGGGGGAGAGCCCGTCGAGGTAGTGCAGTGTGTGGATCATGCTGTGGGCACGGTCGGTCTGCGGTGTCTGCTCGTAGTCGTGGTGCCACGCCTTTCCGGCGATGCCGGGGGCCTGGCGGTCACTGTGCAGGTGGTGGAAGACGAACGAGGGACCCATCAACTGCGCGAGCAGGGACAGCAGGGGCCGGTGGTTGATCAGCTCACCGTGTCCGGGGAGTTCCAGCTCCATGACCGGGGGCACGCCGTGGATCTCCGGGTGGGTCGCGGAGGCGATGGACCGGGTCCGCAGGCCGTCGTCCACCCAGCTGTCCACTTCGGGTTTGACCTTGGACACCAGTTCGGTGGGGAGGAAACCGGGGAGGACCAGATAGCCCAGCCGTTCGAAGCGGTCGAGGTCGGCGCCGTCCAGAGCCGGCGCGGCGAGGGTCAGTGTCTCTAGCGTCATGAGGTCGGACTCCGCTCTGTCGTGATCTGTTGTGGTGCGTTGTGGTCGGGTTCGGGGCAGGTCAGTGCCAGCCGAACCAGGTCAGGTCGCAGCCCTCCCAGCGCAGGGACGGCTGGTCGGTCTCGTTGGCCTCCAGGACTCCGCCGGCCGCCACGAGGGAACGGAGCCGTGTCTGGCTCCCGTCGGGCGACACGACGACGAGCCGCTGCCCGTCCCCGGCCGCCGAGCTGCCGACGAGGACGTGCCCGAGGTCGGTGTCCCTGCGGACCTGGAGGTGCTCGTCCTCGACCAGGCCGAGCGCGGCCAGGTCCACCGACGCCTCGGCGACGGTGGCCTTGTCGAGTTCCTCGACGTAGTCGATGCCCGCGCGCTGGAGGAACGCCAGCTTGGCGGTACGGCGGTGGGTCTCCGTCCCCGCGTCGAGGAAGCGCCGCAGGATCTCCAGGTCGGTGGCGCCGATGTCGATGTTGGTGGAGATGTTCTTGCTGTGCATGTTGTAGACGTACGTGGCTTCCGTCGGCAGCGAGATCGGGATGCCGGCGGCGGCGAACCGCAGCCACAGGTCCCAGTCCTCGGCGTAACGGCACGGCCGGTAGCCGCCGACCGCCTCGTAGTCCTTCCTGCTGTACAGGCAGCCGACGCCGATGTAGTTGCGCACCAGCATGTAGACGTACTGATCCTCGGAGTCCGGCAGCCGCTCGACGACCGGGCGCGGGATGTTCTCCGTCTCGCCCTCCACCAGCAGGAACCGCCGGGGCGCGATGAGGCCGGGCTGCCGCGCGTACGCCTGGGTCATGCCGGCCACCGCGCCGGGCAGCAGGGTGTCGTCCGCGTCGAGCTGGAGGATGAACTCCGAACCGGTCGCCTCGATCGCGGTGCGGCGGGCGTGCCACGTGCCCTTCGGTTCGGACCGGATGACCTTGAGGGGCAGCAGGTCGACCCACCGGCGCGCCCGGTGGTAGGTGTCGTCGTCCGAGCCGTCGTCCACGACGACGACCTCGTTCGGGGTGACCGTCTGGGTCACGAGGGAGGCCAGCGCGCGGTCGATGTACGCGGCGCCGTTACGGGCCGGGATGATCACCGCGACGGTGGGGGTGTTCACCGGGAGTTGCTGCTCAGTGGACATCGATGCTCCTTGAGAGGTGGGCGGGTGAAGCGGGAAGGTGCGCGCGGTCGGCACGGCACACCGGAAGAAGAACCGGAAGAAGGGGGGAGGCGGCGACGCCGGAGAGTCCTCGACGGGTCGGCACTGGGGAGCCGGGTGGAGCGGGGGAAAAGCTGAGAAGCAGGCAAGCAGAGAAGCAGAGAAACGGAAAAACCAGGAAAAACGGGGGAAACGGGCGGGGGTCCCGTCTCCCGGAGTGGGGCCTTACGGCCAGTCGATGTCGTCCGTACCGGGGGCGCCGGCCGGGTTGACCACGGGGTTCGCCCCCGGCCAGTCGATGCTGCCCGTCGTGTCGAAGGCGGAGGCGACCTTGAGGCCGTTCCCCGGCCAGTCGATGTCAGCCACCGCGGCGGCGAGCGGAAGCGCCAGGAGAGCGGTGGCGGCCGGCAGTGTCAGTAAAAACGCCGCGACGGCCGAGGTGGACGAGGTGCCGGTGAACTTGCGCATGGGAACTCCAGTGGATCCGTGGATGACTCGGGCGGCGCTGCGACGCCGGGTGCTGACGAGGAATAAAGCTAGTAACCGGAAAAGGTGTTTGGCAAGTACTTGCCTAACATCTGCCAAAGTGTGACTCAGGGTGATCCCGCGCCGGGGAGATCAATTGCCAACCGGTCCGGAACTTTGTCAGTACGCAGTGTGGCCGCTACAGTGACCGTCAGGCATAATGGTGACTCTTCTGAGGTGTCTGAGACGCTGAGGCAGGAGGTCGACCGTCGGCCGAAAACTGGATCCGTGTGTATCTGGATCCCCGTGAATAGTGGGACCGCCATGATGGAACAGCCCTATTTCGGTCGTCGCCTCAAAGAGCTGAGGAGGGCGCGCCGACTCTCCCAGGCCGCTCTGGCGGGGGAGGAAATCTCCACCGGGTACCTGTCACGACTGGAGTCCGGTGCGCGACAACCCACCGAGCGTGTTGTCACATACCTTGTCAAGAAACTTGCCGTGGAGCGGTCGGCGTTCGACGTGCCGCCGAGCGGTGGTTCGCTGGCCCAGGCCCTGTCCCTGGCGACCTCCTCCGACAGTGACGAGACGGTCGAACGCCTGATCATCGCGCTGGACCAGGCGGAGGACGAGGATCTCCTGCTGCGCTGGCAGGCCCTGTGGATCATCTCCCGGCACTGGCAGCGCCGGGGCGAGCACGCCGAGGAGCGGGCCGCCCTGGAGGAACTGGTCACGATCGCCGACGAACTGGCGCTCCCCGAGTTGCAGTGCAGGGCCCAGTCCCAGCTCGCCCGGTTGCTGAGGGCGACGGGCGAGGTGACCCGGGCCATCGACATGGCCACCCACGCCTACCAGTTGGCCACGCAGGGCAAGCTGTCCGTCTCCGACGTCGGGACGGCGTTGCAGACACTCGTCGCGGCCGAGGCCGAGGCGGGCCGGCTGCCCGACGCCAGGGCCCATGTGGACGAACTGGTCGCCCTGGTGGAGAACGGCGGCTCGGAGGTCATGCGGACCGAGGCGCTCTGGTCGGCCGCCACGGTGCGTTTCCGGCAGGGCGACCACGAGCGCGCCCGCGAGTTCCTCGAACGCGCGATGAACGAGCTGGACAGCCGGGTCGACCTCACTCTCTGGGTACGGCTCCGGCTGGCCACCGCCTCGCTCTGCCTCCAGACCGAGCCGCCGCTCACCGATCTCGGGCGGGCGTACCTCCAGGAGGTGGAGGGCGCGCTCGCCCTCGTCGGTACATCGGTGATGCGGCAGGAGCTGCTGATGCTCCAGGCCTATCTCGCCTTCCACGAGGGCCGGTACGAGGACGCCCGCGCCGCGCACGACGAACTCAACTGCGACGACATGCGCATGACCTACCGTGACCGGATCAGGCTCAGCATCCTCGACAGCCAGCTGCTGCTTCTGGAGGGCGAGGAGGAGCGGGGCCTGGGCCGGCTCAGGGAGCTGGGCGAGGAGGCCAGGCAGGCGTCGAACATCGATCTCGCGGCGGACATCTGGCGCATCCTCGCGGGCGCGCTGGAGACGTCCCGCCGCCGCAGGCCGGCGGCCGGGGGCTGAGTCCCCCGGGACGGCGCACACCCCCCCCGAGGGCGGCCGGGAAACGGCCGGGAACAACGGATCCCCTCGTCCCCCACCGGAAACATCAGGGTGGGGGACGGGGGGATGAGTGTCTGGTCAGAGGGCCAGTACGCGCCGCAGCCAGCCGACCCGCGCGAGATGCGCCGTCCGGGAGACGACCGCGTCGGGGACCCACTCGTCGAAGCTGTGGAAGGCGCCCGCCCACACGTGCAGTTCCGCCTCGCCCCCGGCCTGCCAGAGCCGGGACGCGTAGGCGACGGCCGTGTCCCGCAGCGCCTCCACCGACCCGACCTCGACCCACGCCGGCGGAAGCCCCGAGACGTCGTCCGCCCGGGCGGGAGCCGCGTAGCAGGAGACGTCGTCGGTGCCCCGCCGGTCGCCGAGCAGCGCCGTCCACCCCGCGGCGTCGGACTCCCCGTCCCAGAGCCCCACCCGGCCCATCTGGCGCGCCGAGAAGCTGTCGCACCGGTCGTCGAGCATCGGGAACTGGAGGAACTGCCCCAGCAGCGGCGGCCCTTGGCGGTCCCGGGCCAGCAGGGCGAGCCCGGCGGCGAGCGCGCCGCCCGCGCTGTTGCCGCTGACGACGGTACGGTCCGCCGGCAGCCCCAGCCGCGCGGCGTTCTCCGCCAGCCACAGCAGACCGGCGTAACAGTCCTCCACCGGGGCCGGGTCCGGGTGCTCCGGGGCGAGCCGGTAGTCCACCGACAGCACGGCGAGCCGAAGCTCCTCCGCCCGGTTGAGCTCGCCCGTCAGCTCCGTACTGCGGTGGCTGCCGGCCACCATGCCACCGCCGTGCGTGTGGTAGATGACACCGCGCGGCGCGGCCGTCCCGGCCGGCCGGCAGAGCAGCAGGGGGATCTCGGGCCGGCCGGCCGTCGCGGGCACGGCCAGTTCCTCGATCGTGAACGCCCCGTCCCGGCGGATCGCGTCGTCGGTGAGCCGGCCGCGCAGGCTCCTGCGCCGCCGGTCGGCGACGAGCGCGGGGGTCAGCGGCATGGGCAGCTCCGCCAGGATGGCGCGCAGCGGCGCCCCCAACTCGCCGTCGAACGGGGGTATCTGCCCGGTGCAGGGGTGTGGTCGTGGGGCGGTGGTCGTCACGGTCATGGTGGTCGGTGCTCCTCTGGTCGTGGCGTGGGTGGTTTCCCGGATCAGCGCGCGGCGGTGCCGGCGGTGTCACCGACCAGTGCGAACGCGTCCACTTCGAGGAGCAGTTCGGGCCGGAAGAGCGCCACGACCTGCACCACGGTGCTGGCCGGCGGGCGCGCGGTGTCGATGAACTCGTCGCGTACGGCGAGGACGGCCGGCACGAACGCCACGTCGGTGACGTAGTAGGTCAGCTTGATGACGTCGTCGAAGGTCGCCCCCGTGGCGGCCAGACAGGCCCGCATGTTCGTGAAGACCTGTCGTGCCTGGGCGGCCGGGTCGCCCTCGCCGACGAGTGCGCCCTTCTCGTCGAACGGCATCTGACCGGCGAGCGCGGCCAGCCGCCCCGGTCCCGTCACCACGTGGGTGTAGCCGGAGCTCGGCTCGACGCCCTCCGGGGCCGAGATGTGCGTGAGCCGGCGCTGTTTCATGACCATGTCCTTCACCTTCCGTTGTTCCTGACCTGTTCCTGGGGCCTGTTGTGCCGGGCTGTGCCGGGTCTTCCGTCGCCCCCGGCCCCGTACCGTCACACCACGCCCGGCGACAGGCTGCGCAGCCGGTCCGTGAAGCGCTTGGCGATCTCCTGCGCGGTGGTCTCCGCCACCGCCTCCGGGCGGAAGGAGACCTCCACCCGCAGCCCGCCGTGCTCGTCGGGCCACAGTTCGGTGTGCAGTTCGAGCGGGAGATCCAGATAGGGCTGACGCAGGAAGTCGGTCCGTACGCCGTCCAGTTGGAGACGGGGGACCGCGTTGTCCTGGAGCGCGAACAGCACCTGGTAGAGCGGCGGGCGGCCGATGCGGGGCCGGCCCGTCAGGCTGAGGATCTCCCCGAGGGAGACGTCCCGCGCGGCGACGGCACGCGCGGTCACACGGGAGGCCGCGCGGACGGCGTCCGTACCACCGCCCAGCGCGGCACCGCGCAACCGCAGGCACAGCATGCCGATGTGGCAGCCGACCACATCGTCGAGCCGGGCCCCGTCGCGCTGCGCCACGGGGACGCCCACGGCGAAGTCGCGCTGACCGGTCACCTCCGCCAGGGCCGCCGCCCAGTTCGACAACAGCACCGCGAAGCGGGTGACGCCCGCCTCGCGGGCCAGGTCGTCCACGCCCGCCAGCACGGCGGACGACAGCGGCACGTCGGCGCGGCCGGGTCCTCCCGGCGCCGGATCCGGCGGTCCGGCCGGCCACCGCAGATCCGGTACGCCGGTCAACTCGTCCCGTACGTAGTCCTCATGGGCGGCCGACGCGGCCTGCCGCCGGTAGCGCGCGCGTTCCTGGTGGATCGCCGCCAGCGAGGGAGGCGGCGGCCCGACCGTCCGTCCGCCGCCCTTCGCCGCGTTGTACGCCGCCGCGAGGTCGCGTGCGAGGACGGACTCCGACCAGCCGTCGAAGACGACGTGGTGCACCACGACCCCGAACACCGAGGCCCGCCCCCCGGCCACCGGGACCAGTACGGTCCGCCACAACACGCCCTGTTCCGGGTCCAGTTCGGCGGAGAGCGCGGCCCGTACCACGGAAACGGCGCTGTCGACGGTGTGCGCGGGCGGCAGGATCTCGACGCGGGGCGGGGGAGCGTCCACGAGCAGCGCGTACGGCGCGGGGTCCAGGACGTACGCGGCGCTCAAGGACTCGTGGCGCCGGTGGGTCTCGGCGACCGCCGTCTCCAGGGCCGCCGGGTCCAGGTCCCCGTCCACGAGCCAGGCCAGCACGCAGTGGGCGGTCAGGTCCGAGGGGGCGAGCAACTGCCGCGTCAGATAGACGGTTTGCAAGGGGGTGAGGGGGGTGTCGCCGGTCTCCGGCGGCGCCTCCGGCAGGTCGTCGGGCGGCGGTGTGGTGCGGAGCCAGTGGGCGAGCGCGGCGACGGTCGGCCGCTCGTACAGCGTGGCGACCGGGACCGGGCGGTGGAGCCGTGCGGCCAGCCGGGCACAGACCCGCCCGGCGCCGAGCGAGGTGCCGCCGAGCGCGACGAAGGGGGTGCCGTACGGGACGTCCGCCCGCCCGAGCACGGCGGCGAACGTCTCGGCGACCGCCCGCACGGTCGGATCGGCGAGGTCGCCGAGGTCGCCGAGGTCGCCGAGATCCGCCAGTTCACCGAGACCGGCCGGGTCACCGGCGCCCACCGGGTCCCCACCCCCCGCGCCCGAACCGGGCCCGCCCGCCGTCGCGTCCGACACCAGCCGCAGCAGGGCCCGTTCGTCCAGCTTCCCCCGCGCCGTCAGCGGAAGGGCGTCCACCGTGACCACCCGGGAGGGCCGTTGGTACGGGACAAGAGCCCCGGCGAGGACGCCCATCGCGCCCTCCAGCGGATCCCCCGGCTCGGCGGGCACGCAGAACGCCACCAACTCCTGCGCCGTACCGGCCGCGTCCTTCCTGGCCAGCACACGACAGGTCCGTACGGCCGGCAGGCACCGCTCCACCTGGCGCTCGACCTCGGCGGGCTCCACCCGGTGTCCCCGGATCTTCACCTGCCGGTCGGCCCGCCCCCGGAAGTGCAGCAGCCCGTCCGCGCCCCACACGCCGAGGTCCCCGGTCCGGTAGACCCGCACGGTCTCGCCGTCGATCGTCACCCGGGTGAACGCGGCCTCGGTGAGGGCCGGTTCCCCGAGGTAGCGCAGCGCGAGACCTTCGCCCGCGACGCAGATCTCCCCCGTCTCGCCCACAGCGCACACCCGGGCGCCGTCCAGGACATGGACCGCCGTGCCGGGGACCGGACGGCCCAGGGGGATGCCGCCGGGCAGGTCGCAGTCGGCCGGGGTGATGCGGTGGGTCGTGGCGAACACCGTGCTCTCGACCGGTCCGTAGCCGTTGAGGAGGACGATCCCCGGGTGCCGCAGCAGGAAGCGCCTGACGTGGGCGGTGGAGAGCCGTTCGCCGCCGGTCATGACCTGGCGCACGCCCTCGAAGGCCGACGGGTCCTCGTCGGTGATCATGTTGAAGAGGCTGCTGGTGAGCCACACAGTGTCCGTCCCGTGGACCGACACCCCGTCCCGCAGTGCGGCGGGGGAGAGGTACGGGTCCTCGACCACCACCGAGCGGCCGCCGTTGAGCAGGGCGGACCACAGCTCCAGCGAGAACGCGTCCCACGGCGGCGGGGCCGCGAGGGGCGTCACCGTACCGGCGCCGAAGCGCGCGAAGGTGTCCGGTGCGAAGAGGCGGGCCGTCGCCCGGTGGGGCGTCACCACCCCCTTGGGCCGGCCGGTGGTCCCCGACGTGAAGAAGACACACGCCGGGTCGGTGCCCGCCACCTCGGCGGGCCGGAAACCGGGCGGCGCCTCCACCGGACCGGTGGGCGGAGTCCACACCGGCAGGCCGTGCCCGTCGGGGGTCCCGGCGGCGGACCGGGCCACCACGAGGGGCGCCGCCAGATCGGCCGTCGCCTCGCGCAGACGGCGCGCCGGCCAGTCCGGGTCCAGCGCGGCATAGGCCCCGCCCGCCTTGAGCACCGCGAGCAGCGCGACCACCAACTCCGGCCCCCTGGGCAGCAGGACGGGCACAAAAGCGCCCGGCGCGACCCCGGCGGCCACCAGCCCGGCCGCCCAGGCGTCGGCGGTACGGTCCAACTCCCCGTACGTCATGCTCCGGCGGACCCCCGCCAGGGCCACGGCGTCCGGGCGGGCCCGCGCCGTCCGTGCGAACGTCTCGTGCAGGCCTTCGTCGGGGGTGGCACCGGGCCGTCCCGCGGTCCACTTCGGGTCTGGTTGCACGCCGTCCCACTCCCCTGGATGCTGGCGGCGTACGGCCGGGAGGCCGTACGGATGTCAATGGGTGAGGTGATAGGTTGTCATGATGTTGCCTAGCTTGGCAATATCCGTCGGCCCGCCCCCGCCCCCTACCGAGGAGATACGCGTGTCATCGACCAGTACGGACGAAGTGCCCATCGACGCGGACCTCGTGCGCCGCCTGCTCGCGGCCCAGTTCCCGCGGTGGGCGGACCTGCCCCTGGCGACGATCCCCGTACCCGGCATGGACAACGCGACGTACCGGCTGGGTGACGACCTGTCCGTACGGCTGCCGCGCTTCCCGTGCTGGGCGGGGCAGGTGGAGCGCGAGCACGAGTGGCTGCCGCGCATCGCGCCGCACCTCCCGCTGCCGGTCTCCGAGCCGCTGGCGATGGGCAAGCCGGCCGAGGGCTACCCCTTCTCCTGGTCGGTCTACCGGTGGCTGCCGGGGGAGAACGCGTCGGGCGCCGCCCTCGTGGACCCGGCCGGCGCCGCCACCGAGCTGGCCGCCTTCGTCTCCGCCCTCCAGGCGGTCGACGCCACGGGCGCCCCGGGACCGCAGTGGAGCAACGCTTTCCGCGGCGTGCCCATGGGGGACGAGCGGGACTCCCTGGCGTCCGAGGCGCGCGTCCTTCCCAAGCTGGAGGCCATGAAGGGCCTGGTCGACACCGACGCGCTGAACGCCGTGTGGGAGGCTGCGCTCACCGCTCCCGCCTGGGCGGGGCCGCCGGTCTGGATCCACGGCGACCTCGGGACGGGGAACATCCTGCTGGCCGACGGCCGGCTGGGCGCGGTCATCGACTTCGGGACGCTGGCCGCCGGCGACCCGGCCGTGGACCTGCTGCCCGCCTGGAACTTCCTGCCCGACGAGGTGCGCGGCGTCTACCGCGCGGCGCTCGGCGTGGACGACGCGACCTGGGCCCGCGGTCGCGGCTGGGCGCTGGCCGGCTCGCTGCCCGTGCCCGACGACCCGTACTACCAGGACCCGGTACGCGCCGCCGCCGCGCTGCACGTCCTGGACCAACTGATCGCGGACCTCGGGTAGCGACGCTCCGGCGAGGTGGGCGGCCCTGATGATTGCCCCGCACTTGCCCAGCTTGGCAATATTGTGCCAAGCTGGGGTCCGCCTCCCCCCGGGGAGATCTCCGGCAGCCACGCGAGGAGCAGAGATGGGTCGCCCCAAGTTCAGTGTCGTGATCCCTTACAAACAACGCCTGGACAACATCAGGCTGGTGTTCGCCGCGCTGGCGGAACAGACCTTGGACCGCTCCGAGTTCGAGGTCGTCGTCGGCGCGCTGGAGTACTCGGGAGAGTACGTCGCCACCTGCCAGGAGTTCATGGACCGGCTCGACATCGTCACCGTCATGTCGGACGAGAAGTGGAACCTGAGCCGCGCCAGGAACCTGGCGATCAGACAGGCCACGGGTCAGGTGTACGTGTTCCTCGACGCGGACATGGTGCTGCCCCCCAACTGCCTGCGCAACCTCTACGACCGCCACTACGCGCACGGCCAGAGCATCTGCGTCGTGGGCCAGATGATCGGCTACGACGAAGTGGTCGACAGCCAGGTGGACGTGGTCGAGGCGCTGCCGTTCAGCCACTACCGCGAAGCCCTCGCCGCGCTCGACGCGGGAACCACCGAGGTCCTGGACGAACGCTGGTCGCCCGCCTACGAGTCGGCGATCGCCCGCTTTCCCTGGGTGTTCGCCCGGGGCGGTTTCCTCGCCCTGTCCGCCGACACGCTCCACCGCCACGGACTCCTCTTCGACGAGGGCTTCGACGGATGGGGACCCGAGGACCAGGAGTGGGGTTTCCGGGTCGCCTCGACGGGGACCCCGATCGTCCTGCGGGAGGACGTCGTCGGACTGCACCTGCCCCACGCGCGGGACCTCTCCGTCAACGGCGCCACCGCCCACGTCAACAACCGTTACTACCTCGGCAAGTGGCCGCGCCTCGACCTCGAACTGGCGCTTGTCTTCGGCTGGTTGGAGACGGACCGGATCTACCCGGACGTGGAGCGCGAACTCGCCGGGGCCGCCGGGGGCAAGGGCCGCGCGCTCGGAGTCGTACGGGGCACGATCAACGGCAGGACCGGTCTGGTGGTCGGTGCCGTGACCGAGGGCGGGGCGCTCCGGCCCTCCCCGGAGACCGACGCGCTGTTCGACCCGCGCTCCCCGCTCGACGTGCTGCCGCTGGCCGGATTCGCCCTGCCCTACGGCGACAAGAGCGTCGAGGAGTGCCGCGTCCTGCCCACGGTCACCGCACTGAGCGAGCGGTACCGGGAGGCCGTCCTCCGCGAGGCGGAGCGGGTCGCGCACAAGGTCCTCACGCCGGCGGGCGCCGAACGGGGCTGACGGGAGGGCGCCGTCGCCGGAGTGGCATCGTGTGTCCCGCTGTCGCGTCCCCCACTGCCGCCCCGGCGGCCCGGACCAAGGAAGAGCCGGTATGACCGCCGAACCCGATCCGACCTCCGACGTCTCCGCCGCCTCGTCCGCGTCCCCGGCCGCGAAGGGCGCCCGGCTGTCCTTCCTCCGCGAAGGCGCGGTCGGCCGGCTCGTCGGGGTCACCGGAGCCGTCGGGGTGTCGGGCGCGATGGTCTCGACCTCGGCCAGCCTCTTCCTCGCCGACGAGGTGGGCGCGACCCCGCTGATGATCGGCCTGTTCTTCGCCGGACGGGCCGTCGGTGAGATCGGCGTCGACCTCGTCATCGGTGTGCTCTCCGACCGGGCACGGGACCGCAGGCGCCTGCTGGCCCTGTGCACGCTCCTCTTCGCGATCGGGGGGCTGTCCTACGCCGGTCTGCGCGACTACTACCTGCTGCTGGCCGCCGGGGTGTGCTGCTTCGGCGTCGGCAGTACGAGCTTCGCCCAACTCTTCGCGTACAGCAGGCAACTGGCCGACTCGCGCGGCCAGGGCGCGGCCTTCTTCACCGGCTTCCTCCGCTCGATCACCTCGCTGTCCTGGGTGATCGGACCCCCGCTCGCCTTCACCCTGATCGCCCGGCAGGGCTTCACCGCGATGTACCTGGCGGCCGCCGCGCTGTCGCTCGTCGCCTCGGCGCTGAGCCGGTGGGGCCTGCCCTCGGCCGCGCGCCCGGCGCCGGCCGACAGCACGGCCGACGGCACGACTGGCACCATGACCGACGGCCCGACCGGCGGTGAGTCCGCCGCGACCGCCCCTTCCACCCGCAACCCGTTCGCCGGGCTCGACCGGGGAACGGCGGCCCTGCTCACGGCCGTT
This sequence comes from Streptomyces sp. NPDC088261, assembly GCF_044740805.1. Lineage (NCBI taxonomy): Bacteria > Bacillati > Actinomycetota > Actinomycetes > Kitasatosporales > Streptomycetaceae > Streptomyces > Streptomyces sp. NPDC088261. Next base: position 308,308 of record NZ_JBIURL010000007.1, read on the forward strand.
GTGCTGCTGCTGACGGCCAACATGATGTACCAGATCAACCTGGCGCTCTTCGTCACCCGCGACCTCGGCCTCGGCCAGGGCTTCGTGGGCTGGCTCCTCGGCCTGAGCGCCGCCCTGGAGATCCCCGCCCTGGTGTGGGTGGGGGCCCGCTCCGAGAAGCTCGGCAAGCGCCGCCTGGTCGTCGCGGCCTCCGCACTGGCCACCGTCTTCTTCTGCCTGCTGCCCCTCGCGTCCGGCCGTACCGCCCTGCTCCTGCTCCAGATCCCCAACGCGCTCTGGACCGCCGTGGTCCTCAGCATCCCCGTCGTCATCCTCCAGGACCGCCTGCCCTCCCGGCTGGGCGTGGCCTCGTCCCTCTACTCCAGCGCCTTCAAGACCGGCACACTGCTCGGCGGCCTGGTCACCGGGACGGTGGCCACCTGGACGGGCTACACCCAGGTCTTCTGGGTCTGCGCCGCCCTGACGGGACTGGCCGCGGTGCTCCTCGCCACCGGCGCGGGCGGGACCGGGCCCACCGACTGACGGCCGGGCCCGACACCTCCGTACCCCCGTACCTCCGTACGACCCCACCGATCACCGATCACACTGATCGCCGATCACATCAATCACACCGACACACTCCTCACAGAAGGGCACCACCATGCTTTCCCTCAGCGCTCTCACCCGCCTCGGCACCCGGCGTCCCGGCCGGTCCGGCGCCCTGACCGCCACGGCCGCCGCCGCCCTCCTGCTCGTGGCGGGTGCCGGTACGGTCCAGGCGGCCCCGGCGGGCCAGTCGGCCCTGGCCGGCTCCTGCGAATTCAGCAACACGCTCTGTCTGTTCGAGGGGGCCGGGTACGCCGGTGCCCGGTTCACGGTCCAGGCCCTCCCCCCGGCGACGAGCGCCTGCGTGAGCCTGGCCGAACACGGCTGGGCCGGCCGCGCCTTCTCGGCCGTCAACACCAACTCCCGGGCCGCGACGCTCTACGCGGGCGAGAACTGCACGGGCGCCTCCCTGAACGTCGCCGGAAGCCTCAGCCCCCTCACGGTCAGTGCGGTGAGCGTACGGGTCTACTGACCGCCGTCACCTGGATCCCCGTCACCCGCATACGGTGCGGGTGACGGGGATCCACTCGGTCAGGACCGTGGCCCGCGCACGTCCTTCACGCCGCGTCGCCCTGCTCGTCCGGGCCGGACGGCTCCGCCGGGCCGGGACGGCTGAAGGTGGCGATCAACCGGGGCGAACTGCCTCCCACCAGCTCCCACGCCCTGCTGATCCCCATGATGAACATGAAGATCACCAGAATGGCGTGGGTCTTCACGTGCGTCGCGTCGGACGCGGTGCCGTTGATCTGGAGGGCGCTCACCAGCTGGATCGTGTAGAGGGCGAGGAAAGCGCTGATCAGCAGCGCCCAGCGGAACAGGGGACGGGCCGGGTCCCGCAGGACCCCCGCCCGCAGCCCGGTCACCGCGAGCGCGGCGGTCGAGAGGATCCCCGCGACCGCCATGATCGACGAGCCCGTACCGAGGTTGTCGCCGGGCATCAGCGCCACCATGGACACGACGAGCGCGTCCAGGAAGGCGGACATCGCGGTGGCCGCCTTCAGCCGTTCCTTGTGGTGTTCCGACTTGCCGGTGACCGCCTTCGGGGTCACGGAGATCGCGACGAACAACAGGCCGATCAATGCCCCGACCGCACTCGCCGATCCGAGGAAGAAATCGTGATAATTCTCGCCTACCATGAGCGCGGAGTGTACAGGGAGCCGGAAATCACCCCGTTTCGCCGCCGGCCACCCGCGGCCCCGCTCCCCAGGTGGCGCGGGACCCGCGGTGGTGTACTGGAGCCATGGAAAGAGCTGCTTCCGGTGCCGACGCGGTCGCGGGCATCGCCCATGGCTCCGCGGTGGCGATCGGCGGCGAGGACACCGAGACCCTGCCGTGGGCGCTGGTCGACGCGGTCCGGGAGGCCGGTCTGACCGGACTGCACGTGGTGTGTTCCGAGGCCGTGCTGCTCAGCGAACCCGTACGCACCCTGCTGGCGGCCGGTGGTGTGGCCCGCCTGACCTGCGCCGGGGACGGCGGGCGGGCGGGAGGGCTCACGGGGGAGATCACCGTACGGTGGCTGCCTCCGGCGGACCTGAACGAGCGGCTGGAGGCGGCGGACGCCAGCATCGCCGCCTTCCTCGCCCCCATCCCCCCGGACGGCCCGGACGACGACCCGTCGCACCCCTCCCAGGGGCACGTGAAGTACCGGCGCGAGGAGGCGCTGCGCTGTGACGCCGCGCTGATCAGGGCCGTACGGGTGGACAGTGCGGGCAACCTCGCCCTCGGCTCCGGGCCGGCGGGGACCGACGCCAGGATGGCCAAGGCCGGCGGCCTGACCCTCGTCCAGACGCACGCGATGGACAAGCAGCCGCTGCACAGCTCCGAGGTCGACGTCCCGGGCATCCACGTGGACCGCGTCCTCCCGGCCCACGGCCGGCCGTAGGGCGTTGCTCCCCGCCCGGCGGGCGACGGCGCGTCATCATCCTCAGGGGGAGGGGCCGGCGGTACGAACCTGAGGAGCGTCAGTGGACAGTCGAAGAGTGTTCGGGACCGGCGTGGCGGGAGTGCTGGTCGTCGCGCTGGCCGCGGGCTGCTCGTCGTCGGACAACGACGGCGGCAGCGGGGATTCGTCCACGTCCGTCCTCACCGGTGAGCCGGGCGGCGCGGGCCGGGTGCTCGCCGTGAAGATCGACAACGTGGCGGCGGCCCGCCCGCAGGTCGGTCTCAACAGCGCCGACCTCGTGTACGGCATCGAGGTGGAGGGCGGGCTCTCACGGCTCATGGCCGTCTTCGACAGCGACCACCTGCCGGACACGATCGGCCCGGTACGGAGCGCCCGCGAGACGGATCTCCAGATCCTCGCCGAGTACGACCGGCCGGCGCTCGCGTTCTCCGGGGCGCAGAGCCAACTGCTGCCCGTGCTGGAGGATTCGGACATCGTCGCCAGGACGGGCACGAGCGCCTTCTTCCGGGACCGCGACCGGCCTGCCCCGCACAACGAGTTCATCCATCCCAAGGGCCTCACCGACGGCGCGGGCGAGGCGAAGGACATCGGGCTGCGCTTCTCCGCGAAGACGCCGTCCGGCGGAACGGCGAACACCACGACCACGGCGTCGATGCCGCACTCCCGCTTCACCTTCACGTGGAACGGGTCGCGGTACACGGTCGCTCTCGACGGTACGAAGTCCCCCTGGACGGCCGACAACGTGATCGTGCAGCGCGTGAAGGTCAGGGAGTCGCGGTTCCGGAGCCGTACCGGATTCGTGCCGTTCTCCGAGACCGTGGGCAGCGGTTCCGGGGTGGTGCTGCGCGACGGCCGGTCGTACACCGTGCGGTGGAGCAGGCCCTCGGAGGGCGCGGGCACGACGTACACGCGGGACGGGGGGTCGGGGAGCGGCACGACGATGCGGCTGCACCCGGGCAGGACGTGGATCGTCCTGGAACCGGCCTGACGCGTTCGTCCCCGAACCGAACCGAACCGAACCGAACCGAACCGAACCGACCTGACCCGAACCGAACTCGCCGGGCCCGCGCGCCACTTGACGCTCCGTACCGCCGGAAAGCGGTGGCCGAAGACCGTCCCTTGACGGGTTCATGCCAGGGTCCCACGATGCGTCGCATGGGGAGACCCCCAGACTTCCCCCGCGAGCAGGAGAGAGCATGCGACTACGCATCCACGGCGGAAAGACCGCCAGAAGGACCGCCACCCTCGCGGCGCTGGTGGCGCTCGCCGTCGCGGCGCCGCTCACCGCCACCGCGACGTCCTCCGGCGCGCCCGGCGCGAAGGACCTCGCGTCGGCCGCCGCCACCGAGGAGGTGATCCGGCAGTACACCATCAACGGTCCCTCCACCGTCGCCGACCGGACCGCCCTCCTCGCGACCGGTGTGTCGATCGACGAGGTCGGCGACCACACGGTGGTCGTCAGCGCCGACACCACGCAGGCCAAGCGCCTCCGCGCCCTCGGCCACCGGCTCACCGCGCTCCCCGCGCCGCCCGCCAGGAACAACGGCAAGGCGGCCGTCGCGCCCTTCGACTTCCCCTCCGCGGACTCCCGTTACCACAACTACGCGGAGATGAACACGGAGATCGACCAGCGGATCCAGCAGTACCCGAACCTCATGTCCAAGCGGGTGATCGGCAGGACCTACGAGGGCCGGAACATCATCGCCGTCAAGATCAGCGACAACGTCGCGACGGACGAGGCCGAGCCCGAGATCCTGTTCACCCACCACCAGCACGCGCGTGAACACCTCACGGTCGAGATGGCGTTGTACCTGATACGGGAACTGGGCGCGGGGTACGGCTCCGACTCGCGCATCACGAGCGCCGTCAACAACCGCGAGATCTGGATCGTGCCGGACCTCAACCCGGACGGCGGCGAGTACGACGTCGCCTCCGGCTCGTACCGCAGCTGGCGCAAGAACCGCCAGCCCAACACCGGTTCGACGGCGATCGGCACCGACCTCAACCGCAACTGGGACTACAAGTTCGGCTGCTGCGGCGGCTCTTCGGGCACGGCCAGCTCCGAGACGTACCGCGGCCGGGCCGCCGAGTCCGCCCCCGAGGTGAAGGTCGTCGCCGACTTCGTCCGTTCGCGGGTGGTCGGAGGCAAGCAGCAGATCAAGGCGGCCATCGACTTCCACACGTACAGTCAGCTGGTGCTCTGGCCGTTCGGCTGGACCAACGCCGACACCGCGCCGGGACTGACCCAGGACGACCGCGACGCCTTCGCCGCCGTCGGCCGGAAGATGGGCGCGAGCAACGGCTACACGGCGGAGCAGTCGAGCGACCTCTACATCACGGACGGCTCGATCGACGACTGGCTGTGGGGCACCCAGAAGATCTTCAGCTACACCTTCGAGATGTACCCGGCCGGCTCCTCGGGCGGCGGCTTCTACCCGCCCGACGAGGTGATCGAACGCGAGACGTCCCGCAACCGCGACGCGGTCCTCCAACTCGTGGAGAACGCCGACTGCATGTACCGCTCCATCGGCAAACAGGCCCAGTACTGCGCCTGACCGAGGACCGGTCCGTACCTGATCCGTACGCGACCCGCCCCTGACCCACCCTGCTCCCCGGCCGCCGCGCCACGGTTTCTCCCGACCGTGCCGCGGCGGCCGCGTGCGTCATACGGCTCGGGCAGCGCAATTCCGTGATCCCTCTCCCAGTCGGGCACGGCGTCCCAGCCGAGCGGGGGTTCGCGCCACTCCGGGGGAAAGGCATTCGCCAAAACCTGTGCTGTCGCGCCGACTTCGACCTCACCATTCGTCATCCGGCAATTAGCGGCAGAACTCGGTTCCCCTCGCGCCGGTCCCGCGGAGGGGAAGAGCGCGGTCGGCCTCCGAGCGCGGTCGGGCGTCGTGCGAGACGGGACGGCAGCCCATGTGGCCGTTTTGTAGTCGTTTTTCCGGGTGCTGATATGTGTCCTATTCGGGTGAGTTGCTGCCTTCTGCCTGGTGTGAAGGTGGGGGTGATCCCGTCGGTACGGTGATGTGTGTCACGTCGCGCCCCGGGCGCGTTCCTTCACGTTTCGGTCACTTCCCTCACGTCCAGGGAAAGTTGGCTTTCCCGTCCCGGGTCGGCACACCGGGTCATGGCCGCTTTGAATCGCGGATGAGATCTCGGTGTGAATTCAGGACTTGTTTCGGCGCGGCTTTCTCGCTTACGTTCACCCCACTCCGGGTGGATCGCCGAATCCTGCCGCTGTCCGGAAACACACTCACCCACTCACGTACGGCAGGAGCGGGGGACCCAGGTAAGTCGCCGATCCGTCACCGGACCGGCTCGGGGTGAAGTCGCACGGAACGTGCGGCCGGGCATCTCCAGCCCGAACCCGACAGCTCACCTCGCAGGCGACGGAGAGGATTTCGTCATGCCCATCAAGGGTAAGCACCGTCGTTCCAGGATCAGCCCGCTCGCCCGGCGCCTTGTCGCCGTGGGGACCGGAGGTGTCGCGCTCGCCCTTCCGCTGGTGGCCGCTCACACCGCCAGCGCCGCCACCGGTACCACCGTCACCGCGGAGAAGAGGAGTGTCACCACCTACACGGTGGTCGCCGGCGACTCCCTCGCGAAGATCGCCCGTACCCACTCCCTGAGCGGTGGCTGGAAGAAGCTCTACCAGGACAACCGGAAGGCCGTCGGTGCCAACCCGTCGGTGATCCACCCCGGTCTCAGGCTGACCCTCGGCGGCCGGGCCGCGACGCCCGCCGCCACCACCGCCAGGACCACCGCGCCCGCCCCCGCCCCCGCCGTACAGGCCGCGGCGAAGACGTACGCGAACAACCTGGACGGCTGGATCAGGGAGTCGCTGGACGTCATGGCCGCGCACGGCATCCCCGGCAGCTACGACGGCATCTACCGCAACATCATGCGGGAGTCCTCGGGCAACCCGAACGCCATCAACAACTGGGACTCGAACGCCGCCGCCGGCATCCCGTCCAAGGGGCTGCTCCAGGTCATCGACCCGACCTTCCAGGCCTACCACGTGTCCGGTACGTCGATGAACAGCTACGACCCGGTCGCCAACATCACCGCCGCGTGCAACTACGCCGCCGACAAGTACGGCTCGATCGACAATGTGAACGGTCCGTACTGATCGACTCCGCGCACCCGCGCCCGACGGGCCCGCTCCGCACCCTGGAGCGGGCCCGTTCGCGTGTCCGCTACCTCCCGCTCGGGTGAGCGATAATCTACTATGGTCGCAGTAGACATTGTCTGCTGGTGTGGTTAGAGTCCGGAGTGTGAACAAGCCCCAGGGCGAGCCCGGGAACGAGAACCGGAACCCGAAGAGCCGGAGTCTCACCGACAGCCTGGACAACGACGACTACCCCGCGTACACGATGGGGCGGGCCGCTGAGATGCTCGGCACCACCCCCGCGTTCCTGCGCACCCTCGGGGAAGCGCGGCTGATCACCCCGCTGCGCTCCGAGGGCGGCCACCGCCGCTACTCCCGGTACCAGCTGCGCCTCGCCGCCCGGGTCAGGGAGCTGGTCGACGGCGGCACCGCGATCGACGCCGCGTGCCGCATCGTGATCCTGGAGGACCAGCTCGAAGAGGCCCGGCGCATCAACGAGGAGCTGCGCGCGTCCGGGTCCGGGTCGTCGGGGTCGCCGCGGTCATAGGGGTCGCCGCGGTCCTGGGGGCCCTCCTCCTGACGCCGTTCCGCGATCTCCCCGTGTCCTGACATCATGCGCGGGGAAGGTGGGCGCCATGGGGACCGTCGTACACGTACCGCAGACGCGGGACATGATCGGGGAAGAGCTGTCCGGCGACGAGGCGCTGATGGCGCTGCGCCGCTACGGAGGCCGCAAGCTGCTGCTCGACGCCTTCGCCCGCTTCCGGTACGCGGACGGGTTCAGCCAGGCCCGCTCGCTGGGCTTCCAGGTGGTCCTCGGCATGCTCCCGTTCACCATCGCGCTGGTCGGGGTGACGGCGACCGTCCACACCGAGAGCATCGGGCGGATCATCGAGCTGACCCTCGCCAAGATCGTTCCCGGAGCCAGCGCGGAGGTCGTCCAGGAGGCCCTCGACGGCACCCGCCGCAGCGCGGGCGCCGACGTCTCGGGCGCCGTCGCGATCTGGATGGGGCTCGGGTTCGCCGTACTGAACCTCGCGTCCGCCATGGGCCAGATAGAGCGGGGCTGCAACCGCATCTACGGAGTGGAGCGCGACCGCCCCTTCCCGGCGAAGTACGGCCGCGGCCTGCTGCTGGCGCTCGGCGCGGGCGTGCCGATGGCCCTGGGCTTCCTGGTCCTGGTCGCGGGGGAGGCGGTGGGCGACTCCGTCGTGGAGGCGCTGGGCTGGTCGCGGCAGTGGCTCGACTGGTGGGGCCCGCTGGAGGTGCCCGTCGGAGTGACCCTCGCCGGGGTCGCCTCGGCGGTGATCTTCCGCTGGTCGCCCCGCAGGGACCAGCCGGGCTACACGTGGCTGGCCTTCGGCTCGGCGGTCCATCTGGTGCTCTGGGTCGTGGCCACCTGGCTGCTCGCCTTCTATGTCGAGCGGAGCGGATCGTTCGGGGACGTGTACGGGCCCCTCACCGCCTTCGTCGCCCTGCTGCTCTGGGCCAATCTCACCGGGATCGCGCTCTTCCTGGGGGTGGCCTTCGCCGCCCAGCTGGAGGCCGCGAGGGCGGGGATGGTGGACCCGGTCCACCCGGACCCGGGTTCCGGACCCTGAGTCCCTGGAGGGGTCCGCGGGGGGCCCGGCGTTCCCCCGCACAGGTTCGTCGGCCATACTGCGCCCGTGGACCAGCGCATCGATCCGAACAGCCAGCCCGTACACGCCGCGGGGACTGATCCGGGATTTATCCCTGGGCTCATGGTCCCCCGCCCTGTTGAGGACGAGGAGAGTGCTCCGGAGCACGAAGCGAAGAAGCCCCAGAAGCAGACGGCCCCTCAGGCGGCCGAGGACGCACCCGAGCCGTCGGACGAGCGGCCCGGCGAGCTGACGGCCGCGTCCGGGTCCGTCTCCGACGCCATCACGCCGGCGGACGCGGAACCGGCGGCGGAGTCCGGCGACGCGCCCACCGGCGACACCGCCGACAAGGCCGCCCCGGCCGACGCCTCCGAAGGCCCCGCCTTCGAGGTCAGCGACCGCCGCGCCTCCATCACCGCCGACCGCGACGGTGTCCGCTTCACCCTGGACGACGAGGCGGCGGACTTCCGCTGGGACGAGATCGGCGCGGTCGAGGTCGGGGTTCCCCGCTTCGGACGCCGGTTCACCGTCACCGTCCACACGATCACGCGCCGCCAGTACCACGTGGACGTCGACGCGCCGGCCCGGAGCGCGCTCAACGAGTGGACGGCGGAGCTGGACGAGGTGCTGGACGCCTACTTCGAGGAAGCCTGACCGTCCGCGCGGCGGGGTCGAAGTGACGTGACGGATCGTCAGGCGGCCGCTCCCGCAAGGGAGTCCGGGCGCCGGCGCGGGTTGTGGGATTCTTGAGGAAATCGGCCGCCCGGCCACCGAACCGGGCCGCCGGCAGGGCGCGATCTGGGAGACGTGAGTGAGCAACATACCGGAGACGGGACGGACTCCCCGGGTCCAGGTCCGTCTCGTCGTCATTCAGCTGCTCGTCTTCTCCCTGCTGCTCACGCTCGGCGGCCGCCTCTGGTACCTCCAGATCCGCAACGGCCAGGAATACACGGACGAGGCCAAGAACAACCACACCCAGCGGGTGGTCCAGCCGGCCGTACGGGGCTCGATCCTGGACACCCGCGGGGTGCCGCTCGCGGACAACGAGACGCGGCTGGTCGTCTCGGCCAGCCGCACCGACCTGACGAAGATGCCGGACGACGGCAAGGCCGTACTGACCCGGCTCGCGGGCGTCCTGGGCCTGAAGGCCCAGGATCTCGTGGACAAGGTCAGGCTGTGCGACGCCAAGACGCCGCAGCCCTGTTGGAACGGTTCGCCCTACCAGCCGATCCCGGTGACCGACGAGGCCACCACCCAGCAGGCCCTCCAGATCCGTGAACGCGCCGAGGACTTCCCCGGTATCACCGCCGAGCCCACGGCGGTACGGCGGTACGCCGCGCCGGGCAAGGCCAACACCTCGCAGGTGCTCGGCTATCTCTCGCCGGTCACGGACGAGGAGATCACCAAGGCGCAGGACACCAGTTCGCCGTACCTGCGCTCGGACCAGGTGGGCCGCTCGGGCCTGGAGCGTACGTACGACGAGCAGTTGCGCGGTAAGGCGGGCGTGACCCGGTACGAGGTCGACAACCTGGGGCGCGTCCTGGGACAGGCGAAGACCCAGAAGGCCCGGCCCGGGGACAACGTCATCACGTCGATCGACGCGCGGGTCCAGGCCGTCGCGGAGTACGAGCTCAACAACGCGATGAAGACCGCCCGCAAGCAGTTCGACACCGTCACCGGCTCGAAGTACAAGGCGGATTCGGGCGCGGTGGTCGTGATGGAGGCCAAGACCGGCCGGGTGGTGGCGATGGCGTCGCAGCCGACGTACGACCCGAACGCGTGGGTCGGCGGCATCTCGGCCAAGGACTACGCCAAGCTGACCGGCAAGAGCTCCAACTTCCCCCTCCTGAACCGGGCGATCCAGGGCCAGGCGGCGCCGGGATCCATCTTCAAGGTCGTCTCCTCGACCGCCGCCGTCAACGCGGGCTACGACTTCAACGGCAGCTATCCGTGCCCCAGTTCGTACTCGATCGGCAACCAGGTCTTCAAGAACTTCGAGTCCCAGGGCTACGGCGACATCACCATCGGCAAGGCCCTCGAAGTCTCGTGCGACACCGTCTACTACGGCCTGGCCCACCAGGAGTGGCAGAAGGACGGTGGCAACAACCCCAAGAAGAAGCCCGCCGACTGGTTCTACAAGACGGCCCACCAGTTCGGTCTGGGCAAGGAGACCGGCATCGACCTCCCCAACGAGGTCACCGGGCGGGTGCCCGACCGGCAGTGGAAGCAGGACTTCTGGAAAGCCAACAAGTCGGCCTGGTGCAAGCAGGGCAAGAAGAACGGCACGTACGTGGAGCGGATCGCGTACGAAGGCTGCCTCGAAGGCAACAAGATGCGCGCCGGTGACGCCGTCAACTACTCGATCGGCCAGGGCGACACGCTCGTCACCCCGATCCAGATGGCCGCCATCTACGGGGCGATCTCCAACGGCGGCACGCTCTACACCCCCACCGTGGGCAAGGCGATCGTCAGCGCCGACGGCAAGAGTGTGAAGAAGATCGCCCCCAAGCCGGACGGCAAGCTCCCGATGGACAAGGCGACCCGGGACAACATCGACGAGGCGCTGGCGGGTGTGGCGACGCGCGGTTCGGCCGCGTGGCGGTTCGGCGGCTGGCCGCAGGACAGGATCCCGATGCACGCCAAGACCGGTACCGCCGAGGTCCACGGGAAGCAGACCACGTCGTGGTTCGCCTCGTACACCAAGGACTACACGATCGTGATGACGATCTCCCAGGGCGGTACGGGATCCGGCGCCTCCGGCCCCGCCGTCCGCAAGATCTACGAGGCGATGTACGGGCTGGACGAGAAGGGCCACCAGGATCTCAAGAAGGCCCTGATGCCCAAGCCCCGTACCGCGCTGCCGAAGATCGGCCCCGACGGCGCGATCGACGCCCCCAAGACGGAGCCGTACAAACCGTAAAACAGCAGGCCAGAAGGGTGTTCGGGACAGGTGTTCGTTTGTTGAGTCCTTGACAAGTCTAGACCAATGCCGGTTGACTCCCGTCGCAAGCTTCGCGTGTGGCGGCTCGTTGCGCCATGACGGCTTCTCAACAAGTAATGGTTCGGCCCCGAACCGTACTTAATGGCGTGAAGGGATACATCCAGTCGACATGATCAGAAAATCGCTCAGGGGTCTCAGCCTTGCCCGTACCGCCGTCGCGCTCGCCGTGGCGGCTCTCTTCTCGGTCACTCTCACCGTGCCGGCCTCCGCCGCCGACCCGGTCGGCAGCATCACCGGCATCGCCGGCAAGTGCTTGGACGTCGCGGCCGCGAGCAGCGCCAACGGCACCGCCGTACAGCTCTACGACTGCAACGGCAGCGCGGCGCAGCAGTGGACCGTCGCGGGCGACGGAACCCTGCGCGCCCTGGGCAAGTGTCTCGACCTCGTCGATCGCGGCACCGCCGACGGCACCAAGCTCCAGATCTGGGACTGCGCCGGCAGCGCCAACCAGAAGTGGGCGATCTCCGGCGCCAAGGACATCGTCAACCCGACGGCGAACAAGTGCCTCGACGTCACGGGCAACACTTCCGCCAACGGCGCGCGCATCCAGATCTGGACCTGCACCGGCGGCGCCAACCAGAAGTGGAACACGCCCTCCGGCGGCTCCACGCCCCCGCCCACCGGCGGCTTCGTCGTCAGTGAAGCCCAGTTCAACCAGATGTTCCCGAACCGGAACTCGTTCTACTCCTACAGCGGCCTGACCAACGCGCTGAGCGCCTACCCGGGCTTCACCAAGACGGGCAGCACCACGACCCAGCGCCAGGAGGCCGCGGCCTTCCTCGCCAACGTCAACCACGAGACCGGCGGTCTCGTGTACGTGGTGGAGATCAACCAGGCCAACTACCCCCACTACTGCGACCCGAACCAGTCGTACGGCTGCCCCGCCGGCCAGGCCGCGTACTACGGCCGCGGCCCGATCCAGCTGAGCTGGAACTTCAACTACAAGGCCGCGGGCGACGCGCTGGGCATCGACCTGCTCAACAACCCGTGGCTCGTCCAGAACGACTCCGCCGTCGCCTGGAAGACCGGTCTCTGGTACTGGAACACCCAGAGCGGCCCGGGCACGATGACCCCGCACAACGCGATGGTCAACGGCGCCGGCTTCGGCCAGACGATCCGCAGCATCAACGGCTCGCTGGAGTGCGACGGCCGGAACCCGGCGCAGGTCCAGAGCCGGGTCGACGCCTACAACCGCTTCACCCAGATCCTGGGTGTCGCGCCGGGCGCCAACCTCTACTGCTGACGCTCAACCCCTGAAGCACCCCGAGAGTGCGCGGCCCCCGGAACGCCGGGAGCCGCGCACTCTCCGCGTTCTCCCGGGTGGAATCCGCGGCGGTCACCCCCGCGCCGCGTGTCCTCCCGGCGTCCCGCGCGTTGTATCGCTCATGAACGTACGTCGAATCCTCACCACCGCCGCGGCGGGCTCCGCCCTCCTCGCCGCCGTCGCCCCCGCCGCCCAGGCCGCGCAGTCGGCCGACTTCGGCACCACCCTGAGCAGCGCGGCGCAGACCGCCGCCACCGTCGGCGAGAAGACCAAGCCGGTGGCGGACGGGCTCCTCGGCAAGAAGATCGGCGCCGCCAAAGGTGTCCTGAAGGGCGGCTCGGACGTCGTCAAGCACGGCCAGGCCCTGCTCGGCTGACCCGTTCCCGCCGGCACCACAGCCCCCCACCACCGCACAGGCCGGTCGGCCCCCGCCGACCGGCCTGTCACGCGTACGGCATCCCCGCGGGGGTCCGGCGCCTCACTCCTTCACGGCCCCCGCGTTCGCCCCGCTCACGAAGTAGCGCTGGAAGCAGAAGAACAGCGCGGCCACCGGAAGGGTGGACAGCAGCGCCGCCGCCAGCTTGAGCGGGTACTGCGTACCGCCGCCCAGGCCGCCCGAGACGAACCGGGCCAGGCCCGTGGTGAGCGTCTCGTACTGACCGGACTGCGTGGCGACCAGGAAGTGCGTGAACTCGTTCCACGACCCCTGGAACGACAGGATTGTCAGGGTGATCAGCGCGGGCCGCGCCATCGGCAGCACGACGGACCAGAAGATCCGGAACACCCCCGCCCCGTCGACCTTCGCGGCCTCCTCCACCTCACGCGGCACCGACTCGAAGAACTGCTTCATGATGAAGATGCCCGCCGCGTCCACCACCAGCGGCAGGATCATGCCGGTGTACGTGTCGAAGATCCCGAACGTGTTCAGCACCAGGAACTTCGGGATGAGCAGCGCCACTCCGGGCACCGCCATCACCGCGAGGACAAACGCGAACAGCACCGAACGGCCCCGGAAGCGCAGCCGCGCCAGCGCGTACCCCGCCATCGAGTCGAACAGCACCCGGGCCCCGGTCACCACCACGGCCACGAACGCCGAGTTGCCGAGCCAGCGCAGGAACGGCACCCCGTCCGCGGACTCGCTCAGCCCGAACAGCCGTTGGTACGCGGCCGTCGTCGGAGTCGTGGGCAGCAGGGACAGCGGATGCGCCGCGGCGTCCGGATCCGTCTTGAAGCCGGTCACCAACTGGAGGGCGAACGGCAGCAGATAGAGCAGCGCCACCCCCACCACCAGGGCGTATCCCAGCACCCGCAGAGATACGGGGAAGCGCCCGAGCACGGGCCGGCCCTGCTTCTCGCTCGTGGTACTCATCGCTTCCTCCCGGTGCGTACGCCGCGCTCCCGCAGCGCCCAGCGCTGGAAGCCGGTCAGCACGAGGATCAGGGCGAGCAGGACGAACGCGATCGCCGAGCCCTGGCCGAAGTCGGCGTTGTCGAAGCCCGCGGAGTACGACAGGAACGCGGGCGTGAGCGTGGTGTTGCCCGGGGCGCCCTGGCCCATCACGTACACCTGGTCGAAGACCTGCCAGGTGGAGATCAGGCCCAGGGTGAGCACCAGGAACAGCACGGGACGCAGCGCGGGCAGGGTCACGTACCGCAGCAGTTGGCGCCGGTTGACCCCTTCCAGGGCCGCCGTCTCCTCCAGCTCGCGCGGGATGTCCTGGAGCGCCGCGAGGAAGATCAGCATGAACGTGCCCGATGTCGTCCACACGGCCAGCAGGATGATCGTGCACATCGCGATCGAGGGACCCGACAGCCACTCGAACCACGACAGTCCCATCACCGAGTGCTCGGCCAGCAGCCCCGTGGGGTGCTCGGGCTCGACGACGCCGAGCCCGCCGAGGATCAGCGAGAGCACCCCGCGCGGATCGGCGAACCAGTTCGGCCCCTTGATGCCGATCCACGACAACAGGGCGTTGACGGCACCGCTTCCCTGGAAGAGGAAGAGGAACACCGTCGCGACGGCGATCGAGCTGGTGACGGACGGGAAGAAGAAGATCGTACGGAGCGGGCCGCGGCCGCGCAGCATCCGCTGGTTGACGATCAGCGCCAGCCCCAGTGCCAGTCCGGTCTGCAACGGCACGGTCAGCAGGACGTAGTACGCGTTGTTGCGCAGGGCGGTCGCGAAGAGCGTGCGGTCGAGACCGTCCTGGGTGAAGAGCGTGCGGTAGTTGTCCAGGCCCACGAAGTCGGCCTGGCCGGAGAACGGGTTGGACTGCCCGTCCCAGTGCAGCAGGCTCACCCAGAGCGCCATGAGGATCGGCAGCACCAGGAACGAGCCGAGGACGAGCACCATGGGGCTGACGAAGAGCCAGCCCCACGCGCCGTCCCGGTCGCGCCCGCCGCGCCGCGAGCTTGTCGGGCGGAGGGACATCGGGCTCAGTTGCCCTTCGCTATGGCCTGTTCGCCGTTGCGCTGAAGGTCGGCCAGGATCTTCTTCGGATCGGCCGTGCGCAGCGACTGGAGCTCGGTGTTGAACTGGCTGAGCACCTTGTCGAAGCCCGCGATCGTGACCGGACCCTGCGCGTACGCGCTGCCGTCGACCCACGCCTTGGCGCGGGGCTGCTGCTCGGCGAAGCTGGTGAGCGCGCTCGTACGGCTCGGCATCACACCGAACGCGTCGGCGAACGCCAGCTGCTGCTTCGCCGAGGTCAGCGACTTG
This sequence comes from Streptomyces sp. NPDC088261, assembly GCF_044740805.1. Taxonomy (NCBI): domain Bacteria; kingdom Bacillati; phylum Actinomycetota; class Actinomycetes; order Kitasatosporales; family Streptomycetaceae; genus Streptomyces; species Streptomyces sp. NPDC088261. The sequence goes on from NZ_JBIURL010000007.1 coordinate 323,509, forward strand.
ACCAGGTCGACGCTCGCCTCGTGGTGCGCGCTGTCGGCGGCCACACCCCAGCACGTGCTGAAGGCGAGGGTGCCCTTGCCCGCGGGACCGGCGGGCAGCGGCAGGATCTGGTAGTTCACGTCCGGGTAGTCGAGCTTCATGCCGCCGTCGAGCCAGTTGCCCTCGATGGTCATCGCGGCCTTGCCCTTGCCGAGCGCCTCACCGCCCCAGCTGGTGTCGACCGCCTTGGCGAACTTCATCGAACCGGACTTCAGAAGGCCCTGGACGAACGTCAGCCCCTCGGCGTTCTCCGGCGTGTCGGCGGTCATCTTCGTCTGGCCCGCGTCGGTGACCCAGCCGCCGGCCTGCCGCATGAAGACACCGAGCCGCTGGTACTCGTCGCTGGTCACCAGGCCGGTGACACCGTCGCCCGTGAGCTTGTCGGCGACGGTCTTCAGCTGCTCCCAGGTGGTCGGGTAGTCCTTCTCGGTCAGCCCGGCCTTCTTCCACAGGTCGGAGTTGATCGCCAGGCCGAGGGTGGAGGTGTCCTTGGGCAGGCACATCAGCTTGTCGTCGTACGAGAACGAGGAGCGCAGCTGCTCCGAGAAGTCGTCCGCGTCCGAGATCTGGTCGCCGTACGGGTAGAGCGAGCCGCCCTTGGCGTAGTTGGCGAACTGGTCGGAGTTGACGTAGAAGACGTCCGGCGGCTTGTTCCCGGCGAACGCCTGGGCCAGCTGCTGGTTCATGTCCTTGGCGACCTCGACGGTCACGGAGTTGCCGGACTTCTTCGCGTACGCGGCGGCGGCGGTCTTGACGGCCTGGGTCTCGGCGTCCCCCGAGGTGGCGATCAGGACGGTCAGCCTCTGCTGCTTGGACTTCTCCTGTGCGGGTTCCTTGCCGCTGTCGAAACCGGACGAACAGCCGGTCGCGGTCAGCAGCGCCGCGCAGGTGGCGAGGGCGGCTAGGGCCGTGTGGCGGGCCATGAATTCCTCCATAGGGGGATGAAACGTGCGGCTCAGCTGCCCTGAAGGCGCGCTGTCAGAGAGGGGGGTGGCGTTCGAGGGGCCCTGAGGGCATGGGTGAGCGGGGGCGCCGGGGCCCCGTGGCTCAGTGGTGGCGGCTCGGCGGGACGGCTGTTCAGCCGCGTAACGCCGGCGTGCTGTCCCGTACGACCAGCGACGGTTCGAGCAGGACCCGCTCGGGAGCCCGTCCAGGCCCTCCCATCCGGGCCAGCAGCAGCCGTACGCACTCGCGGCCGACGGCCTCCAGCGGCTGGGCCACGGTGGACAGGCCCGGCGAGAGGAGCGCGGCTGTGGGGGAGTCGTCGAAGCCGACGATCGCGACGTCCGTACCCGGTACGGCCTCGCGCTCCCGCAACGCGTGGTAGCAGCCGAGCGCGAGCATGTCGCTCGCCGCGACCACCGCCGTGGCACCCGCTTCGAGCAGGGGTACGGCGGCGGCCTGCGCCGACGAGATGTCGTCCACGCTGTACGCGCGCCGGCTCCGTACCGGCAGACCGTGCCGGCGCATGGCGCGCTGCCAGCCCTCCGCACGGTCGTCACCGACGCCGGAGCCGCGCGGCCAGCCCAGGAACGCGATCTTCCGGTGCCCGCGCGCCACCAGGTGCTCGACGGCGGCGTCCGTGCCCGAGGCGCCGTCGACGTCGACCCAGTCACCGATCTGACGCCCCGCCCACATCCGGCCGAAGCCGACAAAGGGAACATCGCGCTTCTGGAGCCAGGCCTGGCGCTGGTCGCCCCGGTCGGTGCCGCTCAGTACAAACCCGTCCACATGGTGCAGATCGAGCAGTTCCTCGTACCCGTCGAGGGCGTCAGGACCCTCGGGCGGGGGTGAGGCGAACAACAGGATCCGGTAACCGGCCTCGTCGGCGGTCTGGGACAGGGCGTGCAGGAAGCGGTCCATGACCGGGGCGGACGCGCCCGGCGCGGTGGGCCGGATTCCGTACCCGATGAGTTTGCTGGAACGGGTACGGAGGGTCTGCGCCGCCCGGTGCGGGCGGTAGCCCATCTCGTCGATGGTCCTGCGCACCCGCTCCAGGGTCTCGGGGCGCAGCAGATCGGGCGAGTTGAGGGCATTCGACACGGTTTGCGGAGAGACCCCGGCCCGTCGCGCGACCATGGCCAGGGTCACCGGACCGGCCTTGGGCGACGGGGTGTTGGGGGTGCGGACCATGTGTTCTCTCCGGAACCGGGCGGGCGAGTGGATGAAGTTATTGGAGCGTTCCAATGGTGTTGTCAGGGAGCTGAAGTCGTCGTTAGGCTCTTTGGAACGCTCCAATGCCTGAGAGGTTCTGCTGTTTTGGACATCACTGTCAAGACCCACGACATAACGAAGCCGGTCGAGGGGGGCGGCCCGCCGGACGGAAACCTCCAGGGGCCGTCCGGTCTCCAGCCGTTCCTGCACGACTCCCGCGTGACGCTGTACGCGCCGAGCTTCGCGATCTCGCGGGCCGACGGACAGATCGGCGACCTCCCCGGAGCGGGTACGGGTACGGGCGCCCCCGCCGGGGAAAGCCCTGATGCCGACGGCTTCTACCACGGCGACACCCGGGCCCTGTCCCGGCTGACCGTCGAGGCCGAAGGGGTGGCGCTCGCACCCGTGCGCGGCGCCCTCGACGGCGCCGAACGGGCGTCCTTCCGGGCCGTGCTGCGCGGTCTCGGCGAACACACCCCCGACCCCGCCGTCACCCTGCGCCGCCGCCGCCACGTCACCCCGGGACAGCTGGCGGAGACCCTGGACGTCACCAACGCGGGACGGCAGGACGTCCGCGTCAAGCTGATCGTCACCGCCACCACCGACCTCGCGCCGATGGAGCGCGTCAAGTCAGGGCACCGCCCCGCGCCCGTGCCCGCCACCGCCACCGGGGACGGACTCGCCTGGTCCCAGGAGGCGTTCGCCGTACGGCTCGGCAGCACGCCCGCCGCCACGGCCACCGACCCGGCCGCCGGACGGCTCACGTACGACCTCGCGCTGGCGCCCGGCGAGACCTGGACCGCCGTCCTGCGCTGCGAGGCGGCCCACGACGAGGGCGACCAGTTCCCCGCGCCGCCCGCCGGCAGCCTGCCCTGGCGCACCCCCCGGCTGCGCAGCGCGGACCGGCGCTTCGACCACTGGCTCGACCAGTCCACCGCCGACCTGGACCGGCTGCGCCTCACCGATCCCGCCGACCCGGCCGACCAGTTCCTCGCCGCCGGAGCCCCCTGGTTCCTCACGCTCTTCGGCCGCGACTCGCTGTGGGCGGCCAGGATGCTGCTGCCGCTCGGGACGGACCTCGCGGCCGGTACGCTGCGCACCCTCGCGCGCCGCCAGGGCGGTGCGACCGACCCCGACACCGAGGAGCAGCCGGGCAAGATCCTGCACGAAGTGCGCCGCGCCGCCCAGCGGTTCGACGACACCTTCGCGCTGCCGCCCTGCTACTACGGCACGGTCGACGCCACGCCCCTGTGGATCACGCTGCTGCACGACGCCTGGCGCTGGGGCCTCGCCCCCGAGCAGGTCGAACAGCTCCTGCCGCACGCCGAGTCCGCCCTCGCGTGGATGAGCGAGTACGGCGACGCCGACGGCGACGGCTTCCTCGAATACATCGACCTGACCGGGCGCGGACTGGCCAACCAGGGCTGGAAGGACTCCGGCGACTCCATCAGGCACCGCGACGGCCGTCTCGCCGACTCCCCGATCGCGCTGTGCGAGGTCCAGGCGTACGCGTACGAGGCGGCCCGCGGCGGCGCCGACCTGCTGCGCGCCTTCGGCCGTCCCGGCGCGGACCGCTGGGAGGAGTGGGCCGAGCGGCTGCGCGTCGGTTTCCGCGAGCGCTTCTGGGTCGAGGACGCGCGCGGTCCCTACCCCGCGGTGGCCCTCGACCGCGGCAAACGGCCGGTGGACTCGGTCACTTCGGGCTTCGGGCACCTGCTCGGCACGGGTCTGCTCAACCACGAGGAGAGTGCGCTGCTCGCCGCGCGGATCAGCGCGCCGGACCTCGACTCGGGCCACGGCCTGCGGACGCTGAGCAGCGACTCCGTGGGGTTCAACCCGTACGGCTACCACATCGGTTCGATCTGGCCGCACGACACCGCGATCGCCGTGCACGGGCTGGTCAGGGCCGGATTCCCGGACGCGGCCGCGCCGCTCGCGGCGGGTCTGCTGACCGCCTCCGCCGGCTTCGACGCGCGCCTCCCCGAACTCTTCGCCGGGCACGGCACGGCCACCGACGCGGTCCCCGCGCCCTACCCCGCGTCCTGCCGGCCGCAGGCCTGGGCCGCCGCCTCGTCCGTCCTCGTACTCCAGTCGGTGCTGGGCCTCTCCGCCGACGTCCCGGGCGGTACGGTCACGGTCGCGCCGGCCTTCGCGGAGGCGTACCGCCCGCTCAGTGTCGAGGGCTTCGACGTCGCGGGCGGCAGGCTGGACATCGCGGTCGCCGCCGACGGGACCGCGCGTATCGACGCTCCGGCGGGGCTGGAGGTGAAGCGCGAGCAGGTCACCCCGCGTTGAGGGTTTCCGGGCCGCGGTGCGGGGCACTCCGCTCTCGACGGCCGGGAGTCCGGCCGTTCCGGGGGACCCGTGGAGTCGATCACCGACAGAGCCGTGTCGCTGATGGGCCGAACGGGTGAGGAGCGGGAGGATGTCCGGATGCAGACGCGACGCGCGGGCGGGGTGGTCCGGTGAGCAGGTACGAGAGATATGACGTCACCGACGAGCAGTGGGAAGGCCTGGCGCAGGTCGTCCCGCTGCGCGGCCGCAACGAGTGGCCCTCGCGGGTCGACCACCGCGCCGTGCAGCCCGAACCCCGCGTCGAGCACCGGCGGTTCGTCGTCCTGAGGGTGCAGGTCTTCGCGGACGCGCGCGAGGTCGCCGACCACCTGATCGCCCAGATTCCGGTCCTGTTGGACCTGACGGGCGCCGAACTCGACGTGGCCAAGCGCATCCTGGACTTCAGCAGCGGGGTGGTCTTCGGCCTCGGCAGCGGGATGCACCGCGTCGACAAGAACGTCTTCCTGCTGGCGCCGGTCGGCACGGAGGTCGAGGGGATCGCGGCGGCGGCCGTTCCGGGACCGTAGCGATCTTTCCGGGGTCGTGGCGGTCCTTCCGGGGCCGTGGCGGTCCGGCCGCCGCCCTGACCGGTGCCGCCCGGCCGGGGTGACGGTGGTAGACCTGGGTCCGTGACAGAACAGGATGTGGCGGGACTACAGCGCAGGTTGGCCGAGTTCGCGGTGGCCCGGGACTGGGGGCGGTACCACACGCCCAAGAACCTGGTCGCGGCGCTGAGCGTCGAGGCGGCCGAACTGCAAGAGATCTTCCAGTGGTTGACCCCCGAGCAGTCGGCGCGGGTGATGGAGGACCCGGAGTCGGCCCACCGGGTCGCGGACGAGGTCGCGGACGTGCTGGCGTATCTGCTCCAGTTCTGCGACGTGCTGGGGATCGACGTACTGGACGCGCTCGCCGCGAAGATCGAGCGGAATGAAGGGCGTTTCCCGCCCTCATCCGCCGCGAAGGACCCCGGCTCCCCGTGATCGTCACTCTTCGGAGTGAGTGAGATTTCCCCAACCAGCTGGCTGTCCACAGATTTCCGCATTCCTCTGGCCTTTCCGTCGCGGTTCACTCACTCTGGGTAGTGGAGTGAGTGGGCAGGATTGTCGTACGAACGGGGGCTGCGGATGGATGCGGAACGGCTCATCGGCGTGACCCGGCGGGCCCTGGCCGGCAGCGGGGAGGCGTGGGACGTCATCGCGGAGGCCTGGCAGGCCCAGGCGCTGGCCCAGGCGATCGGCGACCGGCTGGCGTTGAGCGGGCCGCCGGAGCTGCGGGGCGAGGCGCGTGACCTCGGCGAGACGGGCGGACGCGGCTGGGGCTTACCCGAGGCCCGGGAAGCGGGCGGCGGTGGTCCGGGCTTCGACGGCCCGGGCGGGGGTGGCCCGGGGAGGGAGTTGTTCGGCGCGGAGGTGCGGTTCGGGGACGGGAGCAGGGCGAGACAGCTGTCCTCGGTGTCCGACGCCCGGGGCGCGCTGACCGGGCTGGCGGAGTTACTGGGCGAGGTGGGCATCGCCCTGGTCGCGGTGGCGTGTGCGACGGACGAGGAGGGGTTGTACTGGCAGTGCATCGAGGCGATCGACGCGGCGGACGAGGCGGGCGACCGGGTGGCGGGCCTGCTGCGCCGGCTCGTCGCACAGGAGCAGGAGCGGGCGCGGAAGGAGACCCGGGAGCGCCAGAGACAGCAGGAGGCGGAGCGGGAGCGGGAGCGCCGGCGTGACCACGGGCGGGGGCGGGGCCGTTGACGTGGGGTGAGGTGTGTGGTGGTGTTCACGCCCCACCCCCCGTGGGGGGCGTGAACACGAGCCCGACTCTAGGTTCCGTACGGCGGACCGGGGAGAGTCGGATTGCACAGCCGGACCGCCCGGCGGTGTCAGAAGTTCCTGTCCGGCGGTCCGTTCAGGGCCGCGGCGGCCAGCCAGAGGTCGTGACGCGCGTTCGGGACCCGCAGCAGCGACCGGCGCAGCACCTGTTCGAGCCGCGTCAGCCGCTTCCGCGTCCCTGTCACCGACACACCGAGCGCCCGCGCGGTGGCACTCAGCCGGGTGTCGTGGCGCAGCCAGGCGCGCAACGTCGTCTCCAGGGTGGGCGCGTCGGTCCGTACGGGACGCAGCTGCGTCAGCGCCCACTCCTGTACGGCGGGCAGGCACAGCAGCGCCTCGAAGGGGTCCTGGGCGGCGGGCGACGGCACCGGCCCGGTCGCGTCCGCCCCGTCCGCCGCGTCCCGCGCTTCCACCCCGTCCGGCGCGTCCGCCGGCTCGTGCTCGGAGTACGCCGGCTCGTGCTCCGTCGTGTGGGGCAGCGCGCCGATCCGCAGGGCCAGGTCGAGTTTCGCCTGATCGCTTACGAGCCTCAGGTCCAGGCCGAGCAGTGCCTCGACGCGGCGCAGGCGCGAGGCCAGGGTGTTGCGGTGGATCTTCAGGTGCTCGGTCGCGGCCGCCGAGAAGGCCAGCCACGACCGGACCGTGTCGGTCAGTGTGGCGCTGTCGGGGTCGGCGACCCGGGCGGGGACGTACCGCGTCAGGGGCGCCAGCAGATGGTCGGCCCAGGCGCGGCCCGGCCGGCCCACCACGACGGGCAGCCCGAGCGCGGCGTCGAACCGGGCCCAGCGCTCGGGGCGGCCACGGGCCACCGCCAGCGCGTGGAAGGCCTGTTGGTAGCCGACGGCCGTGTCGCGCAGGGCCAGCGCGTCGCCCGTCCCGACCACGCAGCCCTCGATCTCGGCGGTGAGCGCGGCTTCCAGCGGGCGGGCGCCGGCGGGGACGGGGGTGGTCGACGCGACCACCAGCACGTGGTCGGAGTAGACGGGACACCGGACGATCCACGCCCGGCCCCCGGTGAGTTCGGCGCAGACCCGGATCGTCTCGGCCCGCCGGTCGCGGCCGCACTCGACCACGTGGAAGCGGGCGGGGTCGTAGAGGCGCGGGGCGAGGGCGCCCGCCATCTGGTGCGCCGTGGTGAGGTTCCCGGACATCAGCAGGTGCAGCACGGCCTCCCGTCCGCGCGCGTCGGCGACCTCCACGCGCCGCCGGGTCCGCTCGGTCTCCTTCGCCCACCAGGAGAGCCCGAGCAGCGGCCCCGCGTCGGCCGGGGCGGCCGTCGCGAGGGGGTCGGGGCCGATCACGGCGAGGACGAGCCCGGACGGCTCGGCGCCGGGCCGGTCCCCGGGGAGGTCGACGGCGAGCAGCGCCCCCGAGCGCTCCGGGGACGAGCCGGCGAGGAACGTACGGAGCCCCCGCTCCCGCATCTCCCGCAGCCCGTCGGCGACCAGGCCGACCGTCTCGGAGTCGTGCTCCGGTGAAGAAGAGGCCTGTACGGCGCCGGTGGTGTCCACCAGCCCGGCCCAGCACCCCGTCCGGCGGCCCAGCCAGCGCAGCAGCGGCCGCACGCCGTCCCCCTTGCGGGCCAGCCGGTGCATGGTGAGGATGTCGGCCGCGCGCAGGGAATCCGGGGACCGTACCGCTCGCACACCCACGCCGTGCCCCTTCGCCTCGCCGGTCGGCGTGCCGGGCCCTGGAAACCCGCCACGGCAGGACACCGATTGTCCTCACCCGGGGACTTCTGCCCCGCACCGGGCGGCGGCACTCACCGCGTACGGGGCCCGGACCAGCGCGTTCGGGGAGGGTGCGGGCCCTAGCAGCGGCCCTGCGAAGATGAAGGCATGGATCTCCGCATCTTCACCGAGCCCCAGCAAGGGGCGAGTTACGAGACATTGCTGAGCGTGGCCAAGGCCACCGAGGACCTCGGATTCGACGCGTTCTTCCGGTCCGACCACTATCTGCGCATGGGGTCGGCGGACGGCCTCCCCGGCCCCACGGACGCGTGGATCACCCTGGCGGGGCTGGCCCGCGAGACCAAGCGGATCCGGCTCGGCACGCTGATGACGGCCGGGACGTTCCGGCTGCCCGGGGTGCTGGCCATCCAGGTCGCGCAGGTGGACCAGATGTCCGGCGGCCGGGTGGAGCTGGGCCTGGGCGCGGGCTGGTTCGAGGAGGAACACCAGGCGTACGGCATTCCGTTCCCCAAGGAGAAGTTCGGCCGCTTCGAGGAGCAGCTCGCCATCGTGACCGGGCTGTGGGAGACGGAGGCCGGCAAGACGTTCTCGTACGACGGTACGTATTACCAGCTGACCGACTCGCCCGCGCTGCCCAAGCCCGCCCAGGCCAAGCTGCCGGTACTCATCGGCGGGCACGGCGCGAAGCGCACCCCGCGCCTGGCCGCGCGGTACGCGGACGAGTTCAACATTCCGTTCGCCACGCTGGAGGACACGGCCACGCAGTTCGGCCGGGTGCGGACCGCCCTGGCCGAGGCGGGGCGGGGCCCGGACGAACTGGTGTACTCGAACGCGCTGATCGTCTGCGTCGGCAAGGACGACGCGGAGGTGGCCCGCCGGGCCGCCGCCATCGGCCGTGAGGTCGACGAGCTGAAGGCGAACGGGCTCGCGGGCTCGCCCGCCGAGGTGGTCGACAAGATCGGGCAGTACGCGGCCGTCGGCTCCTCGCGCTTCTACCTCCAGGTCATGGACCTGGACGATCTCGACCACCTGGAGCTGATCTCCGCGCAGGTCCAGTCCCAGCTGAACTGAGGGAGTCACCGTGCAGCCCGCCCGTCCGCTCGCCGCCGCACTCGCCGGGGAGACGCTCGTCCTCGACGGGGGCCTCTCCAACCAGCTCGCGGCCCAGGGCTGCGACCTGTCCGACGCCCTCTGGTCGGCGCGGCTCCTCGCCGAGGGACCGGAGGAGATAGCGGCGGCTCACGCGGCGTACGTGCGGGCGGGCGCACAGGTGCTCATCACCTCCAGCTACCAGGCGACGTACGAAGGGTTCGCGCGGCGCGGTACGGACCGCGCCGCGGCGGCGGAGCTGCTGGCCCGCAGCGTCGGCCTGGCCCGCCGGGCGGCTGCGGGGGTGGAGCGCGAGGTGTGGGTGGCCGCCTCGGTCGGCCCGTACGGAGCGATGCTCGCGGACGGCAGCGAGTACCGGGGGCGGTACGGCCTGTCGGTGGCGGAGCTGGAGCGTTTCCACCGGCCGAGGATCGAGACGCTCGCCGCGGCGGCGCCGGACGTGCTCGCCCTGGAGACCGTGCCGGACGAGGACGAGGCGCGCGCCCTGCTGGCGGCGGCCGAGGGCTGCGGGGTGCCGGTCTGGCTCTCGTACTCCGTGGAGGCCGACGGCGAGCGCACCCGGGCCGGGCAGCCGCTCACCGAGGCGTTCGCCCTGGCGGCCGGCAACGACCAGGTGGTCGCCGTGGGCGTCAACTGCTGCGAGCCCGCCGCCGTGGACCGCGCGACGGAGATCGCCGCGAAGGTGACGGGCAAGCCGGTGGTGGTCTACCCCAACAGCGGTGAACAGTGGGACGCGGCGGCACGGACCTGGCGCGGCGACGCCACCTTCGACCCGTCCTGGGTGAGCGCCTGGCGCGCGGCGGGCGCCCGCCTGATCGGCGGCTGCTGCCGCGTCGGCCCCGAGGCGATAGCCCGCCTCCGACCCGGCCGCCTCCGCCTCTGACCGGGCCGCCTCCGACCGGGCCGACCCGGGCGGTCCAGCACGGAAAACCTCTCGTCGTACCGCCGCGAGCAGGCAATACTCAACCGGGTGTTCTTGACGATCAGTACGACCGGCACCCCGGAACGTCCCGCGACCGACCTCGGCTTTCTGCTGCACAAGCACCCCGAGAAGGCGCAGGCGTTCTCCACCGCGCACGGCACCGCCCATGTGCTCTATCCCGAGGCGACCGCGGAGCGGTGCACCGCCGCGCTGCTGCTGGAGGTCGACGCCGTGGCGCTGGTGCGGCGGGGCAAGGGCAAGAGCCGGGGCGGCGCGCCCGACGCGGCGCTCGCGCAGTACGTCAACGACCGGCCGTACGCCGCCTCCTCGCTGCTCGCGGTCGCGCTGAGCACGGTGTTCAAGAGCGCCCTGCGCGGCGACTGCCGGGCGCTGCCCGAGCGCGCCGCGACTCCGCTGCCGCTGCGCGTCGAGGTGCCCGCCGTGCCGGCGCGCGGCGGCGCCGAGCTGGTCCGCCGGCTCTTCGGGCCGCTCGGCTGGACGTCCGTCGAGGCGCGTCCCGTCGCGCTGGACGTGACGTTTCCGCAGTGGGGCGAGTCGCGTTACGTCCACCTCGTCCTGGAGGGCGAGATGCGGCTCGCCGACGCACTGCGCCAGCTGTACGTCCTGCTGCCGGTGCTCGACGACGCCAAGCACTACTGGGTCGCGCCCGACGAGGTGGACAAGCTGCTGCGGGCCGGTGAGGGCTGGCTGGCCGAGCACCCCGAGCAGAAGCTGATCACCAGCCGCTACCTCTCCCGCCGCTGGGGACTGACCCGGCGGGCCATGGAGCGCCTGGAGCTGGTCAGGCTGGCCGAGGCGGACGACCTCGACGTCGAGGCCCTCGACAACGCGGTCCTGGAGACCCCGGACGAGGAGTGGGAGGCCGGCGAGGCACGCGGGGACGGCGCGGACGGCACCGTACAGCCGGACACCGCACCGGCGCCCGAAGCCGCGCCCCTGCCCCAAGCCGGGCCGGAAGCCGCGCCCGCGCCCGACGCCGCCCCAGCCCCCGCCCCCGCCCTCACCACGAACACGAAGGAGCCGTCCCTCGCCGACCAGCGCCGCGAGGCGATCCTCGCCGCCCTGCGCGAGGCGGGCGCGAGCACCGTGCTCGACCTCGGCTGCGGTCAGGGCCAGCTGGTCCAGGCGCTGCTCAAGGACGTGCGGTTCACGCACGTCATGGGCGTCGACGTGTCCGTACGCGCCCTGACCATCGCCGCGCGCCGGCTCAAGCTGGACCGCCTCGGCGAACGGCAGGCGGCCCGCGTCACCCTGACGCAGGGCTCCCTGACGTACACGGACAAGCGGCTCAAGGGGTACGACGCCGCGGTGCTCGCCGAGGTCGTGGAACACCTCGACCTGCCCCGGCTGCCCGCCCTGGAGTACGCGGTGTTCGGCTCGGCCAGGCCGTCGACGGTCGTCGTGACCACGCCCAACGTCGAGTACAACGTCCGCTGGGAGACCCTGCCCGCCGGGCACGTACGCCACAGCGACCACCGCTTCGAGTGGACCCGCGCCGAGTTCCGCGACTGGGCGGAAGGGGTGGCGGGGCGGCACGGCTACACGGTCGCGTACGTCCCCGTCGGCCCCGACGACCCCGAGGTCGGACCGCCCACCCAGATGGCCGTCTTCACCCTCCGTACCCCCACCGACACCCCCACCACCGAGAAGGGACCGACCGCATGAGCGGCACCACGACCGACCGCGCCCCCGCCCCCGCCACCGGCGCCCGGCGGACCCTCCCGGTGACCGACCTCTCCCTCGTCGTCCTCATCGGCGCCACCGGCTCCGGCAAATCCACCTTCGCCGCCCGCCACTTCAAGCCCACCGAGGTCGTCTCCTCCGACTTCTGCCGCGGCCTGGTCGCCGACGACGAGAACGACCAGAGCGCCAGCGGCGACGCCTTCGACGTCCTGCACTACATCGTCGGCAAGCGGCTCGCGGCCGGCCGGCTCACCGTCGTGGACGCCACTTCCCTGATGATTGAGTGTGTTCAAGCATCAGAGGAGGCGGTAGTTGAGCGAGTGGTACGTGGTGCGAGTGCCGGATGCGGGCCGGTGGGGGACGCTGCCGACTGACGGTGTCCTCGGGGTACAGGACCTGCCGAGTGCGGTCGCCCGGATAGGGCTGAGGCCGGGTGATCCGGTGTTCGTGGCGCCGGATGGCACGGTGGACCGGGATCTGCTGGATTTCGTCCGCTCCGCCGAATTCAGGAATCTGGAGCGGGAGACCAAGCGGAATTACGCGACGGATATCCGGCCGCTTTTGACCTTCCTGTCCTCGCGCGGAGTTCCGTGGAGGCGGGCGACGCGGCAGGACTTGGCGGACTATCGGCACTGGAGATGCCGGGCTCCGGAGAATCCGCGCCGGATCGGTGGGACGAAATGGAACCGGGAGTCGGCCGCGTTCACCAAGCTGTTCCGGTGGGCCAAGGTGTCCCCGCTGCCAGTGGACATCGTGCGGCGCGAGGATCGGGCCGCGGACTCGGTGAGCTCGCGCGTGATGTGGCTGACACCGCGGACCTGGGGCTTGTGGTCGGACATCGGGCTGCGCGGCCACAGCCGTACCGGCGTGCAGGCGGCGGGGTGGGAGTCTCGGACGGAGTCACGCAACACCAGCTTCGTCCAACTGCTGCTCAGTTCCGGCTTGCGTCGGCAGGAGGGCGGTTCATTGCTCACCTTCGAACTGCCCAGCCAGCGCCTGCGGTTCGGCCGCTTCTGCCATGGTCAGGTCGCCGCGGCGGTCACCCGGTCGAAGCAGAGCCGGGTCTTCTACGCGTCGGTGGACGCGGTCGGCCAGGTCGAGGCCTATGCCGAGTCGGAGCGCGCGTGGGCGGTGCAGCGCGCCCAGGCGGAAGGCCGCTATGAGCGGCTGTCCATGATGCGGCTGGTCACGAAGGTGACGCGGGGCCTGAAACCGAAGATCGAGTGGGTGGACTCGGACGGCGTCGTCGGCGGTGAGGAACTCAGCCGCCTGGACTGGCGCGAGCGGCAGTGGCTGTTCCTGGAGGGTCCGGACGGGCCGGAGCCGGCGTGGTTGTGGCTGACCGAGCAGGGCCTGCCGATGGCCCCGGACCGGTGGAACGGCGTGTTCAGGGCGGCGAACCTGCGCTGTGAGGAAGTCCTGCTCACCGTGCAAGAACGGCAGGCCGAGCGGGACTTCCGGCTGGCAGAAGTACGCGGCAAGAGTCCGTACGCGACGCCGCATGCCGCGCGCCACTCGATGGCCCTCTACATGCTGGTCCTGCTGAACCAGCTGATGGAGACCCGCTACGGACTCACCGCCGCGGACCGGCGGGACTTCGCCCTGCTGTTCGGCGATCCGTGGTGGCTGGTGAAGACCCTCCTGGGGCACGCGGACGTGGAGGTGACGAAACGGCACTACCTCGCGCCTGTCGCACACCTGCAACTGGAGTCGATCCTGGCCGCGGCCGAGCCCGCCGGTGATGAGGAACAGCAGGTCGAGGACCTGGACGATGTTTTCGCCAGGCTGGCCCGGGAGTCGCAGGGCATCCAGGACATCGAGGCGGTCCTGGAGGCGGCCCGGTGAGTGGGCGGGGACGGCGGGCCGTCCTGCCGCCGGCCGATCACCGCACCGAGCCGCCGCTGGCTCCCGACGGGCTCGTGGTGACGGTGGTCAACAAGGCCGGATACGAGATGGCGTTCGACTTTGCCGAGCTGCCGGTCGCCGAGCCGATGCAACGGTCGTTGGCAATGGTGTTCGCCGCCCGATCCGCGGGCTGGAACAGCCACGAGACCGCGCGAGCGTCCTGGGTCACGGTGAAGGCGTTCGCGCGCTTCATCTCCGAGCTGGAGCATCCTCCGGAAGATCGGGGGATCTGACCGCGGCCATGCTCAAACGCTGGCGGCGAGGCACATCGGTACCAACAGCGGCAAGAGTGTGCTGCGTCAGGTCCGGCCGCTGCTGAGGGCGGATCCGCGGCTGGCCGCCGGGACGGTGGGAGAGGAACTGGCCCGGCGCATTCCCAAGGCGGTGCCGATCAAGCAGTCCTACGGGAAGGAGGAGCGGGAGCGGGTGCTGCTGGCGGCACAGCGGCAGTTCCGGACCGCTCTGCTGCGGATTCGCGAGAACACACGTCTGCTGGAGCGCTGGCGCGCCGGTGACCTGGCGGAGGGCAGCCGTGACTGGCGCCTCGGCCAGGTCCTCGACCACCTCGCGAATACCGGCTACGTCCCGCACACGGTCGCGCCGAGTGGCACGGAGAGCCTGAAGGACCGCCGCCTCTTGGGTGGCACCAGCCCGGAGCACACATGGGGCAGGCTGTTTCCGTCCCGTTCCGAACTCACGGCCTTGGCTGTGCTGTTGACCGACCGGTTCGGCTGGAATCTGTCCGTCTACGACCGGCTCCCAGCGCCGACTACGGCTCCGTCGGCCGGAACGACGAGCACGGTGACCTACCAGGTTCAGGTCGAAAAGCGCAGGCAGGGCGGAGGCTGGTGGTTCTCCACGGAAAATGCCACCGACTCCGGGGCCGACTCCGTCGGCAGACTGATCACTCAGGCGTTGGAGGCCACCGCGCACGGTCGTGCTCTGGCCGCCCGGCTGGCGCCTGGCACCGACTTCTTGATGGTCGCGCGCATGCACTACCCCAAGCGGCGGCACCAGCGCACGGAACGGCTTCGCCCGGTGGGCCCGTTGTCCTTCGGGATCGGTAACGGCGACGCCCAGCTCTGGGCGATCACGCACGGACTGGGCGGAGCCCCGTTCCAACGGACCCGCAGGACAACGGTGAGGCGGGAAGGCCGCCCCCTACAGCACACGCAGGGCACCCACCAGAGCATCTATGTGCTGCCCGACGAGCATGTTCAGCGCGCCTCACAGAGCGTCTTCGAGGCCGGTGCCCGCGAGGCCCTCGAACAGGCCCAGGCCGTGGTGTTCGCCGGAGACATCGCCGATGCCCCGGACCCCGGCCACGAGCAGACCGTGACCGCGGACTGCGCGGATGAGACGGCCAGCCCTTGGCCCGACGCGCAGGGCGGCTGCGGGGCGGACTTCCTGCTCTGCCTGGCCTGCCCCAACGCCCGTGTCCACCCTGGCCATCACCCCCGGCTCGCACACCTGCACCAGAAACTGCACAGCCTCCGATCCGTCCTGCCTGATCGTTCCTGGCACGAGCGGTGGAACCAGCACGCGCTCCGCCTTGAAGACCTGCGCGACAAGGTCGGCCCGGCGGCCTGGAACGCGGCGCTCGCCCGCGTGAACGACGAGGACCGCACCCTGGTCCACCTGCTGGTGAAAGGAGAACTCACCCCATGACCGCCGTCGGCGCCGCTGCCGAGATCGACACGTACGTCCTCGCCATGCCCGCCCCGGACAGCCCCGTGGTGCTGCCCGAGTGGATCAGTCCCGGCAACACGCATCCGAACTCCCATTACCAGGACGCCATTTGGTCCATGGCCCCGCTCATTGACAACCCCGGCACCGGCCTGGTCAAGCTCCACTGGAAGAACTGCCCGGAACCCCTGCGTGACCAGATGAAACTGGCTGCCTGGACCATGATCAACGGCGAGCTGAGGCCCACCTATCTCCAAACCCGCGGCGTCCAGGCCCGATCCCGGTCGGGAGGCCCGGAGCGACTTTCCACCCGCCTGGAATGGATGCGGCTCGCCCGCTGGCTGCACGAGCGCCAGATCACCAGCCTGGGTGGCTGCACCGAGATGGAGTGGCGGGCCTATGCGCGTGAGCGTCTGCACCAGGTGTCCCGCGACACCGCGGCGATAATCTGCGTCCGTCTGGCGAACCTATGGGCGTTCGACCAGCTCAGCGCCCGTCCTTCGGGCATCACTCGGCCTCCGTGGGAGACCGAAGGAGTCGACGATTTCCTTCCCGCAGCCCGCACGGCCGTCGGCGGGGAGAACACGACGGAGCCGCTGGACCCGCTGGTTCTCGGTCCGCTGCTGGTCTGGGCCATGCGGTTCGTCGACGAATTCGCCGACGACATCCTGGCGGCGTGGGCCGAACGTTGCCGTCTGGCTGCCCTTGCCGCTGCCAACAAGGCCACGCGAGCCAGTTGGGCCGCGCTGGAGGAATGGCTGCTGCCGATGGCGCGGGCCGGTACCCCACTACCGGCCAACTCGGTGAAAAGCGAGATTCGGGTGGCCCGCACCTACATCGCCGCCCTCACCGGCGCCAGCCACAGCCAGGTCTCGCGGGTCGTAGATCGGTACGGCCTCGCGGAGATCGCCGCAGCACAGCCAGGGCCCTGTCCCCTGCGGGTGTCGGTCACAGGGCGGATCAACGGTGAGCCATGGCGCGAACACATGGATTTCAACGAGGCCGCAGAGTTGATGCGGCACTTGGGTACGGCCGCGACGATCACCCTGCTCTACTTGACCGGGATGCGCCCACAGGAAGTGCAGGGGCTGCGGGCCGGCTGCTGTCCCGACCCCGATCCCGCCGTCGACGGAACCGAGGGACGGCACCTGATCCACAGCCACCACTACAAGAACGTCACCGACGACGACGGCAACCACAGCTCCGCCGGTGAAGTCCGCCAAGTGCCCTGGGACGCGATCGCACCGGTGGTGCACGCCATCCGCGTGCTGGAGCGCATGGTCCCCGACGGAGAGCTTCTCCTCAGCACCGCCCACCACGAGTTTCAGGCCCGCCACGGCCACGCGGGCGCGCTGAAGAAGTCCACCTTGACGCTGCGCATCGAGTCCTTCGTGGACTGGGCGAACCGTGAGGCCGAAGTACAGGGCCTATCCGACCAGATGATCCCCGAGGACCCGCACGGCGCGATCGGACTGAGCCGGTTCAGAAGGTCGCTGGCCTGGCATGTCGCCCGGCGCCCCGGGGGACTGGTCGCGCTGGCCATTCAGTACGGGCACATGCGCACCGTCCTCGATGCCCGTACATCCAGCGGCTACGGCGCCCGCAGCCGTCGCGGCATCCACGCAATCCTCGACGTCGAAACCGCCCTCGCCGCCGCCGACACCGCCGCCCGGCTCCGTGACCGCGTCGCCGCCGGCGAGAAGGTGTCCGGGCCCGCAGCCCGCCGAGCCCTGACCGCCGCTGCCCATACCCCCCGCTTCGAGGGCCGCATCGTCCCCCGCACCTTCGCAAGGAAGGCCAGCGCCTTTCTCGCCCGCGACGGCATCGTGCTCTACGACAACCCTGACGCGCTCCTGATCTGCGCCTTCAAGCACGACAACGCTCTGTGTGAACCAGAGCCCGGCGCGACCGCCCCAAGGCAGTACGACTGCCGACCCGGCTGCGGAAACACCGTCCGCACCGACACTCACGCCCGGCTTCTCCGTGAACGCGCGGACGAACTAGACCAGTTCGCTGCCCACGCCCCCGGCCCGGTCAGCAAACGTCTGCGGACCAACGCCGACCGCCTCCGGGAGACCGCCGACACCCACGACAGCACAGCGCACTTTGCCGAGGCCCTCACATGAACCAGCAGCACCACGACGAGCGTGTGCGTATCCGCGAGGCCATGGACCGGCTCCTGACCGGACAGGCCACCGCTTCCAACGGCAGCCTCACCATCGTTGCCCTCGCAGCCGAGGCCGACGTCCACCGCATGGCTCTCCTCAAACGGCACGTCGACCTGAAGAACGAGTTCTACGAACGCGTCCGCACGGAGACCCACCAAGTCCCGGAGACCGAAAAACGACTCCGGGAAACCGTCGCCAAGCTCAAGACGGCCATCGCCGATCAGAGAGCCGAGATCGAGGAGCTCCGCCAACAGGTGACCAGGCTCACGCTCGCCAGCGCCGTCCTCGCCCAACAGAGTGACGAGCAAACGAGACGCGCGCCCGCTCCCGACAACGTCGTCCCGTTCCCCCGGTCGGCAGACTGACGGGCCCGTGATGTCGCCGCCGCCAGCCAGCTCACCCAACGGTCGTACCGTCTCAGAGGCGCCGAGGACTTCCCAGGACATGAGTACCACGGGCCGCCCGGACGCCTTGGCTCACGAGGTGCCGCGGCCCCCGGCGCACAGCGCGTTGTCGATCAGGGTGCTGGCGGCGTTCTCCTGGGCCAGTATGTGTTCCGGGGTGTCGCCGCGTGCCTCGGACATGGAGACCACGGCGCTCCGACGGCCGTCGTCGGTGACGCCGTTGAGGGTGATGTAGCCGCCGTCCCCGCCCTCGTGGCTCCAGTAGGTTCCTCCGCAGGTCAGGGGACGTTCTACCAGGCCGAGCCCGTATCGGCCGCCGGGCCACAGTTGCTGGACGTCCGCGCTCACGGAAACGGTCTGCTTCATCTCGGCGAGCTGCCGCGGCGGCAGCAGGCGGCCCGAGAGCAGCGCGCGGAGGAGGCGGTTCTCATCCCGCGTGGTCGTCGCGAACGAGGTCTCGTGGTCCACCGCGACCTGATCGGTGACGTTCACCAGGGAGCCGGGGCCGAAGAGTTGGTAGCCCTGGGCATGTGGCCGGGGCAGTGAGGAGGAGGTGCCGGTCCACCGGGTCTGGTCGAGGCCGAGCGGGCGCAGGACGCGGCCTTCGATCTCCTGGTGGGCGGGGTGACCGGTGGCCTTCTGGATGATCATGCCGAGCACGACGTAGCCGGTGTTGGAGTACTTCCAGTTCTCGTCCTCGCCGGGCGGGAAGTCCGGCGCGTGGGCCATGGCACGGGCGACCAGCTGCTCGGGGCGGTAGACGTCGTGGCGCTGCTGGTAGTACTCCTCCGGCGTGGTATATCCGGGCATGCCGTCGTCGGAGATGCCGCTGGTGTGCTGGAGCAGTTGGCGGATCGTGATCCGGCTGCCGTCGTTGCCGTCACCTCGCACTACTCCTGGCAGCCAGTGGTCGACCGTGTCGTCCAGGGACAGTCTGCCCTCAGCCTCCAGTTGGAGGACTACGGTGGCGACCAGCGTCTTGGCAGTGCTGGCCATGCGGAAGTATCCGTCGGAGGAGACAGGGTGGCCGGTGCGCAGGTCGGCCGTGCCGCTGGTGGCGACCGATTGCCGACCGTCAGGTGCGATCGCGCGGGCCTGCACGCCGCTGATACCGAGGGCGTGGATCGCCTCGGTGTCCCGGCGCAACTGGTCTGCGGCGGAGAAATCCGCAGGCCGGGCTACGGCGGTGGCCCCCTCGGCGGCGAGCAGCATGGCGGTAGCCAGTATCAATGCGAGGCGCGTGCGTGAGATCGAAGTCATGGCCAAACGCTAGGTCCGCCCCCGGGCGGAGACGATCCGGTGCACCCCAGGATAGGGATGGGGGATATCCCCCGGTACCAGGCTCGATTCATGCCGCACCGCCGGCAGCAGGAGGATGCCAAGGTGGAGGCGCTCCCGTCGGCAAGCCGGGCAGCGAGTTCATGCTGCACATCCACAACGACGGCACCGCCAGTTGGCGCTGGCACGACGAGCCCTTCGGCGTGGTAAGCGACGACGCGTGGCCGACCCCACAGGCGGCGGGGTCGGCGGCAGCAGGGCGAGATCAGCTGTTGCCGACTTCTCGCGCCACGCGCTCCACTCTGCGCCGATGGTCCTCCCACCATGCTTGGTCACCGGGTGGCATGTTGTCGTTGCCCTGCAAGTACCCGACGGACCCGTCAATGAGCTCGCGCACGATGTCGGCGTGGCCGGCACGCCGCTGAGTATCGGAGATCACGCGCACCAGGATGTGGTGCAGCGTCACCTCTCGCCGTTCCACCGGCCACCACGGGACGTGCCCGATCGCGTCGAGCGCCAGCGTCGCGATCGTGCTGTTTGAGTGATCCCACGCTTGGCGATACAGCCCGATGATCTCTTCGCGCGACTCGTCGCCAGTGGCCCACATGTCTGCGTTGGGTTCTGCGTCCTCCGTGTACCATCAGGGCGGCGGTTCCTCGTCGAAGAACGGCCGCCCGAAAGTGTCGCCGAAGTACCCCAATTCCACACTGGCGATATGTTTGACCAACCCCAGGAGATTCGTGCCCGTGGGAGTCATCGGGCGGCGGATGTCGTATTCCGAGAGCCCGTTGAGCTTCCATAACAGGGCGTCACGCCCGTCTTGCAGGTATCGGAGAAGATCCGCTTTCGGATTCGGTTCGATCATGCCTGGCAGTCTTCCACTCAGTACTGACAGCCGGGCTCTACGGGACTAAACGGGATGCCGTTTCAAGGACTTACTTCGCGACACCCAAGACCGCCCAGGGCGAGTCGACTCTCACTCGGCTCCAGGCGGCGCTCCAGTAGTCTCTTGGCTCTCGTCCAGCCTTGAAGTGACTCTGAACAGAAGAACTTGACAGGGAACGCCACCAACGTCCAGCAGGAGAGCCGCCGCCAGCTCGTACGGATCGCCAGGGAGCACGACGTGCTGCCCATCGCGATCGTCCTCGACCTGCCCGAAGAGGTCTGCGCCGCGCGCAACGCCGACCGCCCGGACCGCGCCGGCATGCCCCGCCACGTGATCAAGCGGCACCGGAGCGAACTCCGCCGCTCGCTGCGCGGCCTCGAACGCGAGGGCTTCCGCAAGGTGCACCACCTGCGGAGCGAGCAGGAGGCGGCGGACGCCGAGGTGGTCCTCGAACGCCGTTACAACGACCTCAGGCACCTCACAGGACCCTTCGACATCATCGGTGACATCCACGGCTGCCGCTCCGAGCTGGACACCCTGCTCACCACCCTCGGTTACGTGGAAGGCCACCACCCCGAAGGGCGTACGGCCGTCTTTGTCGGCGACCTCGTCGACCGGGGCCCCGACAGCCCCGGCGTGCTGCGCCGCGTCATGGGCATGGTCGCGTCCGGCGACGCGCTCTGCGTCCCCGGCAACCACGAGAACAAGCTCGGCCGCTGGCTCAAGGGGCGCAACGTCCAGCACACCCACGGACTCGCCGAGACGATCGAGCAGCTGGAGCGGGAGGACGACACGTTCCGCGCCGAGGTGCGGCGGTTCATCGACGGTCTGGTCAGTCATTACGTCCTGGACGGCGGCAAGCTGGTCGTCTGCCACGCGGGGCTCCCCGAGAAGTACCACGGCCGCACGTCGGGCCGGGTGCGCTCGCACGCGCTGTACGGCGACACCACCGGCGAGACCGACGAGTTCGGCCTGCCCGTGCGCTACCCCTGGGCCGAGGACTACCGGGGCCGCGCGGCGGTCGTCTACGGCCACACCCCCGTGCCGAACACCTCGTGGATCAACAACACCATCTGCCTGGACACCGGCGCGGTCTTCGGCGGGAAGATGACCGCGCTGCGCTGGCCCGAGCGCGAGCTGGTCGACGTACCGGCCGAGCGGGTCTGGTACGAACCGGCCAAGCCGCTCGTCACCGAGGCGCCGGGCGGCCGGGAGGGCCGGCCGCTCGACCTCGCCGACGTGCACGGCAAGCGGATCGTGGAGACGCGCCTCATGGGGCGGCTCGCGGTACGGGAGGAGAACGCGGCGGCCGCCCTGGAGGTCATGAGCCGCTTCGCCGTCGACCCCCGCCTGCTCGGCTACCTCCCACCCACGATGTCGCCCACCGCGACGTCGGACGAGGAGGGGTACCTGGAACACCCGGCCGAGGCCTTCGCGCAGTACCGCTCCGACGGGGTCACCCGCGTCGTGTGCGAGGAGAAGCACATGGGCTCCCGCGCGGTCGCCCTGGTCTGCCGCGACGCGGCCGCCGCCGAGGCGCGCTTCGGCGTGCGCGGACCGACCGGCGCGCTCCACACCCGTACCGGACGGCCCTTCTTCGACGACCCCGGGGTCACCGAGGAGGCCCTGGAGCGGCTGCGCACCGCCGTCACCGCCGCCGGGCTGTGGCGGGAACTCGACACGGACTGGCTGCTGCTGGACGCCGAGCTGATGCCGTGGTCGCTCAAGGCCACGGGACTGCTCCGTACCCAGTACGCGGCGGTGGGCGCCGCCGCCGGCGCCGCCTTCCCGGCGGTCACCGAGGCGCTGGAGGCCGCCGTGGCCCGGGGCGTCGACGCGGCGGGACTGCTGGCGGCCCAGCGCGAACGGGCCGTCGACGCGGCCGCGTTCACGGAGGCGTACCGCCGCTACTGCTGGACCACGGACGGCCTGGAGGGTGCGCGGCTCGCGCCGTTCCAGCTGCTCGCGGTACGGGGCCGCAGCCTCGCCGCCGTCCCCCACGACCAGCAGCTCGCCTGGCTGGACCGGCTGGTGGAGCACGACCCCACGGGCCTGCTCCAGGTCACCCGGCGGCTGATCGTGGACACGGGCGACGAGGACTCGGTCCGCTCGGGCACCGACTGGTGGCTGGAGATGACGGAGCGCGGCGGCGAGGGCATGGTCGTCAAGCCGCTCCAGGCCCTCGCCAGGGACGACAAGGGGCGGGTCGTCCAGCCGGGC
The DNA here is from genome assembly GCF_044740805.1 of Streptomyces sp. NPDC088261. Classification (NCBI taxonomy): domain Bacteria; kingdom Bacillati; phylum Actinomycetota; class Actinomycetes; order Kitasatosporales; family Streptomycetaceae; genus Streptomyces; species Streptomyces sp. NPDC088261. Next base: position 345,830 of record NZ_JBIURL010000007.1, read on the forward strand.
ATCAAGGTGCGCGGCCGGGAGTACCTGCGGATCATCTACGGCCCCGAGTACACGCGCCCGGAGAACCTGGCCCGGCTGCGGAACCGGTTCCTCGGCCACAAGCGGTCGCTGGCGCTGCGGGAGTACGCCCTCGGTCTGGAGGCCCTGGACCGGCTCGCCGAGGGGGAGCCGCTGTGGCGCGTCCACGAAGCGGTCTTCGCCGTACTGGCACTGGAGTCGGAACCGGTGGACCCCCGGTTGTGACCTGGCCGGGGTTGTGACATGGCCCGCGATTCGGCGGACGGTGGTGCGTTCTTCGCGTGAACGGCGCGTCGTGCGGTGAGGATGGGGACATGGGATTCCACGTCGACTCCGAAACCGGGCGGCTGCGCCGCGTCATACTGCACCGCCCCGATCTGGAGCTGAAGCGCCTGACCCCGGGCAACAAGGACGCGCTGCTCTTCGACGACGTCCTGTGGGTCCGCCGGGCCCAGGAGGAGCACGACGGTTTCGCGGCGGTGCTGCGCGAGCGCGGGGTGGAGGTGCACCTCTTCGGGGACCTGCTCCGCGAGTCCCTGGAGCTGCCGCCCGCCCGGCGGCTCGTCCTGGACCGGGTCTTCGACGAGAAGGAGTACGGCCCGCTCGCCACCGACCACCTCCGGGCGGTCTTCGACGGGCTGCCGACGCCGGAGCTGGTGGAGGCGCTGGTCGGCGGGATGACCAAGCGGGAGTTCCTGGAGCGGCACGCCGAGCCGACGTCGGTCCGGTTCCATGTCATGGAGCCGGACGACTTCCTCCTCGACCCGCTGCCCAACCACCTGTTCACCCGGGACACCTCGGCCTGGATCTACGACGGGGTGTCCATCAACGCCATGCGCTGGCCGGCCCGGCAGCGCGAGACCGTGCACTTTGAAGCGATCTACAAGCACCATCCGCTCTTCACCGACCCGGCGGCAGGGCCCTTCCACCACTGGTCGGAGGGTCAGGACGACTACCCGTCCACGATCGAGGGCGGGGACGTCCTGGTCCTCGGCCACGGAGCCGTCCTGATCGGGATGAGCGAGCGCACCACCCCGCAGGCCGTGGAGATGCTGGCCCGGGGCCTGTTCGCGGCCGGCTCCGCCACCACGATCGTGGCGCTGGACATGCCCAAGCACCGGGCGTTCATGCACCTCGACACGGTGATGACGATGGTCGACGCCGACACCTTCACCCAGTACGCGGGCCTCGGCATGCTGCGCTCGTACACCATCGAGCCGGGCAGCGGCGGCAACGAGCTCAAGGTCACCGACCATCCGCCGGAGCACATGCACCGGGCGATCGCGGCGGCGCTGGGGCTGGACCGGATCCGGGTGCTGACGGCGGTGCAGGACGTGCACGCGGCGGCGCGCGAGCAGTGGGACGACGGGTGCAACGTGCTCGCGGTCGAGCCGGGTGTGGTGGTCGCGTACGAACGCAACGTCACCACCAACAGTTATCTGCGGCGTGAGGGCATCGAGGTGATCGAGATCCGTGGCAGCGAGCTGGGGCGGGGGCGGGGCGGGCCGCGCTGCATGAGCTGCCCGATCCAGCGCGACGCCGTCGGCTGAGTCCGGGGCGGTCCCGAACAGGCGGTCCCGACCAGGCGGTCCCGAACAAGCCGCCGTATAGCAATACGGCCCCTCGTATATAGTTCCAGCTTCTAGTGTTCCAGCCTCGTCCCGTTTCTCGTTCAGGAGCAGTCCCATGGCGATACACCTCGCAGGCCGCCACTTCATCAAGGAGCTGGACTTCACGGCGGACGAGTTCCGCGGCCTGGTCGCCCTCGCCGCCGAGCTGAAGGCCGCGAAGAAGGCGGGTGCCGAGGTCCAGCGCCTGCGCGGGAAGAACATCGCGCTGATCTTCGAGAAGTCCTCGACGCGCACCCGGTGCGCCTTCGAGGTGGCGGCGGCCGACCAGGGCGCCTCCACCACGTACATCGACCCGGCCGGCTCGCACATCGGGCAGAAGGAGTCGGCGAAGGACACCGCGCGGGTCCTCGGCCGCATGTACGACGCCATCGAGTTCCGCGGGGACGCCCAGGCGACGGTCGAGGAGCTGGCCGCGCACGCGGGCGTCCCCGTCCTGAACGGGCTCACCGACGACTGGCACCCCACCCAGATGCTCGCGGACGTGCTCACGATGACCGAGCACAGCGACAAGCCCCTGCACGAGATCGCCTTCGCCTACCTCGGCGACGCCCGCTTCAACATGGGCAACTCGTACCTCGTCACCGGCGCGCTGCTGGGGATGGACGTACGGATCGTCGCGCCCCGCGAGTACTGGCCGGCCGACGAGATCCTCACCCTCGCCCGGCAGGCCGCGGAGGTCAGCGGAGCCCGGCTCACCCTCACCGAGGACGTCACGGAGGGGCTGCCGGGCGCGGACTTCGTGGCCACGGACGTATGGGTGTCGATGGGGGAGCCGAAGGAGGTGTGGGACGTACGGATCACGGCCCTGCGCCCGTACGCGGTGACCATGGACGTGCTGCGCGCGACCGGCAACCCGGACGTGAAGTTCCTCCACTGCCTCCCGGCCTTCCACGACCTGGGCACGAGCATCGCGCAGGAGATCCACGAGCGGCACGGGCTCACCGAGCTGGAGGTGACGGACGAGGTGTTCGAATCGGAGCACTCGGTGGTCTTCGACGAGGCGGAGAACCGGCTGCACACGATCAAGGCGGTCCTGGTCGCCACGCTGGCGGACGCGTCCTGAGAGGGGACGAATCGTCCTGACCCGGCACGGTTCACCGGCCCGAGCAGGTCGGTTCCTCGCACGCCGCCAGGCACTCCGCTGTCCGCTCCAGGCACTCCGGCGTCCCCCGCGGCCCGCCCGCCCCGTGGACCTGGACCTCCGGCTGCTGGTCCACGGGCAGGGTGAACCAGACCGCCTTGCCCCGCTCGGTGACGCGGTGCCCGCAGTCCGAGCTGAGCGTGCTGATCAGCAGCAGGCCGCGCCCGTTCTCCGACCACAGGTCGGGCCACGGATCGGGGTCGACGGGCGGCCAGGGCAGCGAGTCGTCGCACGGCGGCGCGGGATCGCGGTCGTGCACCTCCACCTGGCAGCCGGTCGGCAGCAGCTCCACCACCAGTTCGATCCCGTCACCCTCCGTGTGCTTCACCGCGTTGGCGACCAGTTCCGCGGTCAGCAGTTCCGCCACGTCGCTGTCGGCCGGGGCGCGCAGATCCAGAAGTGCCGTACGGATCAGGGCACGGGCCATGGGCACGGCCGCCGCGCTGTGCGGCAGCGCGATGTGCCACGAGGTGGAGCCGGTGGGTTCGAACACGACAACAGGTCCGATCGAGGGACATGGAACACTTCTGGTTCCACCCTTACGGAGCGTGAAGGCCCGGACAAGGGGCCCCGGGCCGCAGCGAGCGGGACCTGCGGCTCTTCCGCGACGGGACCTTTGGCGGACGCCCCGCCGCCGGGCCGGCGGACCGCGGGCCCATACCCGGGCCTACCCGCGCTTTTCGGGGGTACCCGCAGGACACGATCCATACCGGTGCCCGGAGGGGAGTGCGTGGACGTGTACGGAACACAGCGGTGGCTGGAGCGCAGAAACGCCGAGCGCAACCTGGTACGCGGCAGGATCCCCGGGGACCCGCGCGAACGCGCGGCCCTGCGCCGGCTGGTGGCCCACCGGCGGCACAGGCTGGAGAGTCACCCCTGGCTGTTCGCCGTCCTCGTCCCCGCCCTCGCGGTGCCCCCGGCGCTGTGGGCGCTCCAGGGGCTGTGGTCCACGGCGCTGCTCATGCTGCTGTTCGGGGTCGTCTTCGGCAGCTGGGCGACCTGCGAGCGGCGGCGCAACCGCAGCCGGCTGCGGTTCCTGGACCGGGCGCTGACCGCCGCCGACACGGGCGCCCGCGCCCACCCCCGTACCACCCCTCTGGTCCTCACTCGCCGGACGGGCTGACGGCCAGTCCCGGCGCGCCCCAGACCGGGAACCACCGGCTCAGGTCGGACTCCATCCGCAGGTCGTCGCCGATCACGGCCTTGACCTGGAGTTCCCGCTGGCTGTCCCGTTTCTCGGAGCCGCCGGGCACCGGCGCGAACGGGTAGAACGTGCCGCGCTTGTACAGGTAGACCAGCGCGAGAGGCCGCTGCTCGGCGTCCTTGAAGCCGACCAGCGAACAGAGCAGCTGCGGCCCGAAGCCGCCGTCCTGGAGCAGCGTGTTCACCGCGTGGAGGTCGTTCACCAGGGCGCCGAGGTCGTCGGCCGGCTGCCGGGCGAGCAGCCACGTGTAGCCGTACCCGTCCTGGCTGAACTCCACCGGGTGGCCGCCCTGCCCGGTGTCCCGCCCGGCGTCCGCGTCCAGCAGCTCCCGTACGTCCTCCCTGACCCGGGCGAAGCTCCCGCCCTCGACCCCCGCGAAACACACGGAGCCGAGGCCGGTGGGGGTGAATCCGGCGCCCGCCTGGAGGGTGATCGCGGCGGACGGCAGGGCGAAGAGCTGGTCGAGATCGGGGCGGACCGGCTTGCTGCGGCCGAGGATGGTGTCGAGCAGACCCACGGGACCAACTCCTCCGGGCAAAGGGTGCGGGCGGCGGGGATACGAGAGCCACCGGCGTACGAGAAGCTGCCGGCGTACGAGAGCTGCCGGGGTCGAGCTACCGGCGTACGGGAGTCACCGCGCCAGCTCGGTCGAGATCCTGGCCAGCTGCTCCAGGCGCTGTTCCAGCGTCGGGTGCGACGAGAACAGCCGCCCCAGGCTGGCCTTGGAGGAGAAGGCGGGAGCGAAGAAGAACGCGTTGTACGGCTCCGCCTTTCGCAGGTCCTCCGTCGGGATCCGCGCCATGGTGCCGCTCACCTTCGTGAGGGCGGAGGCCAGGGCCGAGGGACGTCCGGTGAGCAGTGCGGCCGTACGGTCGGCGGACAGCTCGCGGTAGCGGGACAGCATCCGGGTCAGCAGGAAGCCGAGCACGTACACCACCGCGCTGGCCAGCGGGATCAGCATGATCGCCAGGCCGGCCGGGCCGGCGTCACGGCTGCTCCGGCTCACCCCGCTCCACAGCGCGATCCGGGTGATGACACCGGCCAGCACCCCCAGGAACGAGGCGATGGTCATGACGGCCACGTCGCGGTGCGCCACGTGCGACATCTCGTGCGCCAGCACCCCCTCCAGCTCCTCGGGCTCCAGCCTGCGCAGCAGCCCGGTGGTGGCGCACACCAGTGCCGTGCGCTCGCTGCGGCCGGTGGCGAAGGCGTTCGGGATGTCGCTGCGCGAGATGGCCACCCGGGGCTTCGGCATGTCGGCCAGCGCGCAGATCCGGTCGATGGCACCGTGCAGCTCGGGAGCCTCCTCGGGGGTGACCTCGTGCGCCCCCATCCCGAAGGCGGCTATGCGGTCGCTGAACCAGAACTGCGCGACGAACAGGGCGCCCGCGACGATCAGGATGATCGGCCACGCGCCCTTCAGCAGCGCGATCAGGACCCCCACGAGGACCACATAGAGCAGACCGATCAGGAACATGGTCGTCACCATGCGCGTGGTCAGCCCGCGGTCCGGAGAGTAGCGGGAGCGGGTACGGGTCATCGTGCGCCTCCAAGGGGCTGTCCTCTCCTCATTCTGCTCCTTCCGCGCCGAAACCGAATAAGGGGCGCATAAGCGGGTGCAAGGGTCGAGCGGGACCGGTGGGCCCGGCGTAGCTTGGTTCTCATGAAGCTGGCGTCCTGCGTGCTGTACGTGTTCGACCTCGACGAGTCCGCGAGCTTCTACCGCGACCTGCTGGGGCTCGAGGTCTCCCTGCGGACCACCACGGCGGCCCTGATGGTCGACGCGTCGTCGGGCTGTCAGCTGTATCTGCGGGCCCTCGGATCCAACGCTCCTCACACGCTCGGCGGTATCGGGCTCCAGTGCATGATCTGGACGGCGTCCGACGCCGGGGAGCTGCGGCGCTGCGAGGAGGTCCTCAGGAAGCGGGAGGCCCACGTGACCACAGGGCACGCCGAGGGGTTCGACTGGGTGGAAGGGCGTGATCCCAGCGACGTACCGGTGATGGTCAGCCACCCGGGCCCCGACGAGGTGCCCCGGCAGGAGATCATCACCCGCATTTACGCCTGGTGACCTCACTGGTGACACGGCTGGTGATCCGGCTGGTGACGCGGCGGGTGATCGCTTCGTGTGATTCATATGATCCGTGTGATTCGTGTGAAGGGCAGGACCATGACCGGAGAAGAATCCCCCGACCTCGGAATCCCCGCGCACATCCAGGCGTGCCTCTTCGACCTCGACGGCGTCCTGACACCCACCGCGGCCCTGCACGCGACCGCCTGGAAGACCACGTTCGACGGCTTCCTGGAACGGCGGGACGGGCCCGGTTACCGGCCCTTCGACAAGGTCGCCGACTACGACGAGTACGTGGACGGCCTCCCCAGGGCCGACGGGGTCCGCTCCTTCCTCGCCTCGCGCGGGATCGAACTGCCCGAGGGGAGCGCGGACGACCCGCCGGACCGCGACACCGTCCGCAGTCTCGGCGAGCGGAAGAACGACCTCCTCCTCCAGGACATCAGGACCAAGGGCGTCGAGGCGTACCCGGGCTCGGTCCGGTTCGTCCGCGCCGTCAAGGACGCCGGGATCCACCGCGCCGTCGTCTCGTCCAGCGCCAACTGCCGTGACGTCCTGATCGGCGCCGGCATCGAGGACCTGTTCGAGGTACGGATCGACGCGGGCGTCGCCCAGGAGCAGCACCTCGCGGGCAAGCCCCACCCCGACACCTTCCTCGCCGCCGCCCGCGCCCTCGGCGTCGCCCCGGAACACGCGGCCGTCTTCGAGGACGCCCTGGCCGGCATGGACGCCGGCCGCACCGGCGGCTTCGGCTTCGTCATCGGCGTGAACCGCACCGGCCAGGCCGAAGCCCTCAAGAGCCATGGCGCGAGCGTCGTCGTGGACGACCTCGCCGACCTGTTGGGAGAGCGGGCGTGATCAGTCATCCGCTGTACGCCGTCGAGCCGTGGTGCCTGCGCGAGACGGCCCTCGACCTGGACGCCCTGCCGCAGAGCGAGTCCCTCTTCGCCCTCTCCAACGGGCACGTCGGCTGGCGCGGGAACCTGGACGAGGGCGAACCGCACGGCCTGCCGGGGACGTACCTGAACGGGGTGTACGAGCTGCGCCCGCTGCCGTACGCGGAGGCCGGCTACGGCTACCCGGAGTCCAGCCAGACCGTCATCAACACCATCAACGGCAAGATCATCCGGCTGTTGGTGGACGACGAGCCCTTCGACCTGCGCTACGGCCGCCTGGGCCACCACGAACGGGTTCTCGACCTGCGGTCGGGGCTGCTGCACCGCACGGTCGAGTGGACGTCCCCGGCGGGCCGTACCGTACGGGTACGGTCCACGCGCCTCGTCTCGTTCACCCAGCGGGCCATCGCCGCGATCGCCTTCGAGGTCGAGGCGGTCGGCGCCGAGGTCAGCATCGTCCTCCAGTCGGAACTGGTCGCCAACGAACAGCTGCCGGCGGCCGGCGGGGACCCCCGGGCGGCGGCCGCCCTGGAGTCACCCCTCGTCCCCGAGGAGCACTACTCGGACGGGCGGCGGCTGCGGCTGGTGCACCGCACCGAGCGCAGCGGGCTGCGGGTGGCCGCGTCCGCCGACCACGTCGTGGAGGGGCCCCGCGAGACCGGTGTCTTCTGCGAGAGCGGCGACAACCTGAGCCGGGTCACCTTCACCGGCGACGTGGGCCCCGGCGAGCGGCTGCGGCTGGAGAAGTTCGTGGCGTACGGCTGGTCGGGCAACCGCTCGCTGCCCGCCGTGCACGACCAGGTGGACGGCGCCCTCGCCGCCGCCATGGGGACCGGCTGGGCGGGCCTGGTCGCCGAGCAGCGCGCCTACCTTGACCGGTTCTGGCGGCAGGCGGACGTCGTGGTGGAGGGGGACACCGAGATCCAGCAGGCCGTACGGTTCGGGATGTTCCACACGCTCCAGGCCGGCGCCCGCGCGGAGAGCCGGGCCATCCCCGCCAAGGGGCTGACCGGCCCCGGCTACGACGGCCACAGCTTCTGGGACACCGAGAGCTTCGTCCTCCCCTCGCTGACCTACACCGCCCCCAAGGCCGTCGACCAGGCCCTCAGATGGCGGTTCTCCACCCTGCCCGCCGCGCGGGAACGGGCCGCCCAACTGGGCCTGAAGGGGGCGGCGTTCCCCTGGCGGACCATCAACGGCGGTGAGTGCTCGGGCTACTGGCCGGCCGGGACCGCCGCCTTCCACATCAACGCCGACATCGCCGACGCCGTCGCGCGCTACTCCGCCGCCTCCCACGACGAGATGTTCGACCGGGAGGTCGGGGTGGAACTGCTGGTCGAGACCGCCCGGTTGTGGCGCTCGCTCGGCCACCACGACCACACCGGCGTGTTCCACATCGACGGGGTCACGGGACCCGACGAGTACAGCGCCGTCGCGGACGACAACACGTACACGAACCTGATGGCGCAGGAGAACCTGCGCGCCGCCGCCGACGCCTGCGACCGGTATCCGGAGGACGCCGTACGGCTCTCCGTGGACACCGAGGAGAGCGCCTCGTGGCGCGACGCGGCGACCCGCATGGCCCTCCCGTACAACCAGGACCTGGGCGTCCACGAACAGTCGGCGGGCTTCACCGCCCACCAGATGTGGGACTTCGCCTCGACGGGGGAGGACGACTACCCCCTCCTGCTGCGCTTCCCGTACTTCGACCTCTACCGCAAGCAGGTGGTGAAGCAGGCGGACCTGGTGCTCGCCCTGCACGTGCGCGGCGCCGCCTTCACCGCCGAGGAGAAGGCCCGCAACTTCGCCTACTACGAGGCGATCACCGTACGGGACTCGTCACTGTCGGCCTGCACGCAGGCCGTCATGGCCGCCGAGACGGGTCATGTGCAGCTGGCCTACGACTACTTGGGGGAGGCCGCGCTGATGGACCTCGCCGACCTGGAACACAACACCCGGGACGGTCTGCACATCGCGTCCCTGGCCGGCACCTGGATCGCGCTCGTCTCCGGCTTCGGCGGGATGCGCCACCACGGCGACACCCTCGCGTTCGCCCCCCGGCTGCCCGAACAGCTCAGCCGCCTCGCCTTCAACGTACAGATCCAGAAACGCCATCTGCGGGTGGAGATCAGCGGGTCGAAAGCGGTGTACTCGATGCCGGAGTCCGACGGCGAGGCCCTGGAGATCAGCCACTACGGCACGCCTCTGACGGTCTCGCCCACGTCACCGCAGACGCGGGACGTGCCGAAACGGGTGGAGCGCCCCGAGCCGCAGCAGCCGGCCGGCCGGCGGCCCGCCCCGCGCGGCGGGCGGCCCGAGCCCAGGCCGGTCGCCGACTGACCCGGGGCGCCTGTCCGTTCGCGGCGCCCCTCACCCGCCTCGCCCGCCTCACCCGCCTCAGCGGACGATCGACTTCCACAGCGGCTCCTGCGCCGGGTCCAGATTCCTCAACTGGGCCAGGACAGCGGGGTCCTGGGCGTCCATCCAGTCCGCCAGCTCACGGAAGGACACACACCGCACCCCCTCGCGCGGGCACACGTCACGCATGACGTTCTCCACGGCGTCCATGTAGATGCCGCCGTTCCACTCCTCGAAGTGGTTGCCGATGAACAGCGGGGCCCGGCTGCCGTTGTAGACCCGCTCGAAGCCGTTCTTATAGGCGTCCTGGGCCTGCTGGCGCCAGGTGGCCCACTGCGCCGGATCGCCGTCGGTGCTGCCGTCCGACTGGTTGTAGAGCAGGTTGAAGTCCATGGACAGCACCTGGAAGTCGCCCTGGGGCCACGGCAGGAGCTGGAGCGGGAAGTCCCAGACCCCGTTCTTCTTGGCGGGCCAGATCTGGAAGTCCCCGGCCGAACTGGCGTCGTAGCGCCAGCCGGCGCCCTTCGCGGCGGGCAGCAGGGTCTTCTGCCCCTCCAGGCACGGCGCGCGCCCGCCCGTGAACTCCCGGTCCGGGTCGAAGGGCAGGGGTGGCAGATCGGTGAAGCCGGTGTTCGTCTTCCACTTCTTGACGAAGGACACCGCCTGGTCGATCTCGCTCGTCCACTCGGCGCTCGACCAGTCGCCGCCGCCCTTCGTGCCGCAGAAGTGCCCGTTGAAGTGCGAGCCGATCTCGTTGCCCTCGGTCCACGCCTTCCCGAGCTGGTCCAGGGTGTCGCGGATGTGCTGGGGGGTCGGGTACGAGATGGCGGACGCGCCCGTCGCGTGCCGCGGCGGCTTGTAGAGCTGCCTCTTGGACTCCGGCAGCAGGTAGATGCCGGTGAGGAAGAGGGTCATGTGCGCGTCGCTCTCCTTCGCGACCTGGCGGAAGCGGGAGAACAGCTTGTCGTCGCCCTGGAGCGCGCCGTCCCAGGAGAACACCACGAACTGGGGCGGTTTTTCACCGGGTTCCAGGCGCTCGGGCTTCAACTGGCCCGGCTGGGGGCCGGTGTAGGAGGTGGAACCGTCCCCGAGCACCTCGGTCTTCCCGTCCCACTCGTCCTCGTCCCCGGCCTTCTTCCCCCTGCCGTTCTCCGGCGCGGAACCGGCCTGGGCCCCGGCGCGCGAGGCGTCGTCGGCCCGCGCGGCGGGGGAGTCGGCGGAGCCACCGCTGACGAGCGGGGCCGCCGCGGCGGCCGCCGCGCAGGCCAGGACCACACCGAGGAACACCTTGGCGCGGAAGGCGGTGCGGGGCCGCGCCGCGCGCCGGGCGGCGCGGTCACGGCTCCGGCGGCTCCCGCGGCTCCCGGAGTTGTCCGGGCTCTCGGTTCGGTCGCTACGGTCGGTGCGGCTCACGGCGGCCTTCACTTCCTGGGGGATTCGGCACGGCTGCGCGGGGGACGGCGTCCCGTCATTCCCCGCGCCCGGCAACGGACTTCAGGTAGTCGGACCAGATCAGGCCCGGGTACGTCAGATCGGCGTCCTCGGCCCCGCCGAGGCCCGTGACGGGCAGCGGGGTGACATTCCTCAGATCCATCCGGTAGACGACGACGGCCGTCGCCTCCCGGGCGGTGTAGCCGGTGAACCAGCCCGCCGTGCGGTCCTCGGTGGTGCCCACCTTGCCGGCGGTGTCCGGCACCGGTTCCTCGCCGGACGCGGCCGCGGTCCTCTGGTACGCGGCCCGCAGGGCGTCCGTGACCTGCCCGCTCACCTCGGCGCCGAACACCCGGTCCTTCCGGGGGGAGGCCAGCTTCACCGGCTCGCCGTTGCGGGTCACCCGTACCACCGAGTACGGCTCCGCGTGCACACCGCCCGCGGCGAAGGTGCCGTACGCGCTCGCCATCCGGATCGCGCTCGGGGTGGAGTTGCCGAGGGAGAAGGCCGGGACGCGCGGTCCCAGACCGGCGCCGAGCAGCCCGGCGTCCTGGGCGGCCCGCGCCACCCGGTCGAGTCCGACGTCCATCCCCAGCTGGAGGAAGGGGGTGTTCGCGGACCGGGCCATCGCGTCGTGCAGACTCAACCGCCCCCACGACAGGCCGCCGTCGTTCTTCCCCTTCACCACCTTGCCGTTGCGGTCCCAGTACGGGCCCTCGGGGGTGAGGACGGGCAGATCGTTGTCGGCGTCGTACACGGAGTCGGGGGACACCGGCGTACGGGGCGCGCCGCGCTCACGCCGTATCCCGTCCCGCAGCGCGGCGGCGTACACGAACGGCGTGAACGCCGAACCCGCCCGCACCGTCACGGCGTTGGCCTCGTTGAACCCCTGGGTGAGGAAGTCGGGACCCCCGTACACCGCGAGGATCCGCCCGTCGGGCGCGACGGACGCGGCGCCGGTGCGGGCGTATCTGTCCTTGGGCTTCTTCGGGTCGAAGCCCTTCCGGACCTCGCCCACCGCGCTCGCGAGGGCCGTCGTGCGCCGCCGGTCGAACGTGGTGTAGATCTGGTAGCCGCCCAGGTCGAAGGCGGCGTCGGAGATCTTCCCGGCCTTCTGGAGGTACGTCTTCGCCAGCCCGACCAGATAGCCCGGCTGCCCGCTCTCGGTGGAGGTGCGGGGCGGGGCCTTGGGTTCGGGGAAGTGCGTGTAGGCGGCCCGCTGCTCCGCCGAGAGCACCCCCGTCGTCACCATGCGGTCGAGGATCCAGCTCCACCGGTCCAGCGCCCGCGCCCGGCTCTTCGCGCCCAGCGCCGGGTCGTACAGGGAAGCACCCTTGAGGAGCGAGGCGAGGAACGCCGCCTCGCTCGGGTCGAGTTCGCTCACCTCCTTGCCGTAATAGGCCTGGGCGGCGCGCTGGATGCCGTACGTTCCCCGCCCGAACCAACTGGTGTTGAGGTAGCCCTCCAGGATCTGGTCCTTGCTCAGCCGGTTGTCGACCTTGACCGCGAGCAGCAGCTCGTCGAACTTCCTCGACGCGGTCTGATCATGAGTCAGATAGGCGTTCTTCACGTACTGCTGGGTGATGGTCGAGCCGCCCTGGGTCTCCCCGCCCGTGATCATCCGGCCCACGGCGCGGGCCATTCCCGAGAGGGACACCCCGGGGTCCGAGTAGAAGTTCGCGTTCTCGGCGGCCAGTACGGCTCCCCGGACGTGGTCGGGAACCTTCGACAGCGGCATCTCCTGCCGCTGGACCCACCCGCTGCGCGCCAACTCCGTGCCGTCCGCCCAGTAGTAGACGTTGTCCTGCTGGGTGGCGAAGGAGTTGAGCTTCTCCGGGATGCGCGTCTCGGCGTACGCGTAGGCGACAAAACCACTGAGGCCGGCGAGGGCCAACCCGAACAGGGAGAGGGACTGACGCCACGACGGCAGCCATCGGCGGACCCCGGAGCGGCCCGTCCGCGGATAGTCGGGGCGCCGGAGCCGCGCGGCCCGTTCACCGATCCGCCACAGGAGCTGCCACGCCCCGGCGGTCGCGGCCCGCCCCGCTCCCCGCCCCGCTCCCCGCCCCGCTCTCCGCCCCGCCGCCGGTCTCCGGCGCGCGCCCCCGCGCCGGCCCTTCGCGTCCTCCGGCTCCGACGTCACGCGCGGGCTCCTTCGCGTCCGCCGGAGCGACCGCGAGATCTGGCTGCCACCTCCCCGGCGGGGAGCGGCGTGCGACAGGCGTGGCGGAGTATGTGCTGCATACCTGCGGGATTCCTCACGGGAGTACGTGGCCGGGCAACCGGCGTGCCGGGCCGCCGGGTTGACGCGTGCGGTCGGGTTGGCGCGTGCGGTCCGACGATGGCCCCGCGACGGCCGCGCTTCGCGCGGCTCGCGGCGCGGCCGGGACGACAGGCCCCGGTCGTGGTCATGAACAGCCCTTCTCTGCGCCGGCCCTCAGCTCATTGACGCGCCGGACCCGGCCCGATGTTTCACCAGGGCCCCGCGCCGAGGGGGAAGACGCGTGCGCGCGTCCGCGCGTTCCGCGAAGAAGCTGTGAATTTCCGGCGGCCGCGCCGCCCGTCCCGTCCGTCTAGAGTGGTCGCCGTGACCGACGCCGACGATGTCCGCCGTATCGCCCTCTCCCTCCCGGAAACGGTGGAGAAGGAGGCGTGGCGCATGCCCACGTTCCGGGTGGCGGGGAAGATGTTCGTCACCATCCCCGACGACCAGTCGTCGTTCGCGGTCCGCTGCCCGCGGCACGAGCGCACGGAACTGATCGCGGCCGAACCGGAGAAGTTCTGGGTGCCGCCGCACGAGGCGAGTTCGGCGTGGGTACGGGTACGACTCGGCGCACTGGACGACGCGGACGAACTGCGCGACATCCTGACCGACTCCTGGAAACAGGCAGCCCCCGACCGCCTACGGGAAACCTTCCGCCCCTGACCCCGTCCGCCGGGCCGGAGAAGGCGACGGTGGCCGAACCGACCAGGGCCGCCGGTCGCTCGTACGGCCGACTTCGCCTGACCGACAGACGTGACCGCGCTGTGTTGCGACACTACTTGGATGGTCGACATCACCGCCCAGCTGCTCACGCGGGCGCTCCACAAGGCAGGCGAGTCCTTCGCTCCCAACGAGCTCGCCTACCTCGCTCTCACGTCGAAACCGGAGCACCCGCTCCGCGACCGCATGGCGTGGGTCCTGCACACCGGCCTACCGGGATGCATCGCTGCCCGCGAGTGGAGTCCCCACGGGGACCGCGCACGCACTGACCTCGCGATCCTCGACGAAAGCACCCATGAAGCACTGGCGCTGGTGGAGACGAAGGCCGCCTACACCTTCGACTTTGCGCAGGAGGGCCGGCAAACGGTCGACAAATACATGCGATACGTGGCAGATGACCTGGCCAAGGCTCGTGCCGCCGGCGGCAGCCGCACGCGAGTCTTCGCTCTCCTGCTGCTGACCCATCCGGCGAGCGCACCCGTCCAGCTCACACCAGTGGTCAAGTACGGCCCAGAGATAGCCCGTTCCTTGTGCGGGCGAAGCGCCACCGACCTGGCCGACACCGCACGCGAGATCGTGTGCAGCCGCCTGAACACGATGGGGTCAGTGACGGACGGCACACTCCCGGCAGGGACGGCCTTCGGCATCGACGTGGCCATCAACTACTTCCTCGTCTCAGCACAGTAGACGGGTTACTTCTCAGATGTCCCTGAAGATCTCGATCTGCGCGCCCACCGAGTTGAGGCGTTCCGCCAGGTCCTCGTAGCCCCGGTTGATGACGTAGACGTTGCGCAGGACCGACGTGCCCTCCGCCGCCATCATCGCCAGCAGGACCACCACCGCGGGGCGCAGGGCCGGGGGGCACATCATTTCTGCGGCGCGCCAGCGGGTGGGGCCCTCTACCAGGACCCGGTGCGGGTCGAGGAGTTGGAGGCGGCCGCCCAGGCGGTTGAGGTCCGTGAGGTAGATCGCGCGGTTGTCGTACACCCAGTCGTGGATCAGCGTCTTGCCCTGGGCCACCGCCGCGATCGCCGCGAAGAACGGCACGTTGTCGATGTTCAGGCCGGGGAAGGGCATCGGGTGGATCTTGTCGATCGGCGCCTCCAGCTTGGAAGGCCGTACGGTCAGGTCGACCAGGCGGGTACGGCCGTTGTCCGCCGCGTACTCCGTCGTACGGTCGTGGTCGAGCCCCATCTCCTCCAGCACCGCCAGCTCGATCTCCAGGAACTCGATCGGCACCCGGCGGATCGTCAGCCGCGACTCGGTGACCACCGCCGCCGCGATCAGGCTCATCGCCTCGACCGGGTCCTCGGAGGGGGAGTAGTCGACGTCCACGTCGATGTTCGGCGTGCCGTGCACGGTGAGGGTCGTCGTACCGATGCCGTCTACCCGTACCCCCAGCGCCTCCAGGAAGAAGCACAGGTCCTGGACCATGTAGTTGGACGAGGCGTTGCGGATGACGGTCGTGCCGTCGTGGCGGGCGGCGGCCAGCAGCGCGTTCTCGGTCACCGTGTCACCGCGCTCGGTCAGGACGATCGGGCGGTCCGGCGCCACCGTACGGTCCACCTGCGCGTGGTAGAGCCCCTCGGTCGCGGCGATGTCGAGGCCGAAGCGGCGCAGCGCGATCATGTGCGGCTCGATCGTGCGCGTACCGAGGTCGCAGCCGCCGGCGTACGGCAGCCGGAAGGTGTCCAGGCGGTGCAGCAGCGGGCCGAGGAACATGATGATGGAGCGGGTACGGCGGGCCGCCTCGGCGTCGATCGCCTCCATGTCCAGCTCGGCGGCCGGCACGATCTCCAGGTCCACGCCGTCGTTGATCCAGCGGGTGCGCACCCCGATGGAGTTCAGCACCTCCAGCAGCCGGAAGACCTCCTCGATCCTGGCCACCCGGCGCAGGACCGTACGCCCCTTGTTGAGCAGCGAACCGCAGAGCAGCGCCACACACGCGTTCTTGCTCGTCTTGACGTCGATGGCACCGGACAGCCGGCGCCCGCCGACGACCCGCAGATGCATCGGTCCGGCGTACCCGAGCGACACGATCTCGCTGTCGAGCGCCTCACCGATGCGCGCGATCATCTCAAGGCTGATGTTCTGGTTGCCGCGCTCGATGCGGTTCACGGCGCTCTGGCTGGTGGCCAGTGCCTCGGCGAGCTGGGTCTGGGTCCAGCCCCTGTGCTGCCGGGCGACGCGGATGAGCTTGCCGATGCGTGCGAGGTAGTCGTCTGCCATAGAGGCAGGCTATATCAGCTGTGAGATAGGAACGGGGCCGGGGTGGGCCGTTGGAGTGATGCACCAGGTGCATGTCCGATGGTCGCCGCCCCGGCCCCGCCCCGCCACCGGGGTCCGCCGTACGGGTGTGTCTCCGCCGCGTCTCCGCGCCGCCCCGCGTGTCAGCTCTTCTTGGTCCTGGTGGTCTTGCGCCAGCCGAACGGACCCGGCAGGTCCATCGACGTCGTCTGGCGTCCCGTGCTGCTCGACGTGTGGCGCGGCCCGTGCTTGCCGCCGCCCGTGGTGACGGACCAGGAGCGGCGGTTGATGTTGAGCCGCACCCCAGGCAGGATCCGGAAACTCTTGCGGAACGTGATCGGCATCGTGCGCCTCCTCTGTCTCTGTCTGGCGTACGGGTGTCCCGTCCGCGCCGATCCATGCCACCCAACGCGTTCCGGCCGCGGGGAGGATGACATCGCGTCACCTGTCGACCATCGTTTTAACGCTCTCTCATGTGGTAATCACACCGCATATCCCGTGGGGCGGCGCGCCACGCCCTGAGGTGCGTGTCCGTATGAGGCGTTTGGACCCTTTATCTGCCGCCGAGTTGACACCCGGTCGGCACTCTTGACACCCCTGTGGGCGGCTCATAGTCTCCACGCCACGGAATTCACGTTAGATTCACGTCAGATTTCACATTCGACGTGGTCGTGTGCGCTGTCGCGGCGCCAAGGAAGGACGTGCTCGTGTCCGGATCCCCGGCAGCGGACGCACGGACCCCGAGACCCACCGCCCCGCCGCCGGGCCCGCGGCCCTACGCGCTGCGGTGCGACCACCGCACCACCCCCCTCGGTACGGACGAGCCCGCGCCCCTGCTCTCCTGGCGGCTGGAGTCGGACCGGCGCGGCGACGACCCCGTCGCCTACCGGGTCAGGGTCGCCGAGGATCCCCGGGACCTGGCGGGCGGGGGACGGCCGCTCTGGGACACCGGGCGGGTCGCGGACCCGGACGCCGTCAGGGTGGTCTACGGCGGGCCCGCCCTGACGGCCCGTACGCGCTACCACTGGCGTGTCACCGTGTGGCCCGCGGGACCCTCGCCCCTGCGCCCCGCCGAGGCCACGTCGTGGTTCGAGACCGGGATGACCGGCAACAGGGCGAACGACAGCACGACGAACCACAGCACGACGACCGACCGCACGGCAACCGGCGCCGACCCGTGGCGCGCCTCCTGGATCGCCCACGACCCCCGCCCCGTCGACGTCGTGGACGCCCCCACCGACGGCGTCGTCGCCCTCGACCACCACGGCCTCGCCCCCTGCCCCCTCCTGCGCCGGGCCTTCTCCGCGCCGCGCCCGGCGCGCGCCCGCCTCTACGTCAGCGCCCGGGGCCTGTACGAGGTGAGGATCAACGGCGCCCGCGTCGGCGACGCCGAACTCGCCCCCGGCTGGACCGACTACCACCACCGCGTCCAGTACCAGACGTACGACGTCACCGACCTCCTCCGGGCCGGCGAGAACGTCCTCGCCGCGACCCTCGCCGACGGCTGGTGGAGCGGGTTCGTCGGCTTCGAGCCGCGCAGGGCCGGCGCCCACTACGGCACGTTCCCGCAGCTGATCGCCGAACTGCACCTCACCGGCGCCGACGGCCGTACGACCAAGGTCGTCACCGATCCCGCCTGGCGCACCGCCACCGGCGCGACCCGCCACGCCGACCTGCTCATGGGCGAGTGCCACGACCTGCGGTACGCGGCCGACGGCTGGGACCTGCCCGGCTTCGACGATTCCCACTGGTCGCCCGCCGTCGTCACGGACACCGACCACCGGCTGCTGGTGGCCTCACCCGACGAGCCGGTCCGGGCCACCACCACCCTGCTGCCCCGTACGATCACCCGCGTCGCGCCCGACGTCCACCTGGTCGACTTCGGCCAGAACCTCGCGGGGCGGGTACGGCTGCGCGTCCCCGCCCTCCCGGCGGGTGGCCGGGTGGTCGTCCGGCACGCCGAAGTCCTCGACGGGACCGAGCGGTTGTACACCGCCAACCTCAGGACGGCCGCCGCGACCGACACCCTCGTCGGCGACGGACGCGCGAACGTCATGTTCGAACCCCGCTTCACCTACCACGGCTTCCGCTACGCCGAGATCAGCGGCCTCCCCGACGTCGACCCGTCGGACGTCGTCGCCGTCGTCCTGCACAGCGACACCCCGTGGGCCGGCGCGTTCGACTGCTCGGACCCCGGCATCCGCCGCCTGCACGACTGCGTCTCCTGGGGGCAGCGCTCCAACTTCGTCAGCGTCCCGACGGACTGCCCGCAGCGCGACGAACGCCTCGGCTGGCTCGCCGACGCCCAGGTGTTCCTGCCCACCGCCGCCCTCAACGCCGACGTCGCCGCGTTCTTCACCAAGTGGCTGCGGGACGTGGACGACGCGCGCACCCCCGACGGCGGCTTCACCAACGTCGCCCCCCGCCTCGCGGGGGTGGACGACGAAGGGGCGCCCGGGTGGGGCGACGCCGGGGTGATCATCCCGTGGCACCTCTACCGTACGTACGACGACCCGCGCTTCCTCGCCCGCGCGCTGGACGGAATGCGCGCCTGGGTCGACCTGATCCACCGTCACAACCCTGACCTGGTCTGGCGGAAGAGGGTCGGACCGCACTTCTCCGACTGGCTCGCACCCGGCACCCCCACCCCGCGCGACGTCATCGCCACCGCGTACTTCGCGCACAGCGCCAGGATCACCTCCCTGGCGGCGGACGTCCTGGGGGAGCGGGAGACAGCGCGGCGGTACGGGAAGCTGGCCGACGCCATCGAGGCCGTCTTCGCCGAACAGTTCGTCACGACCGACGTCACCGCCGACGCGAGCGCCAACGGGACCGCCGACGAGACCTCCGTACGCATCGAAGGCGACACCCAGACCGGCTACCTCGTCGCCCTCGCCTTCGGACTCCTCCCCGCCGACCTCGCGGACGCCGCCGCCCGCCGCCTCGCCGAACTGGTCGAACAGGCCGGACCCGCCCTCACCACCGGCTTCCTCGGCGTCGCCCTCGCCGCCCCCGTCCTGGACGCGCACGGCAGGGCCGACCTCGCGCACGCGCTCCTGCGCCGTACGGACCACCCCTCCTGGCTCTTCCCCCTGCGCCACGGCGCCACCACCGTGTGGGAGCGCTGGGACGGCTGGACCCCCGAGGGCGGCTTCCAGGCGGCGTCCATGAACTCCTTCAACCACTACGCGCTCGGCTCCGTCGGCGAATGGCTCTACCGCGGGGTCGCCGGGCTCGGCCAGCACCCGGACTCCACCGGCTACCGGCACCTGAGCGTCCGGCCCCACCCCGGCGGACTCGCCCACGCCGGCGCCCGGCACGAATCCGTACGCGGCGCGGTCGAGGTCCGCTGGACCCGGGACGGCGACCGCTTCGAACTGCGGGTCCAGGTACCCCCGGGCGCCACCGCCGACGTCCGCGTCCCCACCACCGACCCCGCGTCGGTCCGCGAGTCGGACACGCCGGCCGACGACGCCCCGCACGTCACCCCGCTCACCACCGGCCGCGACCACGCCCTGTACCGGGTCGCCTCCGGCGCGTACCGCTTCACCAGTGTGTACGCCGACACGTCCCCGACGGCCCGGCTCCCGCACGCGCTCCGCCAGGACCGGCGCCGACCGAGCCCGGCGGCGGCCTCGTTCGCCGGCACCCACGAGGAGGACACACCATGAGCACCGGCTCCCGCGCCCGCCCCGCCCGGCGTACGGTCAGCCGCCGGGGATTCCTCCGCATCGGCGGCGGGGCCGCCGCCGCCACCGCGCTCCCCGGCCTCGCGGCCTGCTCGGGCTCCGGCTCCGGACGCGTACGGATCGTCGGGGTCACCGACCAGCAGAAGCCCCTCGACGAACTCCTCCCCGTCTACCTCAAGAGCCACCCGGACACGGAGTTCTCCACCTCCTACGCCCCCACCGACCAGGTGCAGACCGTCGTACGGACCCAACTCGCCGGCGGCAACGCGCCCGACGCGCACGTCCTGTTCCCCGGCAGCGGCAGCGCCATGTCCATGGTCGAGCTGGCGAAGGGCGGACTCCTCACCGATCTCTCCGACCAGGAGTGGACCAAGGGCATCCCGGACAGCTTCGACGCCGCGTACCGCCACGACGGCAAGACCTACCTGTACTCGGCGGGCAGCAGTGTCATCGGCGCCGTCTACAACAAGAAGGCCTTCGCGAAGGCCGGGGTGTCCCCGCCCCGTACCTGGAGCGAACTCCTGACCGTCTGCGCCAGGTTGAAGGCGAAGGGCATCGTCCCCCTGGCGCTCGGTGCCCAGACCCCCTGGGTCACCCAGCTGATCACCTACGCGCTGGTGCCCGACGCCGTCTACGCCGACAACCCGCGCTTCGACGACGACATGGCCGCCGGGCGCACGACCTTCGCCGAGTCGGGCTGGGCCGACGCGATGGGCAAGTACCAGGAACTCCAGCGCCGCGGCTTCTTCAACGACAACCCCAACGGCACCACCTTCGAGCAGCAGACCGCGATGGTCGCCGCCGGGAAGGCCGCCATGGCCGTCCAGGTCTCCGCCGTGCTGGCCATGTACCGCGAGGCCACCCGGACACCCGCGGACCTCGGCATGTTCCCCTTCCCCGGCGGCGAGGACCCGGCGAGGGCCTGGATCCCCGCCGGGATCGTCGTCGGCCTCGGCGTCGCCGCCCGCGCCGACAACAAGGAGAAGGCGAAGTCGCTGATCGCGTTCCTCGGCGAGCAGCGGAACCTCAACCGCTGGGCCGCCGCCGTCTCGGCGATCCCCCTCACCCGGGACGCCACCACGAAGATCGACCCGATACTGGCCGACTTCCTGCCCATCGTCGACGCCGAGCGCGCCGTCCCCTTCATGGACCAGCGCTGGCCCAACGCCGAGGTGCAGCCCGCCCACTTCGCGGCCGTACAGGACCTGCTCGCGGGGGAGACCGACGTCAAGGGAGCGCTCGGCCAGATGGACAAGGCCTACGGGATGGACTCGTGAACTCCCTTCCCGGGACGACCACGTCGGACGGCAACAGGCCGCAGGACCCGGACCCCTCCGGCACGGCCGCCCGGCGCGGCACCCCGGACCCGGGCCGCCGCAGACGGGTCCGCCGCGACCAGACCGTACCGCCGTGGGCCTTCGTCGTCCCGGCCCTCGTCGTGTACGCCGTCGTGGTGCTCTACCCGAGCCTCGCGGGGGTCGTGTACGCCTTCACCGACTGGTCCGGCATCGGCGGCTTCTCCTTCATCGGGCTGGACAACTTCCGCACCCTGCTGGACGACGACCGCGCGCTGGAGTCCGTCGGGAACACACTGATGCTCACCGTCGCGGTGGTGGTGGTCCAGAACGCCATCGGCCTGCTCCTCGCGCTCGGTGTGAACACGAACATCCACTCCCGGTCGCTGCTGCGGGTCATCTTCTTCGCCCCCGCCGTCGTCAGCCCCGTGATGGTCGCGTTCCTCTGGAAGTACGTCTACAACCCGGACAACGGCGCCGGAATCAACGGGGTCCTCGGCGCGATCGGCCTCGGCGGGCTGCGCCAGGACTGGCTCGGCAACCCGTCCCTCGCCCTGTGGTCCGTCGCCGCGATGGTGATCTGGCAGTACGCGGGCTACTCGATGGTCGTCTTCCTCGCCGGGCTCCAGGGCGTACCCGTCGAACTCCACGAGGCGGCCCGGATCGACGGCGCGGGGACGTGGCAGCGCTTCCGGTACGTCACGTGGCCGCTGCTCGCCCCGGCGCTGACCATCAACCTGATGCTGTCGACCATCGGCGGGCTGAAGCTCTTCGACCAGGTGTACGCGGCCACCAACGGCGGCCCCGGCACGTCGAGCGAGACGCTGTCGACGGTCCTGTACAAGGAAGCCTTCGTGTTCGGGAAGTTCGGCTACAGCACCGCCGTCGCCCTGGTCCTCGCGCTCTTCGTCGCCGCCGTCTCCCTCGTCCAACTCCGTTACCTACGCGCCCGGGAGGTGACCGCGTGAGCGCCACCACGCTCGCGGGAAGGCCCGAACGACGGGCGGAGGAGAAGCGCAAACGCCGTCCCCGGTACGGGAGTTACGCCCTCGAACTGGGCATGGCCGCCGCCGCCGTCGTCTTCCTCTTCCCGGTGTACGCGCTGCTGACCCTGGCCCTCAAGGACCCGCAGCAGATCGCCGATTCGCCCCTGTCCCTGCCGGCCCCGCCCACCCTGGCCAACTTCGGCGACGCCTGGACGTCCGCGTCCCTCGCCTCCGCCCTGGTGAACAGCGCGGTCATCACCGGGTTCAGCCTGCTGCTGCTCATCGTCCTCGGCTCCACGGGCGCCTACTACCTGGCCCGCACGGCGAAGGGACTCGGCTACGGGCTGTACGTCCTGTTCCTGCTGGGGATCGTCCTGCCCTTCCAGCTCGGGATGATCCCGCTGTACAAGCTGGTCGACAACCTGGGCTGGCTCGGGACGTACCACGGCATGGTCCTCTTCTACACCGGCATCCAGCTGCCGTTCACGATCTTCCTCTACACCGGTTTCATCCGCGCACTGCCCGCGGACTACGCGCAGGCGGCGCTCATCGACGGCTGCGATCACCGGCAGGCGTTCACCCGGATCGTCTTCCCGCTGCTGCGGCCCATCACCGGGACCGTGATCATCCTGAACGCGGTGTTCGTCTGGAACGACTTCTTCACCCCGCTGCTCTACCTGGGCGGCTCGGGGAAGGAGACCGTGCCGGTCGGTGTCTTCTCCTTCGTGGGCCAGTACGTCTCCGACTACGGGCTCGTCTTCGCCGGCCTTGTCCTGGCGGCGCTGCCGATCCTGCTGGTCTTCCTCGTCCTCCAGCGCTTTGTGATCAAGGGGTTCGCGGGTGGCCTCAAGGGCTGAGGGGGCGGCCGGCCCGCTCCCCGGCCCGCCCGGGCGGGAGCGTCCGCCCGCAGGGCTTCCCGCGCGGGTCGCGGACATCCTCGCCGACCCGCCGCGCGCCTTCTCGCCCACCGCCATCTGGTGGTGGAGCGGCGAACCGCTCGACCGGGCGCGGCTGCGGGCGCAGCTCGAACGCTTCGTCGAGGGCGGGGTGTTCCAGCTCGTCCTGCTCAACCTGGCCCCGACGGGGCCGCTGTTCGGCTCCGACGCCGACGACCCGCCGTTCCTCTCCGACGCCTGGTGGACCCTGCTCGAAGGGGTCTGCGACGACGCCCGCGCGCTCGGGGTCAGCCTCTGGTTCTACGACCAACTGGGCTTCTCCGGGGCCGATCTCCAGGCCCGGCTGGTGGACGAACGGCCCGCGTTCGCCGGCCGCCGCCTCGCCCGCGTACGGGCCGTGGTCGACGGCGGGGGAGAGCTGCGCCTGCCGCCACCGGGCGAGCCGCTCGCGGCGTCCGCGCGACCCGTGGACGCGGAGGACCGGGCCGCGGGCCCGCCGATCCCCCTGTCCTTCTCCCACCCGGCCCCCGGGTCCGGCGGCGCGGTGGTCGTCCGGGCCCCGGACGGTCCGGGCCGCTGGCTCCTGACGATCCATCATCACGTGCCGCAGGGCTTCGACTACCTCGGCGCGGACGCGTGCGCCGCGCTCCTGGACGCGGTGCACGGCTCCTTCGAACGGCGCCTGGGGGAGCGGCTGGGCACGGTCGTGGTCGGCTCGTTCCAGGACGAACTCCCCGCGCTGCCCACCTGGTCCGCCGGCTTCGCGGACGCGTTCCTGCGGCGGCGCGGCTACGACCTGACCACCCTGCTGGACGTGCTGTACGACGACGAGGGCGGCGGCACCTCGGACCCCGCCGTCCTGTCCACCCGCCGCGACTACCACCTGACCCGCGCCGAACTCGCCGAAGAGGCCTTCTTCCGGCCCCTCGCCGCCTGGCACGAGCGCCACGGCCTGCTCGTCGGCTGCGACCAGCAGGACCCCGCCCGCGCCGGACACCCGCTCGCCGGGGTCGAGTTGTACGCCGACTACGCCCGTACCCACCGCTGGTTCTCCGCCCCCGGCTCCGACCACCACGGCGACGCCCGTATCCACTCCTCGCTCGCCCACCTGTACGGCAGGGCGCGCACCTGGATCGAGGCGTTCCACTCCACCGGCTGGGGCGGCACGCTGGAGGAGACGTACGACTGGCTCCTGCCCTGGCTCCGCGCCGGCGTGACCCTCTACAACCCGCACGCCGTCTACTACACGACCAAGGGCGGCTGGTGGGAGTGGGCGCCGCCCGGCACCGACTGGCGTCAGCCCTACTGGCGGCACCACCGCGTCTTCGCCGACGCCGTGACGCGGCTGTGCGCGATCCTGAGCCTCGGCAGCCACCTCTGCGACGTGGCGGTCCTGCTGCCGACGACGACCGCCCAGGCCGGTTCCGCGCTGGACGGCGTCTCGGCGGAGGCGGTACGGGCGCAGTCGACGTACCTCGAACTGGTCGGCGACATGTCCTGGTTCAGGACCCGCCCCGGCCTCCTGGACCGGCTGGGCCTGGACGCGGACGTCGTCGACGACGCGTCGCTGGCGGGCGCCCAGGTCCGGCGGCCGGTCCCCGCCGCCACGGTCGCGCGCCTCCATATGGCGGACGAGGCGTACGCGGCGGTGGTCCTGCCCGCGTGCACGGTCCTGGAGGAGGAGACGGCACGCCGGCTGATCGATTTCGCCACGGCGGGAGGGCGGTTGATCGCGCTGGGGGCCGTCCCGGAGCTGATCCTCGGGCCGGAGGGGGCGGCGGCGCTGGAGGAGATGAGGGCGTGCTTCAAGGACGGCCGGGCGACGTTCCTGCCCGCGACGGACGACCTGCGGACCGAACTCACCGGCCTGCTGCCGGAGTTGCCCGCGTCAAGCACCGAGCGGCGGGAGCGGCCGGGCCAGCCGGAGCAGTCGGAGCGGCCGGGCCAGCCGGGCCAGCCGGGTCAGTCGGGTCAGTCGGACCAGTCGGACCAGCCGGGCCAGTCGGGCCAGTCGGGCCAGTCGGACCAGCGTGAGCAGCCGGGCCAGCCGGACCAGCCCGTACCGGCCGGGACCGAGGCCGCCTTCGTGCCCGCCGTGCGGGCCACCGTCCCCGTGCTCGGGCGGCGCGTGGACGGGGCCACCGTCGTGTTCCTGACCGCCGGGGCGCCCCGCGCGACCCAGGCCGCCGTCGCCGCGCCCGACGAGCGCGGCGCCGCTCTGGGCTGGCTCGACGCCCGTTATGACTTCGACCCGGCCCGCTACGCCCGTACGGCCCGGGTGCGGGTACGGGACGTCGCGGGCCCGGCCGTCCTGCTCGATCCGTTCGGCGGCGCGCCCCGCACCCTGCCGGTCCGCGCGGCCGAGGACGACGTCCGGTGCGGGGAGGTCGAGGTGCCCTTCGACACGGGACCGGCGGCGCTGCTCGTCTTCCCGGCGGGTTCGGAGACCACCGCCGGGACGGCCGACCCGCCCACCGGGTCGGCCAGGGGGGCCGCCGTGTCAGTGGAGATCCCGCAGGACGCGCCGTGGCACATGACGCTCGTCCCGACCCTCGACAACACCTGGGGCGACTTCGCCCGCCCGGCCACGGGCCCGTACCCCACCACCACCCCTCCTCCCCTCCACGTCACGACATACCGCACCTTCCGCCACCGCGTGGAAGGGCCGGGCGAGGACGGCGTACGGGACGGATGGGCCGGGTCGCGGCGTGCGGACGCGGACAGCGGGGCGGAGGCGACCGCCCACGCCACCTTCGGGCCGCGTGCCGTCCTGGTCGGCGCGGACGGCGACCGTACCCCGCTCGTCTGGTCCGACACCCTCGGCATCCACAAGGATCCGGTCCACCGTGCCGTGCTCGGCCCCAAGGGCCATGTCCCGGAGGAATTCCTGCACCTCGGAGCGACGGCGGCGGGCACCGCCGTCCGCGTCGAGGCCGCACTCCACCTGGACCACGCCTTCGACGGCCACCTGGCGGTGGGAGCCGCCGCGGCCAAGTCCGCGCGCCTGGACGGCCGGACGGTCGCCCTGGACGACGAGGGGCACCTCGCCCTGGGAGCGGTTCGCGTGCGGCCGGGCCCGCACCTCCTCGAACTCACCCTGACACCTGACCGGGAAACCGACCTGCGGGCGCACGTCGCGCTGGTCCGCGACCCGGACCGATACCGCCGCCCCGAGTGGATCGCCCCCCACACCGGCCGGAACAGCGTGGGAACCACCCTCACCCTCACCGCCGTTCCCACCCGGGCGACGATCCAGATCGCCTCCCACGGCTCCTGCGTCCTGCGCGTCAACGGCCACGTGGTCGGCAGGCAGGGCGGGTTCGACCCGTACACCGATCACACCGTCCCGAGGGTGCGCCGGCACGACATCGCCCCGGCCCTGCGCGTCGGCGACAACACCGTCGTCGTGGAATCGACCGCCGCCGGTTCCCCCGTACTGGTGGACGCGACGCTCGACCACGGTGACGGCCGGACCACCGGCCTTTACAGCCACGCCGGTTGGTGGTCCGGGCACGCGGCCGGTCCGCGCTTCCCGGTCGTGGTACGGCGCGAGCAGTCGGGCGACCCGGCCGCACTGTGCCTGCGCCGCCGCCCGCACCCCCTGCCCGGCGCCGCCTGGCTGGACCCGGACGCGGACGACGGCACGGTCGTACCCCTCAGGTTCGGAGTCCCGGGCGAGCGGGGAGCGGTGGAGTGGCTGTGGTGCGAACTACCCTCCGGGGCGGCAAAGTTGACCCTCGCCGTACACACCCCCGGGACGCGGGTCTTTGTCGACGGCCGCGAGCACCCGGTGGAGGAGGCGGCCCCCGACGCCGACGGCGTTCGCACCCTGACCGTGGCCCTGACCCGGCAACCTCCCACCGCCTCCGCACCACCCCACCCCAGGACCCTCGCCCTGCGCCTGGAAACCCGCCCGGGCCACCGGGGCGGCGCCGCGCTCGCCGGCCCCGTACGCTGCGCGGTCGGCCCGGGCCTGATCCGTACCGGCGACTGGGAGACGCAGGGCCTCGCGGAGTACAGCGGCGGTGTGCGCTACACCCGCGAGGTGACCCTGCCCGCCGGCCGTGCGAAGGACGGCCGGACGATCCTGGACCTCGGACGGGTGCGGGGCACGGCCGAGGTCCGGATCGACGGTGTGCCCGCGGGCGTACGGATCTGCTCCCCGTACGAGTTCGACGTGCCGGACGCGACCGCCTCCGGCCCCCACACGATCGAGATCACGGTCTACGGCACCCTGGCCCCCCACCTGGACGCCACCAGCCCCACCCACTTCGTCTTCCCCGGCCAACGCGTCACGGGCCTGCTGGGCCCGGTCCGGCTCCTCCGTTCGCCACGCTGACCACGCATGGGGACGGCGCGGCCGGCAGGGGCCCGTACAACAAGCGTCCGTCAGCGGCCCGAGCGAGGACGAGCCGGCCGAAGAGCACGCTCAGCCCCCGACCCTCACCCCCGCCGCCCGTCGGCCGGTCCCCGCCAGCGTTCCCGCGCGTTCGCGACCCGGAACAGGTAGTCCACGTACGCCATGTCGTAGAACTCCACAGCCGCCGGGTCCGGGTCCACCACCCGCTCCGGCGCCGTCCACGCCGCCACGTCGAGGGCGTGGCCCCCCTCGCCTCCCCGCGCCGCGACCCCGGCCAGGACGGCGCCCCGCGCGCCCGGTTCCGGGCCGCGGGCCACCCGCAGCGGGCGGCCCAGGACGTCGGCGAACAGCCGCAGCCACGCCAGACTGCGGGTGCCGCCGCCGGAGATGGCCAGCTCGCCGGTGAGCCCCGCCGCGTCCAGGCAGTGGCGCGCCGCGAGGGCGATCGCCTCGCACATGCCCCGTACCAGATCCGCGCGGGACGCCCGCAGGTCGAGACCGGTGAACTCCGCGCGTGCGGTGGGGTCCACGAAGGGGGCGCGCTCGCCGGACGGCGAGAGGTACGGCAGCGCGGCCACGCCGTTCGCGCCGCGCGGCGACTCGTCCAGCATCCCCGACACCTGGTCGTGCGTGGCGCCCACCAGCCCCAGCACCCAGTCGAGCGCGACCGTCCCGGTCATCGCGGGCAGGGCCCTCATGTGGCGGTCGGGCCGGGCCGTGGCGAGGTGGAAGCCCACCGGCTCCGCGTCGAACGCGACGCTCTCCACGACCACTTGGCACGCCAGCGTCGTACCGACGATCAGCAGTCCGTCACCCGGCTCGGTCACCCCCGCGCCGATCGCGGTCGCGGGCAGGTCGTACGGTCCCGACGTCACCGGCGTCCCGGCGGGCAGGCCCGGCGTGCGGCCATCGGCCGTCCCGTACGGCAGGGTCGCCGCGATCGGCGGCAACAGGTCCGCGCGGTGCGCCACCCCCAGGGCCGCCAGCGCCTCCGGGGAGTACGTGCGGGTGCGCGGGTCGAGGAAGGGGACCGACGCGTCCGAGAGATCCGTCCCGCGCTCGCCCGTCAGCCGCAGGTGGAGAACGTCCTTGCAGCACGCGGCGGTCGTGGCCGCGTCCAGGGACTCCGGCTCGTTGCGGTCCAGCCAGGCCAGGAGCGGTCCCGGGGAGCCGGGGAACAGGACGTTCCCCGTCCGCCGGTACACCCGCTCCGCCGTACCGTCCTCCATCCACCCCGCCACCAGGTCACCGGCCCGGCCGTCCATCCACGACATCGCGGGGCGCACGGCCCGTCCCCCGGCGTCCACCAGCCACAGGCCGTCGCCCTGACCGGTCATCGCGACCAGCTCCGGCGCCCCGCCGTCGGTCACCGCCGCGAGGACGTGGGCGGCTGCCCGTACCACCTCTTCGAGGTCCTGCTCGACCCGCTCGCCCCGGCCGCCGAGCGAGATCGGTGCCGACTCGACCCGCAGCGCGGTGCCGTCCTCCGCGAAGGCCGCCGCCTTGGCGACCGAGGTTCCCATGTCCAGTCCGACGAACACCGTGCCTCCTCTGTCGTGACCCGCGGAACCCGAGGCCCGTCCCGAGACGCCCCGGCCCCTGTGTCCGTGTGTCCCTGACGACCAGTCAGGTCCCTGTCTCCTGATGACCAGTCAAGCCTCAGACGACGCGGTGGGCGAGAGGCTCGCCGCGCAGGAACCGGCCCACTTCGGCGGCGGCCGTCCTGGCCGCGTTGTGCGCGACCGCCGTGTTCGCGCCCGCCAGGTGAGGGGTCATCACCAGCCGGGGCGCCGACCGCAGCCGCGAGCCGGCCGGCGGCGGCTCCACCGCGAACACGTCGAGCCCGGCCGCCGCCAGCCGCCCCGACTCCAGCGCGTCGCACAGCGCGTCCTCGTCCAGCAGCGCGCCCCGCGCGCAGTTCACCACCACCGCGCCCTCGGGCAGCAGCGCCAGTTCGCGGGCGCCGAGCAGCCCCCGGGTCTCCGGGGTGAGCCGGGCGTGCAGCGACACCACGTCGGAGGTACGGAGCAGCTCGTCCAGGTCGGCGACGGGCGTGCCCACCTCGCGCAGCGACTCCGGGTCCGCGTACGGGTCGTACACCTGGACGCGCGCGCCGAACGCGCCCAGCGCCCGCGCCACCCGGCTGCCGACCGCGCCGCAGCCGATGAGCCCGACCCGCGCGCCGTCCAGACCGGGACCGCAGTTGTCGTACGTGTAGAATTCACCCGCCCACCGGCCTGCGGCGAGCGCGGCGGACGTCTCGGGGATACGGCGCATCGTGGCCAGCAGCAGGCCGACCGTGTACTCGGCGGTGGCGGCGGCGTTGCGTCCCGGGGTGTTGCAGACCTGGACGCCGCGTTCCTTCGCCGCGTCGAGGTTGACGTTCACGGGCCCGCCCCGGCCGACGACCACCAGCCGCAGGTCGGGGGCGCCCTCCAGCACCTTCCTGGTCACCGGGGCCATCTGGGTGACACAGATCCGTACGCCGTTGAGCGCGGCCAGGAGCGTGGCCTCGTCGCCCGACGCCTCGACGACCTCGGAGACCGGGCCGAAGGGGGTGAGGGGCCAGGGGAGGAGCAGTTCGCCGATCGTATGACCGTCACCGATCTCGGCGGTCAGTTCCCGGGCGAACAGGTCGGGGGCGACAAAATGGTCGCCGGCGGCGAGGATCTTCATCGTGGACTCTCCCTGGTCGTGGCGGTCCCGTCGGAACGGGGGCGGATCGGGGCTCAAGTGACCGGTCGGACGGTCGGCTCTGACGACGGCTCAGGTCGGGGCGATCTCGTACCGGACCCCGCTCTCGTCCAGCGAGCGCAGGACGTCCGGCGGGGTGCGGTCGTCGACCAGGACGAGGTCGAACGCGGAGAGCGGCGCCAGCCGGTACAGCGCGGTCCTGCCGATCTTGGAATGGTCGATCATCAGCACCTTACGGCCGGAGGCCGCGAGCATCGCGCGTTTGACGGCGACTATGCGCTGTTCCTGGTGGAAGGCGTGGTCGCCGAACACCGACGACGTGGACACGAAACACAGATCGACGCGCAGCGCCTCGACGGCCTCGACGCACGGGACGCCGAGGAAGGAGTCGTGCAGCGGGTCGTAGTCGCCGCCCAGGGCCATCAGGTGCACCCCGCGCTCCCCGGAGAGGAGGTTCAGCGCCTCCAGGAAGTTGGTGACGACGGTGAGCGGTTCGAACCGGGGGAGGAGCCTCGCCAGTTCCAGCGCGGTGGTCGAGTCGTCGATCATCACCGACATGCCGGGCTCGACCAGGGTGGCCGCCTTCGCGGCGAGGGCTTCCTTCTCCGGCCGCATGGACTTCTTGCGGTACGCCACGTTGCTCTCGAACACCCCGGAGGGCTGGGCGGTGACACCCCCGCGGAACTTGCGCAGGACCCCTTCCCGCTCCAGCTCGTCGATGTCGCGGTAGATGGTCATCGGACTCACGCCGAACCGCTCCGCCAGGTCCGCCGCGGACGCCGATCCCTCGGTCAGTACGTGATCGGAGATCTCGCGGCGGCGCTGTGCGGGGCCGAGCTGGCTCTTGTCCTGTGACATACCCCGGTCCTGTTCCTCACCAATAACATGAAGCTCTGAGGATATAACATAGATTGTTGAGGTCCGCCGTGGTCGCGGTGTGAAAAGCGTCGGTGAGGACACAGGACGCAGACACAGCGCACAGACACAGCGCACTGCACGCTGCTCTCCGGAGACCGGCGGCCCGAACAGAGCAGGAAGGCAGGCAGGGGTGACGGACGCACACCACGACGACGTGTGGCTCGGTCTCGACCTCGGGACGCAGGGCGTCCGCGCCCTGGCCGTCACCGACGACGGGCGGGTACGGGGCCGGGGCTCCGCCCCCCTCACCGGCCACCGCCACGGCGGCCGCCACGAACAGCTCCCCGCCGACTGGTGGACGGCCGCGACCGCCGCCCTCCGCCGTACCCTCCGCACGGTCCCCGCCACCCGGGTGCGGGGGATCGCCGTGTGCGGCACGTCGGGCACCGTCCTGCTCACCGACGCCCACGGCACCCCCCTCACCGCCGCCCTCATGTACGACGACGGCCGGGCGGCGGCCGAGGCGCGGTACGCCCAGGAGACCTGCGCCGACGTATGGCGCGACCTGGGGATCCGTATCCAGCCCAGCTGGGCCCTCGCCAAACTCCTGTGGCTCACGGGCGCGCACCACGACGGCGCGCCCGGCGCGGAACCCGCCGCCCCCGCCCGGCTGCGCGGCGCCCGCGTCTGCCACCAGGCCGACTTCGTCACCGGCCGGCTCGTAGGCCACCGCGTGGCGACCGACTCCAGCCACGCCCTCAAGACCGGATACGACCTGTACTCCCGTACGTGGCCCACCGCCGTCCACGACCGGCTCGGGCTCTCCGGCCTCGACTTCCCCGATGTCGTGGCGCCCGGCACCCCGCTCGGCACGGTGGGCCGCGAGGCGGCCGGGGCGACGGGCCTCGCCGAGGGCACGCCCGTCCTCGCCGGGATGACGGACGGCTGCGCGGCCCAACTGGGCTCCGGGGCCTGGGAGGTCGGGCGGTGGAACTCCGTCCTCGGCACCACCCTCGTCCTCAAGGGCGTCACCGCCTCTCCTCTCCACGACCCCGCGGGCGTCGTCTACAACCACCGCTCCCCGGACGGGAACTGGCTGCCCGGCGGCGCCTCCAGCGTCGGGGCCGGCATCCTGACCCGGACGTTCCCCGGCGCCGACCTCGGGCGGCTCGACCTGCGCGCCGCCGTGCGCGAGCCGGCGAGCACGGTGGCGTACCCCCTGGTCTCCCGCGGTGAGCGCTTCCCCTTCGTGGCGCCCGACGCCGAGGCGTTCGTGCTCGGCACGCCGGCCGACGAGGCGGACCACCACGCGGCGCTGCTCCAGGGCGTCGCCCTGGCCGAACGGCTCTGCCTCGCGTACGTACGGATGCTCGGCGCGCCGGTCGAGGGCCCGGTGACCCTCACCGGCGGCGCGACCCGCAGCGCCTACTGGAACCAGCTGCGCGCGGACGTCCTCGGCCGCCCCGCCGCGATCCCCGAACACACCGACCCGGCGCTCGGCATGGCGGTGCTGGCGGCGTACGGGGTACGGGGCGGCGGCCGGGCCCCCCGGGGCATGGTCCGTATCCGTACGACGCTGGAGCCGCGCCAGGACCACCACGACCGTTTCACGGCCCCGTTCGTGACGCTGGTGGACGAACTGGAACGCCGGGGCTGGCTCCCGCACGAAACGGCGACGTACGCGAGGACAGAGGGATGACCCCCCACGCACCGACGGACACCCCCACCCCCACCACGCTCTTCCTGTCCCGCCACGGCGAGACGGTCTGGCACGCGGAGAACCGCTACGCGGGGATCAGCGACATCGACCTGACCCCTCTGGGGGCCGAGCAGGCCGAGGCCCTGGCCCGCTGGGCCGCCGACGCGCGCCTCGACGCGATCGTCACGTCCCCGCTCTCCCGCGCCCGCCGCACGGCGGCCCCGGCGGCCCGCACGACCGGACTGCGACCGGCAGTCGAAGCGGCCCTCACCGAAATCGACTTCGGCATCGCGGAGGGCCGGACCCTCACCGAACTGGAAGCCTCCCACCCCCACGAGGTCGAGGCCTTCCGCCGCGACCCGGCCGCGCACCCGCTACCGGGCGGAGAAGCCCCCGAGGCCGCCGCGACCCGGGGCGCGACAGCACTCCTCCACCTCGCGGCCACCCACCCGGGCGACCGGATCCTGGTGGTGGCCCACAACACGCTCTTCCGCCTGGTCCTCTGCCACCTGCTGTCCATCCCGAAGACGAACTACCGCCGAACCCTCCCGGGCCTCCGCAACTGCGCCGTCACCGAACTCCGCGTCACAGCCGACCAGACGTCCTTGATCTCCTACAACGTCCCGACGTAACGACAGCCGACCGGAGAAGACAGCCGCCGTCAGCGGGTCCGGGCATGACCCTGCCGTGCTCATGTACTAGAGTTATCTCGACATCGAGATATATGCCGAAGACGTACCGGAGTCGCTCGATCGGTGAGGGTTACCTTAGTAAGTTACCTTAGCGGATCGGCGAGGGGTCGTGGCGGCATCACGCGGCGGTTGCCGCACCTGAGGTACGGCGCGGTAGAACGCGCACATTGATGAAGGAGACTGTCGTGTCGGCGAACAGCTTCGACGCCCGCAGCACGCTGCGCGTGGGTGACGAGTCGTACGAGATCTTCAAGCTGGACAAGGTCGAGGGCTCCGAGCGCCTCCCGTACAGCCTGAAGGTGCTGCTGGAGAACCTGCTCCGCACCGAGGACGGCGCGAACATCACCGCCGACCACATCCGCTCCGTCGGGGCCTGGGACTCGCAGGCCCAGCCGAGCCAGGAGATCCAGTTCACGCCGGCCCGCGTGATCATGCAGGACTTCACCGGAGTGCCCTGCGTGGTCGACCTCGCCACCATGCGCGAGGCCGTCAAGGAGCTGGGCGGTGACCCGGCGAAGATCAATCCGCTGGCCCCGGCCGAGCTGGTCATCGACCACTCCGTGATCGCCGACAAGTTCGGTACGCCGGACTCGTTCGCGCAGAACGTGGAGCTGGAGTACGGCCGCAACAAGGAGCGCTACCAGTTCCTGCGCTGGGGCCAGACCGCGTTCGACGAGTTCAAGGTCGTCCCGCCCGGCACCGGCATCGTCCACCAGGTCAACATCGAGCACCTGGCCCGTACGGTCATGGTCCGGGGCGGCCAGGCGTACCCCGACACCCTCGTCGGCACCGACTCGCACACCACCATGGTCAACGGCCTCGGTGTGCTGGGCTGGGGCGTCGGCGGGATCGAGGCCGAGGCGGCCATGCTCGGCCAGCCCGTCTCGATGCTCATCCCGCGTGTCGTCGGCTTCAAGCTGACCGGCGAGCTGACCCCGGGCACCACCGCCACGGACCTCGTCCTCACCATCACCGAGATGCTGCGCAAGCACGGCGTGGTCGGCAAGTTCGTCGAGTTCTACGGGGAGGGCGTCGCCGCCACCTCGCTGGCCAACCGCGCCACCATCGGCAACATGTCGCCGGAGTTCGGCTCCACCGCCGCGATCTTCCCGATCGACGACGAGACCATCAAGTACCTGAAGCTCACCGGCCGTTCCGACCAGCAGGTCGCGCTGGTCGAGGCGTACGCCAAGGAGCAGGGCCTCTGGCTGGACCCGGCCGCCGAGCCCGACTTCTCCGAGCGCCTTGAACTCGACCTCTCCACGGTCGTCCCCTCGATCGCCGGCCCGAAGCGTCCGCAGGACCGCATCGTCCTCGCCGACGCCAAGGCGCAGTTCGCCCACGACGTGAAGAACTACGTCACGGACGACGAGGAGGCGGGCAAGGAGTCCTTCCCGGCCTCCGACTCCCCGGCCAGCAGCAACGGCGTGCCCACCAAGCCGACCCTGGTCACCACCCCGGACGGCTCGACGTACGAGATCGACCACGGCGCGGTCACCGTCGCCGCGATCACCTCCTGCACCAACACGTCCAACCCGTACGTGATGGTCGCCGCCGCGCTCGTCGCCAAGAAGGCCGTCGAGAAGGGCCTGACCCGCAAGCCGTGGGTCAAGACCACCCTCGCCCCCGGCTCCAAGGTCGTCACCGACTACTTCGACAAGGCCGGCCTCACGCCGTACCTCGACAAGCTCGGCTTCAACCTGGTCGGTTACGGCTGCACCACCTGCATCGGCAACTCGGGCCCGCTGGACGAGGAGATCTCGAAGGCGGTCAACGAGGCCGACCTCGCCGTCGCGGCCGTGCTCTCGGGCAACCGCAACTTCGAGGGGCGCATCAACCCCGACGTGAAGATGAACTACCTGGCCTCCCCGCCGCTGGTCGTCGCCTACGCCATCGCGGGCTCCATGAAGGTGGACATCACCCGGGACGCGATCGGCACCGACCAGGACGGCAAGCCGGTCCACCTGGAGGACATCTGGCCCACCGAGGCCGAGGTCAACGAGGTCGTGGCCTCCGCGATCGGCCAGGACATGTTCACCGACTCGTACAAGGACGTCTTCGCGGGCGACGAGCAGTGGAAGGCACTGTCCATCCCCACCGGCAACACCTTCGAGTGGGACCCGCAGTCCACGTACGTCCGCAAGCCCCCCTACTTCGAGGGCATGACGATGGAGACGACCCCGGTCGCCGACATCGCGGGCGCGCGGGTGCTCGCCAAGCTGGGCGACTCGGTCACCACCGACCACATCTCCCCGGCCGGCGCGATCAAGGCCGACACCCCGGCCGGCAAGTACCTCACGGAACACAGCGTCGAGCGCCGCGACTTCAACTCGTACGGCTCCCGACGGGGCAACCACGAGGTCATGATCCGCGGCACGTTCGCCAACATCCGCCTGCGCAACCAGATCGCGCCGGGCACCGAGGGCGGCTACACCCGCGACTTCACCGCCGAGGGCGGCCCGGTCTCCTTCATCTACGACGCCTCCCAGAACTACCAGGCCGCCGGCGTTCCGCTGGTCGTCCTGGCGGGCAAGGAGTACGGCTCGGGCTCGTCCCGCGACTGGGCCGCGAAGGGCACCGCGCTGCTCGGCGTGAAGGCCGTCATCGCCGAGTCGTACGAGCGCATCCACCGCTCGAACCTGATCGGCATGGGCGTGCTCCCGCTCCAGTACCCGGAGGGCGCCTCGGCGCTGACCCTCGGGCTGACCGGTGAGGAGACCTTCTCCTTCACCGGCGTGACCGAGCTGAACAACGGCACCACCCCGCGCACGGTCAAGGTCACCACGGACACGGGCGTCGAGTTCGACGCGGTCGTCCGTATCGACACCCCCGGCGAGGCGGACTACTACCGCAACGGCGGCATCATGCAGTACGTGCTGCGCAGCCTGATCCGCAAGTAGGACGCGGCGGTCCGGGCAGGACCAAGCAGGACCAGCAAGACCAGGCAGGGCCCCCGCGCCGAGGCGCCGGGGCCCTGTCCTGTCTCCAGGTGCCGGTGATCAGATCCCGGTGATCAGCTCCCGGTCGTCAGCACCATGCGGAAGCGCGCCTCGCCCGCCAGCATCCGCGCGTACGCCGTGCTCACCTCTTCCAGGGGCAGCGGCTCCGTCCACGGCCTGATGCCCGTCCTCACCGCGAAGCGGAACATCTCCTCGCGGTCCAGCGTCGTCCCCGAGATCAGACCGTAGATCTTCTTCGTCCCGCCGATCAGCTCCCAGCCGCTGATCCGCAGCTCGTCCGCGGAGATCCCGACGAGGACCAGCTCGCCCCGGCGGCCCAGCCCGCCCAGGGCCGA
The DNA here is from genome assembly GCF_044740805.1 of Streptomyces sp. NPDC088261. NCBI lineage: Bacteria > Bacillati > Actinomycetota > Actinomycetes > Kitasatosporales > Streptomycetaceae > Streptomyces > Streptomyces sp. NPDC088261. The sequence continues at coordinate 382,274 of NZ_JBIURL010000007.1, forward strand.
CGTCGTGGCCGCCGCGTCGGTGACCGTCGAGACGACGACCTTGGCGCCGCCGTACCCGCCGCCGTACTCCGTCAGCGTCTCCGCGACGTCCTGTTCCGTACTGTCGATGTAGTGGTCGGAGCCCAGATCGACCGCGAGCCGCGCCTTCTCCCTGCCCCGCGCGACCGCCACCGTCTCGAAGCCCATCCGGGCGGCGATCTGCACCGCCAGGTGTCCCACCCCGCCGAGCCCCTGCACCGCGACCAGGTCCCCCGGCCTGGCCGCGCTGTTGCGCAGCGCGTTGAAGGCGCTCAGGCCCGCGCACGCCAGCGCGGCCGCGTCCGCCGACGCCAGCCCGTCGGGGATCACGGAGAGGGCGCTCACCGGGAGCACCACCGTGTCGGCGAAACCGCCGGGGTACGAGAGGCCCGGGGTCTTCGCCTCCACACAGTTCACCGAGTCCCCCGACCGGCACGCCTCGCAGTGACCGCAGGTGCCCGCGATGTAGCCGCACGCGACGCGCTGCCCCGTCCGTACGCCGGTGACTCCGTCACCCACCGCCTCGATCCGCCCGGCGATCTCGTGGCCCGGTGTGAGGGGGAAGGCCGTGCCCGGCAGCCACCCCTCGATGATCGACACGTCCGAGTGGCAGATCCCGCACGCCTCCACGGCGACCCGGACCTCGCCCGGGCCGGGCTCGGGTACGGCGGTCTCGGTGACGCTGAACGGGCCGCCCGGCTCCGACACGAGCACCACACGGTTCACAGTCCGGCCGGTGAGGGCCATCGCGAGTCCCCTCTGCGTGGAAGCACACGACTTCCAGCTCTGTGTGGAAGCACACCACTTCCAGCCTGCGCCGGACGGGAGCCGCCCGCCACCCGAAGGGCCGCCGACGACAAGGCCCCCCCCGAAAACGCCGGACGGGCCACCGGCGTGTGCCGATGGCCCGTCCTGGCCCGGAGGCTCCGTCCTCCCGCGCGTCAGCGCAGCAGCTCCACCTCCGCCAGCGCCGCCTGGCCGTCCGTCACCAGCCGGTAGTGCGCGTACGCCCCCGGACGCGGCACCGTGAACGCCCGCGTCTGCTTGTCCCACGTGAAGGTCTCACCCGCCCGCGTGTCCAGCGTCGTCCACGTCGTGCCGTCGGCCGAGCCCTCCAGCCGCCAGCCGGTCGGCGCCGTCCGGGCCTTCGCCGAGGTCAGCGTGTACTGCACGGCCCGGGTGGACGTGGCCACCGGCAGGTCCACCGACTCGACGGGGGCCTCCGTGCGGGAGGAGTTGTCGAAGAGCGGGCCCGACGCGGTCAGCGCGTCCGTGCGGGGCGCCGGCACCTTGTCGTCCTTCGTGATCGAGACCGGCGCCGCGTTCGCGCCCGTGCCCCACGTGGAGGGCCTGGAGCCCATGGCGAACTCCAGCACGCCGCCCTTTTCCAGCACGTCGTGCGGCAGGGACGTGGAGTTCCAGGTCTTGCCGTTGACCTTCAGCCCCTGTACGTAGATGTTCTTGGCGCTGTTCTTCGGCGCCTTGACGACCAGGTCGCGGCCGTTGTCCAGGTGCACCGTCGTCTTCGTGAAGAGCGGCGAGCCGATCGCGTACTCCCCGCTGCCCATCACCAGCGGGTAGAAGCCGAGGGAGGAGAAGAGGTACCACGCCGACTGCTCGCCGTTGTCCTCGTCGCCGTGGTAGCCCTGGCCGATCTCGCTGCCGGTGTAGAGCCGGGAAAGGACCTCGCGGACCTTCTCCTGCGTCTTCCACGGCTGCGAGGCCGCGTTGTACATGTACGTGACGTGGTGGGCGACCTGGTTGGAGTGGCCGTACATGCCCATCCGGACGTCGCGCGCCTCCGTCATCTCGTGGATGACCCCGCCGTACGAGCCGACGAACTCGGCGCCGGCCGTCTCCGGCGTCGAGAAGTACGTGTCGAGCTTTTCGCCGAGCCCGGCCCGGCCGCCGTACAGGTTGGCCAGACCGCGGCTGTCCTGCGGCGCGGTGAAGGCGTAGCCCCAGCCGTTCGTCTCGGTGTAGTCGTACCCCCAGATCCGCGGGTCGTAGGTGGCCGACGGCACCCGCCAGTCGCCCTTGAGGTTACGGCCCTGGAAGAAGCCGGCCTGGGTGTCGAAGAGCGAGACGTAGTTCTGGGCGCGGTTGAGGAAGTACGCGGACTCCTCCTTGTAGCGCGCCTTCTTCGTCTTCTTGTAGAGCGCCTGGCCCATCTCCGCCAGGCCGTAGTCGTTGAGGTAGCCCTCCAGCGACCAGGACAGGCCCTCGTGGGTCTCCGTGGACGCGTAGCCGAGGAACGGCGACGTCTCCATGCCCTTGCGGCCCACCCCCGACATGGGGGGCGCCACGGTCGCGTTCTTGAGCGCCGCCTCGTACGCCGTCTCCGCGTCGAAGTCGACGCCCTTGACGTACGCGTCGGCGAAGGCCACGTCCGAGCTGGTGCCGGTCATCAGGTCGGCGTACCCGGGGGAGGACCAGCGGGAGATCCAGCCGCCGTCCTTGTACTGCTGGACGAAGCCGTCGACCAGCTTCCCGGCCTTCTTCGGGGTGAGGAAGGAGTACGCGGGCCACGTCGTCCGGTAGGTGTCCCAGAAGCCGTTGTTGACGTAGACCTCGCCGTCCACGATCTTCGCGCCGGTCTGCGTCGGCGTGTCGGGACCGGTCTGCGGCGAGAAGGGGCTGGCGTACTGCTGCTTCGGCCGGGACTTCGTACCGGTGTTCTCGAAGCCCGAGTTCGGGTACAGGTAGAGCCGGTAGAGGCTGGAGTACAGGGACGTCAGCTGGTCGTGGTCCGCGCCCTCCACCTCGATCCGGCCCAGCAGGGAGTCCCACGCCCGCTGTGCGCCGCTCTCGACCTTCTCGAAGCGGGTGCCGGCGGGGATCTCGTCGGCGAGGTTCTTCTTCGCCTGGTCGACGCTGATCAGCGAGGTGGCGAGGCGCAGTCCGACGGTACGGTCCGCTCCCGCGTCGAAGCGCAGGTAGCCGGTGACGTCGTCACGCCCGCCGCCGGTGAGCTTGCCGCTCGCCGTGACGGGTGCGTCGAAGACGCCGTATACGAAAAGCCGGGTGGCGCCGGTCGACAGACCGCTCTTGACGTCCGAGAAGCCGGTGAAGGAGTCGGTCGCCGGATCGAGGGTCAGCCCACCCGCGTTCGAAATATTGTCGAACACGATGCCGGCGTCGTCACCGGGGTACGTGAAGCGCATCATGGCCGCGTGGTCGGTCGGGGTCATCTCGGCCTTGAGGCCGTTCTCGAACGTGACGCCGTAGTAGTGCGGCTTCGCGGTCTCGTTCTCGTGCCGGAAGGGCAGCGCCCGCTCGGCGCGGTCCGGGTCCGGGACGCCGGCCGCGACGGACGGCATCAGCTGGAAGGTCTGCCGGTCGCCCATCCAGGGGCTCGGCTCGTGGCTGGCGCTGAACGCCTGGAGCGTGGGCAGGTTGTCGGCGTTGTTCGCGCGGGCGTATTCGTACAGCCAGCTGTCCGAACCGGCGTTGGTCACCGGCGTCCAGAAGTTGAAGCCGTTGGGCACGGCGGTCGCCGGGAAGGTGTTGCCGCGCGAGAACGACCCGCTGGAGTTGGTCCCGCGGACCGTGGACGCGTAGTCCGACAGGTGCGCGAGCCGCTTCTCCGGCGCCTTGGGCGCCAGGGTGATGTCGTCGATCCAGCCCTGGAACTTCCCGGGGCCCTTGGGGGCGTCGTACGCCACCAGCACGCGGTCGACGGTCTTGCCGGCGGCGACCGAGCCGATCCGGGCGTCGACCTGGTTCCACTGGTTGACGTACAGGCGTTTGGCGGCGCCCTGGCCCTGCGGCGTCAGCAGCCCGCCGTGCGAGTCGAGCGCCTTGAGGTCGCTGAGGTACGTGCCGTCCGTGAAGGCCAGGTCCACGGCGACGTTGGTCGCCGGGTAGTTGAGGTCCGTCTCCGGGAGGGACGGGTAGATCCGGTACGAGAGCGCGGTGTCGCGCCGTACCGCCGTGTTGACGTCGAAGACCTTGTTGTACGAGTACGCGCGGCCCTCGGGCTGGTGCGTACCGGCGTACTTGAGCGCCCGGGTGCCGGTGAACCCGGCGCCGGACTTGGCGGTCGGGGAGCCGGACGGGCCGCGGTCGACCTGCGTGCGCATCTCGGCGGGAGCCGGCGGGGTGGTGTCCCCGTCGGAGAACTGGACGTCCGCCAGCTGGGTGATGCCGGAACCGCCGTCGTTCGCGGCGATGTTCAGCCGGTAGTGCGCGTAGGCGGTGGGATTGTCGAATTCGTATGATTTGGTCTGGAAGCGTTCCGCGAAGGTCTCGCCGGTACGGGCGTCAAGGTCCTTCCACTCCTTGCCGTCGGCCGAACCCTGGAGCGTCCAGTCCGCGGGATCGCGCTCCGCGTGGTCGTTCGCCGAGGTCAGGGCGTACGTGACGACCTTGACCGGTTCCGCCAGGTCGAATTCGAGCCAGGCGGTCGACTCAAAGGCGAGCCACTTCGTGCCAGGGGTGACGTCGACCAGGTTCTCCTTGGTCTCGCCCCCGCCCGTGTTCTCGGCGCTGGCGCGGACCTCGGTCACCTGGTCCGTGACATTTCCGGGGATACCGGCGTTGAAGCCGCCGTCGACCCCCGATGCCCGTTTCTCGCCGCCGGGTCCGACTTCTACGGTGTTGCGCCAGTCCGGCTGGGATTCGTCCGCCTCGAAAGAGGAGGTGAATTCCCTTTCCGCCGGAGTCGGCCGGGCGGTCTGGGCGGTGGCGGCGGCCGGAGCCGTCATGACGAGCAGCGACGCGGTCGCCACGAGGGCGGCCGCATGCCATCGCCTGCGCCGGGGGGCGGATCTCTCCTGCATACCGAGTTTCCTCCTGCGAAACCATGCCGGACAACGTTGTCAAACAAGACGCGCGCGGTCCAGTAGGAGGCAACTGCGGGGTGGTGTCAAGGGTGTTGGAGGTGTGTCGGTGACGGGAGTGGCTGAGACTCGGTCATTTCGAAGACGCCGTCGTGGTCGAATGAGGACACCACCGGCTCACATATCCGCGAGGTCTCAACTAGGGAAAGACTCCCGTCCAAACCTGCTTTCGATCTTGCTCCCCCGGCGGCAAGTGGACTATACCTGTCGGACACCGGCCCGCGAGGTTTCAAGCGGCGGGCGGATCAGGGGGAACCGGGGACGGCGGGGAGGGCTCTGCCCGCATCCGACCGGCCATTCAGGCCGTTCTCTCTGTATTCGAGCATCACAATCCTGCACGACCCAGCTTCATTTGACCGCGGTGGCGGGGCCCTTCGCCTCAGACGAGAAGGACGGGCGACCGGTACACCGCCTGAGTCCTGGAGAAGGCGAGGACTTGAGCATGGGATCCACCTCCGCTCAGCACACCAACGAGGGCCTCGGCCGTCGAGACGTGATCAAGCGATCCGCGGCGATCGGCCTGATCACGGTCCCGACGATGGGCTTCCTGGCTTCGTGCGCGAGCAGCGACAGCGGGACCGACAAGAAGGTCGAGAAGGGCAAGACGTCCGCGCAGAACCCGCTCGGGGTGAACGAGACGGCGCCGCTCGACTTCGTCCTGTTCGACGGAGGGTTCGGTACGGAGTACGCGAAGGACTCGGTCGCGCTGTTCGAGAAGGCGTACCCGAAGGCGAAGGTCAAGTTTTCTTCGACGCAGAAGATCCAGTCCGAGCTGTCGCCCCGGTTCAACGGCGGCACCCCGCCGGACCTGATCGACAACTCGGGCGCCGAGCAGATGGACATGGGCGTCCTGGTCGGCAAGAAGCAGCTGACCGACCTCACGCCGCTGCTCGACGCGCCGTCGATCGACGACCCGGCGAAGAAGGTCCGCGACACCCTGCGGCCCGGCATCGTCGAGATGGGCCAGTACGACGGCGAGCCCGTCTGGATCATGAACTACGCCTACACCGTGTACGGCGTGTGGTACTCGCAGACCGCGCTCGACAACCTCGACGCGGAGTACCCCCAGGACTGGGACGCGATGCTGGCCCTCTGCGCGAAGGCCAAGAAGAAGGGCATCGCCGGCTGGACGTACGCGGGCAAGTACCCGTACTACATCCCGTTCTCGCTGTACCCGTTCATCGGCAAGATCGGTGGCCGCGAGGTCCTCGACGCGATCGACAACCTCGAGCCCAACGCCTGGAAGAACCCGGCCGTGAAGTCCGCCTTCGAGGCGTACTACGAGCTGTACAAGAAGGGCTACATCCTCAAGGGCACCCCCGGTATCGACCACATCCAGTCGCAGACCGCGTGGACCGAGGGCAAGGCGCTGTTCATCCCGAACGGCTCCTGGGTGGAGAACGAGGCGGCGAAGACCACGCCGAAGGACTTCCAGATGAAGGTGGCCGCGCCGTCCAGCCTGGACAGCTCGGACAAGCTGCCGTTCGGCACCATCTGGGCGGGCGGCGGTGAGCCGTTCATCGTACCGGCGAAGGCCGCGAACCCGCAGGGTGGCATGGAGCAGCTGCGCGTCATGCTGAGCGAGGCCGCGTCGAAGAACTTCACCACCAAGGTGAAGTCCCTGAGCGCGTACAACGGCGGCACGGACGGGCTGACCCTCTCGACCGCGATGCAGTCGGGTGTCGACGCGTTGAAGCTCGCGGGTGACAACGTGCTCAACCCGCGGCTCCAGGACTGGTACGTGGCTCTCCAGAAGGAGAAGATCGGTACCGGCGTCCTCGGTGAGCTGATGGCCGGCCGCATCACGCCGGCCGAGGCCGTCAAGAAGGCCCAGGGCTTCGCCGACGAAGCCGCCAAGGACACCTCGATCAAGCACTACAAGCACCAGTAGGAGCGGACGTGACCGGAAGCCCCACCGGGGCTTCCGGTTCCCCAAGCAGTACGGCGGCACCCGCCGAGGATTCGGGGTCGGGAGACATGCAACACGGCAAGTACCGGTTCATCGTGGGATTTTTGGTGGTCCCCTTGGCGATGTACACCATTTTCGTCATTTGGCCATTCATTCAGTCCATCTACTATTCGTTCACGGACTGGACCGGTCTGAGCCCCGACTTCAAGATGGTCGGCTTCGGGAACTATTCCCGTCTGCTGGACGACGACACCTTCTGGAAGTCGTTGCAGCACAGCGTTCTCCTGGCGCTGCTGCTGCCCGTCGTCGTGCTGGGTCTCGCGCTGTTCTTCTCGTTCATGCTGAACGTGGGAGGACGCCGTAAAAAGGGAGCGGCGATCGCCGGGGTCCAGGGCTCCGCCTTCTACAAGATCGTCTACTTCTTCCCGCAGGTGCTCTCGATCGCGATCGTCGCGCTGCTCTTCCAGTTCGCGTACAACCCGAACAGCGGCCTGATCAACTCCGCCCTCAGCGGGGTGGGCCTGGGCAGTGTCCAGCCGGAGTGGCTGGGCGACCCGGATCTCGCGCTGTGGTGCGTGATGGCCGTCCTGGTCTGGAGCCAGGTCGGCTTCTTCGTCGTCCTGTTCTCCGCGGGCATGGCCTCCATCCCGAAGGACTTCTACGAGGCGGCGCTGCTGGACGGCGCCAGCCGGGTCACCACGTTCTTCCGCATCACCCTGCCGCTGCTCTGGGACACCGTGCAGTCGGGCTGGGTCTACATGGGCATCCTCGCCCTGGGCGCGGAGTCGTTCGCCGTCGTCCAGATCATCACCGTCGGCCCGGGCGGGCCGGACGGTTCCACCAGTGTGCTGACGTTGCTCGTCTACCAGAAGGCGTTCCGTGACGGTCAGGCCGGATACGCGACCACGATCGGCGTCGCCCTTCTCATCGTCACACTGATCTTCTCCGCCGTCGTGATGCGGCTGGGTCGGCGTGAGCGGCTGGAGTTCTGATGAAGACCACTGACACCCCTCCTCCTCCCGCCGAGACCGTCGAGGCGCGGCCGGTCGTCAAGAAGCTGGCGGCCCCGTCCGGCAAGGACCGCAGCGGCGGCGTCCTCAACGTCTTCTCGCACGGCGTCCTGGTCATCTGGGCCGTGCTGGTCGTGCTGCCGCTGCTCTGGGCGGTGATGACGTCCTTCAAGGACGACAAGTCGATCCTGACCTCGCCGTGGGCGCTGCCGGACAAGCTGCACTTCGAGAACTGGTCGCGGGCCTGGACCCAGGCGCACATGAGCGACTACTTCCTCAACACCATCCTGGTGGTGGCCGGTTCGCTCGTCGGCACGCTGCTGCTCGGCTCGATGGCCGCGTACGTCCTGGCACGCTTCGAGTTCCCGGGCAACCGCTTCATCTACTTCCTGTTCGTGGGCGGGATGAGTTTCCCGGTCATCCTGGCGCTCGTGCCGCTGTTCTACGTCATGAACAACCTGGGCCTGCTGAACACCATCCACGGCCTGATCCTGGTGTACATCGCCTACTCGCTGCCGTTCACGGTGTTCTTCCTGACGTCGTTCTTCAAGACGCTGCCCACGTCGGTCGCGGAAGCGGCGATCATCGACGGGGCCTCGCACACGCGGACGTTCTTCCAGGTGATGCTGCCGATGGCCAAGCCCGGCCTGATCAGCGTCGGCATCTTCAACTTCCTCGGCCAGTGGAACCAGTACCTGCTGCCGACGGTGCTCAACACCGACCCGGACAAGAAGGTCCTCACCCAGGGGCTCGTCCAGCTCGCGAGCAGCCAGGGCTACAAGGGGGACTGGTCCGGTCTCTTCGCCGGCCTCGTGATGGCGATGCTCCCGGTGCTGGGGGCCTACATCATCTTCCAGCGCCAGGTGGTGGCCGGGCTGACGGCGGGCGCGCTCAAGTAGCGGTCACGCTCAAGTAACGGTTCCGAGGGCGGAGATAACGGTTCCGCATCCGTACAGCATCCGTACCCGTGACGCGGTGGAAGGGCCCCGGCAGACGCCGGGGCCCTTCCCGCTGTCCCCGTACAGGCGTGCCCCGCGTGAGGGATATGTCTCCTTCGGTGTCCGAATATCGCCGCTGGAACCGGCCACCGGGCCGGGAAGGACAGAAGGGAAACGCTCCCCGGCGGGCCGGGGCCCAAGGTCACGCGGCCCAGGCGCCGCATGATCCGACGCCGGATCAGAGGTGGTCGGACCCGGTCGCTCCGTGAACTCGGCGACGGTCCCGCCCCGTTCAAGGTCTTGACGGGGGACCGCCCGAAAGGCTGAGCTTAGGCTTCACAAGTTGGAGATACGTCGGGGTCTCATTGGCGCGACCCCGGCCGGGGGACGGTCGTCGTGCCGTCCGCCAAGGGCGGGAGTGGATGAGTCGTGGAGACTCCAGGGTCGCAGTCGTCGCTGCACCGGGCCAACCTCGAAAGGGTCGTACGTGCGGTACGCATGGCGGGCGCGCTCACCCAGGCGGAGATCGCCAGGAGCACAGGCCTGTCGGCGGCGACCGTCTCCAACATCGTCCGGGAGCTGAAGGACGGCGGCACCGTCGAGGTGACGCCCACCTCCGCGGGCGGCCGCCGGGCCCGCAGCGTCTCGCTCAGCGGGGACGCCGGCATCGTCATCGGAGTCGACTTCGGACACACCCATCTGCGGGTGGCCGTGGGGAATCTGGCGCACCAGGTGCTCGCGGAGGAGTCCGAGCCACTGGACGTGGACGCCTCCTCGGCGCAGGGTTTCGGCCGGGCCGAGGAACTGGTCGAGCGGCTGATCGTGACCACCGGCGTCAACCGCCAGAAGGTGATCGGCGTGGGCCTCGGCGTGCCGGGACCCATCGACGTCGAGTCGGGCACGCTCGGCTCCACCTCGATCCTGCCGGGCTGGACGGGGATCAACCCCAGCGAGGAACTGGCCGCGCGCCTGGGGGTGCCGGTGTACGTCGACAACGACGCCAACCTCGGCGCGCTGGGCGAGCTGGTGTGGGGGAGCGGGCGCGGGGTCAGGGACCTGGCGTACATCAAGGTCGCCAGCGGGGTCGGCGCGGGACTGGTCATAGACGGCCAGATCTACCGGGGGCCCGGCGGTACGGCGGGGGAGATCGGGCACATCACGCTGGACGAGTCGGGGCCGGTCTGCCGCTGCGGGAACCGGGGCTGCCTGGAGACCTTCACGGCGGCCCGTTACGTACTCCCCCTCCTCCAGTCGAGCCACGGCGCCGACCTCACCATGGAACGGGTGGTCCAGCTCGCCAGGGACGGCGACCCTGGCTGCCGCCGGGTGGTGGGGGACGTGGGCCGTCACATCGGCAGCGGGGTGGCCAATCTCTGCAACCTCCTGAACCCCAGCCGGGTGGTGCTCGGCGGTGATCTGGCGGAGGCTGGGGAGCTGGTGCTCGGGCCGATAAGGGAGTCGGTCTCCCGGTACGCGATCCCGAGCGCGGCGCGACAGCTCTCGGTGCTCCCGGGGGCGCTCGGCAGCCGGGCGGAAGTGCTGGGCGCGCTGGCCCTGGTCCTGAGCGAAATGGGCGATTCGTCCCTAATTGAGAACGCTTTGCCGGTCGCCACGCCTGCCTTCACTTAGATAACAAATGGCACCGTTGTCATCTCGTTAAGGATTTACTCCTTGACGTCGGCCTCAGGGGCGAGTTGACTTCCAGCCACCTCGGCCGCAACGACGCGGCCTCGTCAGGGAGGTTTCTGAAGTGAACGCGAATATGCGTCGTGCCGCCGTGGCCGCAGCAGCCACCGCGATGGCTGTGTCTCTCGCCGCCTGTGGTAGTGCCAAGGAGTCCGGCGACAAGGCGGACGCCCCCAAGACCGTCAAGACGGACGCGATCAAGGTCGGGCTTCTCCTTCCGGAGAACCAGACCGCGCGGTACGAGAAGCTCGACCGGCCGCTGATCGAGAAGAAGATCAAGGAACTCACCAACGGCAAGGCCAGCATCGTCTACGCCAACGCCAAGCAGGATGCGTCGGTGCAGAACCAGCAGGTCGACGCGATGATCACCAACAAGGTGAACGTGCTGATCGTGGACGCGGTGGACTCCAAGGCCATAGCCGGCTCGGTCCAGAAGGCCAAGGACGCCGGCATCCCCGTCGTCGCCTACGACCGTCTGGCCGAGGGCCCGATCGACGCCTACACCTCCTTCGACAACGAAGAGGTCGGCAAGGTCCAGGGCCAGGCGCTCCTGGACGAGCTGGGCGACAAGGCCTCCAAGGGCGACATCGTCATGATGAACGGCGCCGTCACCGACCCGAACGCCGCCCTGTTCAAGAAGGGCGCCCATTCGGTGCTCGACGGCAAGGTGAAGATCGGCAAGGAGTACGACACCAAGGAGTGGAAGCCGGAGAACGCCAACGCCAACATGGAGGCGGCGATCTCGGCCCTCGGCAAGAAGAACATCGTCGGGGTCTACTCCGCCAACGACGGCATGGCCGGCGGTATCATCACCGCCCTCACCGGCGCCGGCATCAAGCCGCTGCCCCCCGTCACCGGCCAGGACGCCGAGCTCGCGGGCGTGCAGCGCATCGTCTCGGGCACGCAGTTCATGAGTGTCTACAAGCCGTACGGCCAGGAAGCGGACATCGCCGCGCAGATGGCGGTCGCGCTGGCCAAGGGCGAGAAGCTCGACTCGGTCACCAAGACCACGGTCGACAGCCCCACCACCAAGGGCGTGCCGTCGGTGCTGGTCCCGGTCGTCTCGCTGACCAAGGCCAACATCAACGACACCGTCATCAAGGACGGCCTGTACTCGGTCCAGGAGATCTGCACCGCGCAGTACAAGGCCGCTTGTGACGCCGCCGGCGTGAAGTAGGTCCGTACCGGGTCCGCCCGGTGACCTGCTCCCGGTGAAAAAGCCTGTCCGGCACCCCGCCCATCAACAGCCCCGCAGCCGGGGCGGGGTGCCGGACGGAACCTCACCCCAGGCCGCCGGCTCCCGCGGCCCTCTTCGTCTGTTCTCTTCTGCTCGACCTCCGCGCCTCCCCCAGGTGCGGCATCCCCGCCGGTCAGGCGGCGAAGGAGATGGTTCATGTGACCGCTACGCCCGTGTTGGCGTTGCGAGGGGTCTCCAAGCGATTCGGTGCCGTCCAGGCGCTCACCGATGTAGAGCTTGAGGTCCACTCCGGTGAGGTGCTCGCCCTCGTGGGCGACAACGGCGCCGGAAAATCAACGCTGGTGAAGACCATCGCCGGTGTGCACCCCATCGATGACGGCGTCATCGAGTGGGAAGGCGGCGCGGTGTCCATCGGCCGGCCGCACGACGCCCAGAACCTGGGCATCGCGACCGTCTACCAGGACCTCTCGCTCGCCGACAACATCGACGTCGTGGGCAACCTGTACCTCGGCCGGGAACTCCGCCGCTGGGGCATCCTCAACGAGGTCGAGATGGAGCGCCGCTCACGCGAGCTCCTCGACACGCTGTCGATCCGCATACCCAGCGTCCGCATCCCCATCGCCTCCCTCTCCGGCGGCCAGCGCCAGACCGTGGCGATCGCCCGCTCCATGCTCGGCGAGCCCAAGCTCGTGATCCTCGACGAGCCGACCGCCGCCCTGGGCGTCGAGCAGACGGCCCAGGTGCTCGACCTGGTCGAGCGGCTGCGGGAGCGCGGCCTCGCCGTCCTCCTCATCAGCCACAACATGGCCGACGTCAAGGCCGTCGCCGACAAGGTCGCCGTGCTCAGGCTCGGCAGGAACAACGGCGTCTTCGACGTCAAGACCACGTCGCAGGAAGAGATCATCGCCGCCATCACCGGTGCCACGGACAACGCCGTGACCCGCCGTGCGTCGCGCAATGTGGAGGTTCAGAAGTGAGTATCGACAAGGCCTCCACGCCGGCGCCCGTCGACGCCCCGGCGCCCGCGCCGGGCGCGTCCACCGTCGTCGACCCGCGGCTCCTCGTACGCGAGCAGGGATTCGGCGGTTACGTCTCCGAGTTCAAGCGCAAGATCCGCGCGGGCGACCTGGGCTCCATGCCCGTCGTCGTCGGCCTGATCATCATCTGGGCGATCTTCACCAGCCTCAACTCGAACTTCCTGACGGCCGGCAACCTCTCCGACATCTCCGTCGCCATGGTCGGCACGGGCATGATCGCCGTCGGTATCGTCTTCGTCCTGCTGCTCGGCGAGATCGACCTGTCGGTCGGCTCGGTCAGCGGTGTCGCGGGCGCCGCCTTCGCCGTCCTCAGCGTCACCCACGGCATGAACGAATGGCTGGCACTCGTGCTCGCCATCGTCACCGGTACGGTCGCCGGCGCGCTCCACGGCTTCGTCTTCGCGAAGATCGGTGTGCCCGCCTTCGCCGTGACGCTGGCCGGTCTGCTGTTCTGGAACGGCTTCATGCTCCAGATCCTCGGCAGCGACGGCACGATCAACCTGCCCAACGACGGTGTCCTGGCCAAGATGACCACCTACTACTTCACGGACGTGGCGGCCTCCTACGGCCTCGCCGTCGTCGCCGTGGCGGTGTTCTTCCTCACGTCGTTCACGGAGAACCGCCGCCGCGAGGCCGCCGGGGTCCCCTCCCGGCCGGTCGGCGAGATCGTCCTGCGTACGGCGCTGCTCGCGGTGCTGGCCTTCGGCGTGGCGATCGTCTACAACCAGAACAAGGGCCTGCCCCTCGCGGTCGTGATCTTCCTCGTGGTGCTGGTCGTCACCGACTTCGTCCTGCGCCGCACCACGTACGGCCGCAAGGTCTTCGCCCTCGGCGGCAGCGTCGAGGCCTCGCGGCGCGCCGGTATCAACGTCGCGGCGATCCGGATCTCGGTCTTCGCGATCGCCGGTACGTTCGCGGCCGTCGGCGGTCTCTTCCTCGCCTCCAAGATCCAGGCGGCGAACCAGGGCGCCGGCGCGGGCGACCTCCTGATGAACGCCATCGCGGCGTCCGTCATCGGCGGCACCAGCCTCTTCGGAGGCCGTGGCCGCACCTGGAACGCACTGCTCGGTGTGCTGGTCATCGTCTCGATCCAGTACGGCCTGGCCCTCCAGGGCATCGCCTCGCCGATCCAGTACATGATCACCGGCGCGGTACTGCTGGCGACGGTGGTCATCGACGCCGTCACCCGTAAGACCCAGAAGAGCGCGGGTCGCGCCTGACCGCGGTTCCCGCGGGCCTGTGCCCGGCACCCGAACCCTGGGTGCCGGGCACAGCCGTGTTCCGGGGGCCGCAGATATGACGTACATACAGCCGATCGGGTGACATACAACGCACAGCCCGCCCACGGAGTGCGCGAGCGGAACATTAGACTCGGCGGATCGGCAAGCTCGACCAGCTCAAACCCAAGGAGGCACGGGTGGCGTTGCTGACCCACATCAGGGGACCGCGCGATCTGGACCGGCTCGGCCCGGAGCAGCTGGAGCAGTTGGCCGGAGAGATCCGGTCCTTTCTCGTGGACGCGGTCTCCAAGACCGGTGGCCACCTCGGACCCAACCTCGGTGTGGTCGAGCTGACCATCGCCCTGCACCGCGTGTTCGAGTCCCCGAAGGACCGTGTCCTCTTCGACACGGGCCACCAGTCCTACGTGCACAAGCTGCTCACAGGGCGCCAGGACTTCTCCCGGCTCAAGAGCAAGGGCGGACTCTCCGGCTACCCCTCCCGCGCCGAGTCCGACCACGACGTCATCGAGAACTCGCACGCCTCCACCGTGCTGGGCTGGGCGGACGGACTCGCCAAGGCCAACCAGGTGCTGAGGAAGGACGACCACGTCGTCGCCGTCATCGGGGACGGCGCGCTCACCGGCGGCATGGCCTGGGAGGCGCTGAACAACATCGCCGCCGCCAAGGACCGCCCGCTCGTCATCGTGGTGAACGACAACGAGCGCTCGTACGCGCCGACCATCGGCGGCCTCGCGAACCACCTCGCGACCCTGCGGACCACCGACGGCTACGAGCGCTTCCTGGCCCGCGGCAAGGACCTCCTGGAGCGCACCCCCGTCGTCGGCAGGCCGCTGTACGAGACCCTGCACGGCGCGAAGAAGGGCCTCAAGGACTTCATCGCCCCCCAGGGCATGTTCGAGGACCTCGGCCTCAAGTACGTCGGCCCGATCGACGGGCACGACATCGAGGCGCTGGAGTCCGCGCTCCTGAGGGCGAAGCGTTTCGGCGGTCCCGTCATCGTGCACTGCCTGACCGAGAAGGGCCGCGGCTACAAGCCGGCCGAGCAGGACGAGGCGGACCGGTTCCACGGCATCGGCCCCATCCACCCCGACACCGGCCTGCCCATCGCCGCCGCGGGGATGGACTGGACCTCGGTGTTCGGCGAGGAGATGGTCAAGCTCGGCACGGAACGGGAGGACATCGTCGCCATCACCGCCGCGATGCTCCAGCCGGTCGGCCTCGCCGCGTTCGCCAAGACGTTCCCCGACCGGGTGTACGA
This sequence comes from Streptomyces sp. NPDC088261, assembly GCF_044740805.1. Classification (NCBI taxonomy): domain Bacteria; kingdom Bacillati; phylum Actinomycetota; class Actinomycetes; order Kitasatosporales; family Streptomycetaceae; genus Streptomyces; species Streptomyces sp. NPDC088261. The sequence goes on from NZ_JBIURL010000007.1 coordinate 397,410, forward strand.
CGTCGGCATCGCCGAGCAGCACGGAGCGACCTCCGCGGCCGGCCTGGCCACCGGCGGGCTGCACCCCGTCTTCGCCGTCTACGCGACCTTCCTCAACCGCGCCTTCGACCAGGTGCTGATGGACGTCGCCCTGCACCGCTGCGGTGTGACGTTCGTCCTGGACCGGGCGGGCGTCACCGGCACCGACGGCGCCTCGCACAACGGCATGTGGGACATGTCGATCCTCCAGTGCGTCCCCGGCCTGCGCATCGCCGCGCCGCGCGACGCCGACCAGGTCCGCTCCCAGCTGCGCGAGGCCGTCGCCGTGGACGACGCGCCGACCGTGGTCCGCTTCTCGAAGGGCGCGGTCGGCCCCGCGGTGGCCGCCGTCGGCAGGGTCGGCGGGATCGACCTCCTGCGCACGACCGACGAGGGCACGGCCGACGTGCTGCTGGTCTCCGTCGGCGCGCTCGCCCCGATGTGCCTGGAGATCGCCGGCCTCCTCGACAAGCAGGGCATCACGACGACGGTCGTCGACCCGCGCTGGGTCAAGCCCGTCGACGAGGCGCTCGTGCCGCTCGCCGAGCAGCACCGCGTGGTGGTCACGGTCGAGGACAACAGCCGCGTCGGCGGCGTCGGTTCGGCGATCGCCCAGGCACTGCGCGACGCCGGGGTCGACGTACCGCTGCGGGACTTCGGCATCCCGCCGCGCTTCCTGGACCACGCGTCCCGCAAGGAGGTCCTCGCCGAGATCGGGCTGACCGCCCCGGACATCGCCCGTCAGGTCACCGGCCTGGTCGCGAAGTTGGACGGCCGGCTGGCGGACTCGCCCACCGAGGTCGCCCGCGACTGAGCGACCCGGCCCGGACCCGCCCGTACAGGCCGGGCGCGTACCGGATCCGACGGTCCCGGGGCCGGTCGGACCGCCTCATCCAGGCGGTCCGACCGGCCCACCCGTGTGAAATACGCCGTTACGGGGTACCCGGGGTCGATCATGTCCGGGGGCGACGCGCGCACGGAGGTACGCCGATGAGGACGCAGCAGGATCTGGAGCATGGCAACAAGGACCTGCCGGCCGGCAGCGGCATGTTCCGTACCAAATCCGTCGAGCAGTCCTTCCGCGACACCGAGGACCCCGAGTTCGCGCTCAAGAAGTCCCTCTCCGCCCTGGACCTCACCGTCTTCGGTGTCGGTGTGATCATCGGTACGGGCATCTTCGTCCTCACCGGCAAGGTCGCCAGGGACACCGCGGGACCCGCCACCGCCCTCGCGTTCGTCACCGCCGGGGTCGTGTGCGCGCTCGCCGCCCTCTGCTACGCCGAGTTCGCCTCGACCGTGCCGGTCGCCGGATCCGCGTACACCTTCTCCTACGCCTCCCTCGGCGAACTGCCCGCCTGGATCATCGGCTGGGACCTCGTCCTCGAACTGGCCCTGGGCTCCGCGGTCGTGGCCGTCGGCTGGTCCGGCTATCTGCGCTCCCTGCTCGACACCGCCGGATTCCACCTCCCCGCCGCCCTGTCCGGCACCCACGACGGGACCTTCGGCTTCGACCTCCTCGCGTGCCTGCTGGTGCTCGCCCTGACCGGCATCCTCGTCGCCGGGATGAAGCTCTCCTCGCTCATCACGAACGTCATCGTCGCCGTCAAGGTCACCGTCGTCCTCATCGTGATCGTCGTGGGCGCGTTCCTGGTCAAGGGCGCCAACTACCAGCCGTTCGTCCCGCCGGCCGAGAGCACCAGTGGCGGCAGCGGCCTCCAGGCGCCCCTCGTCCAGCTGCTCTTCGGCTACACCCCCACCGACTTCGGCGTCCTCGGCGTCTTCACCGGCGCGGCCGTCGTCTTCTTCGCCTTCATCGGCTTCGACGTCGTCGCCACCGCCGCCGAGGAGACCCGCAACCCGCAGCGGGACGTCCCGCGCGGCATCCTCGGCTCCCTCCTCATCTGCACCGTGCTGTACGTGGCCGTCTCGCTCGTCGTCACCGGAATGCAGAAGTACACCGAACTGTCCGTCGACGCGCCCCTCGCCGACGCCTTCAAATCCGTCGGACACCCCTTCTGGGCCGGCCTGATCAGCTTCGGCGCCGCCGTCGGGCTCACCTCCGTCTGCATGATCCTGCTGCTCGGCCAGACCCGGGTGTTCTTCGCCATGAGCCGCGACGGACTGCTCCCGATGACGTTCTCCCGCGTCCACCCCCGCTTCGGCACGCCCTACCGCTCGACCCTCCTCCTCGGGTCGATCGTCGCGGCCGTCGCCGGCTTCACCTCCATCGACGAACTGGCCTCCCTGGTGAACATCGGCACGCTCTTCGCGTTCATCGTCGTCGCGATCGGCGTGGTCCTGCTGCGCCGCCAACGGCCCGACCTGCCCCGCTCGTTCCGTACCCCCCTCGTGCCGTTCGTCCCGATCGCGTCCGTGCTCGCCTCGCTCTGGCTGATGCTCAACCTGCCCGCCGAGACGTGGCTGCGGTTCGGGATCTGGATGCTGGTCGGTTGCGCGGTCTACCTGGTGTACGGACGAGGGCACAGCCGCCTCGGCCGCTCCTCCCGCTGACGGCGGTACGCCCCCGCATGCTCGCCGAGCCGCCGCCCGCCGCCCTGGAAGCCCCGGGGCCCGCCGCCCCCGTACCCCCACCGCCCCGCACCGGCCAGGACCCGGACGCCACCCCCAACGTCCCGCGCCCGCGCGCCCGCGCCGACCACCCCAGCGACCGGGCCGCGGGCTACTGGCGGCGGCTGCTCCCCCTCCTCGCCCTCCTGGCGCTCGTCACCCGGCTGCCCTCCTTCCGCCGCCCGCTGTGGAGCCCCGACGAGGGCTATCTGGCCGTCCAGGCCCGGATGCTGGCCGACGGGGGAGTGCTGTACGACACCGTCGTCGACCGGAAACCACCCCTGCTGCCCTGGCTGTACGAAGCCACCTTCACCGTCCTCGGCGACTCCACCCTGACCGGCGTACGCGCCCTCGCCGTCCTCGCCCACCTGCTCACCGCCGCGCTCCTCGCCGCCACCGCGCGCGACCGCCGTGGCGACCGGGCCGGCCGTACCGCCGGGGTGCTGTACCTGCTCGTCTCCGTCGGCCTCAACCCCGAGGACACCCAGGCCGCCACCTTCGAGGTCTTCATACTGCCGTTCACCGCGGCCGCCATGTGGTGTGCGGGAAGGGCCCGTTGGGGCGCCGCCGGACTCGCGGTCGCCGGGGCGCTGCTCACGAAACAGACCGGCGGAGCCGTCCTCCTGCCCGTCCTGTGGCTGCTCGCCCGCACCCCGCGCGCCCGCACCGGGCTGCCCCGCCTCGCGGCCGGACTCACCCTGCCCCTCCTCGCCGCCGCCCTGCTCACCACCCCGTCCGGGCTCCTCTTCTGGACCGTCACCGGATCCGGCTCGTACGCCACCCCCACCGGCTCCGAACTCCACGTCCTCCTCCGGGCGGTGGCCAACACCGCCCTCCTCGCCCTCGGCTGCCTGGGCCTGCTCCCGCCCCTGCTGCGCCTCGCGCGCAGGGCGGCCCCGCGCGCCGACGGCGACCTGTGGCTGTGGCTCGCGGCCTCGGCCGTCGCCGTCCTCACCGGCTTCCACTTCTTCGGCCACTACTTCCTCCAACTCCTGCCGCCCCTGGTCCTGCTGGCGACCGAAGGACTCCACCTCCTGCCCCGCCACCGCCTCACCGCCACGCTCACCACCGCGGCCTGCACCTGCGCGCTGTTCCTCGCCTGGGGCGTCCTCGCGCCCCGCCCCGAACTGGCCCACGCCCAGCGCCTCGCGGACGCCGTACGCGCCCGCACGGCGCCCGCGGAGCGGGTGCTGGTGTGGGGGATACACCCCGAGACGTACTGGTTCGCCGACCGCGCCCCGGCCAGCCGCTACCTGACGGCGGGACTGCTCACCAACTACAGCGGGGGCCGCGACGGACCACGGGTCGGCGAGGCGTACGCCGTCGCGGGCGCCTGGCCCGCGCTCACCGCCGAACTCCGCGCCCACCCGCCGGCCCTGATCGTCGACGACTCGCGCGGCAAGCCCTTCGCGCCGGAACGGCTGCCCACCCTGCGCCGCTTCCTGGCCCGCCACTACGAGCCGCTGCCGGACCGGGTCGACGGCGCGGTGATCTACGTACCGTCACCGGCTTCCGGTGTACCGTCGCCGCGTTCTGACGGATCGTCACCAAGCCGCTGACGTACGGCCGAAGGTCCCACGCACGACGCCCCGTACGCCGTCACCCGGCGGCGCAGCTCCCGGTCGGCCGTGGCGACCACACAGCCGCGGCCCGCCGCCGCGGCCTCCGCCGCCAGCTCCACGATCCGGTCGTCGCCGCTGCCCGGCGCCGGCTCGACCCGTACCCTCGGCACGGACTCCACGCCCCGGGCCGCGCCCTCGACCACGAGCACGGTCTCCACCGGCCCCGGATGGCCGGCCACCCCCCGCTCGCCGTACGGCACCAGGGCGTCGCGCAGCCGTTCGTTGGCCCCGCGCCGGTCGCGCCACCACCCGTCGGGGACCGAACCGACCACGTTGGCCGCGTCGACAACCAGCAGAATCCTCATCCGGGCAGCCTGGCACAGGCGCGGGCCGTGCCCGGGTCACGGACCACCCGTCGGCGAGCGCGGGCCAGGGGGCGGACGGGGGGACGGCGGCGGGTAAAGTCGCCAACTGAGTTTTCCGCGACCGCGGAACGCTCCCATCCGTGTCATCGGCGTCCAGGAAGGCGGCTGCGGGGCATGACCACCGGCTGGCTGCTGCGCGGCAAGGACGACAGGCTGACGGCGTACGCCGCGACGGCGGACGGCGTCCTGCGGTGGACGGAGACCCTGCCGGGCGGCCCCGGCTGGACCGGTCCCGAACTGCTGCCCTTCCCGGGCCTGTTGCCCCATCTGGCGTTCGCCCAGACCGCCGAGGGCTATGTGCACCTGCTGGGGGTACGGGAACGCCCGCGCCCCGACGGGCCGAGGAACCGGGACGTCGTGCACGCGGTGCAGTTCCAGACGGGCCGCGCGCTGCGGGACTGGCAGTCCCTGGGCACCCCGCACACCAAGGACATGAAGGCCGCCGCGCGGATCGGCCGCCCGACGGCGGTCATCGACGCGCGGGGCGCGCTGCACCTGTTCGTACGCAACGGCAACGGCAACCTCTCCTACCGCAACCAGTCGCCCACCGGCCGCTGGCTCGGCTGGGGCGGCGCCCCGGTGACGGGCGAGAAGCTGACGGGCGAGGCGGGCGCGGCCATCACCGACGACGGACAGATCGAGATACTGGCGGCGGCCCCCGGCCTGATGACGCACTGGCGCAGGCCCAAACTCGACGTGAAGCCGGAGCGGGCCGAGGAGGGCAGCGAGCCGGCGGCGTCGGCGGACGCGGTCACCGGCCTGTGCACGGCGCCCGGCCGGCTGACCCACTTCTGGCGCGACACCAGCACCGGCACGGTCCTCGCCTGGCGGCCCGGCACGGACCCGCTGGACCTCGGCGGCGCGGGCACCGGACTGCCGGCCCTGCTCCGCACCCGGATCGACGGCCTCGACTGCACCATCCTGGCCGGGCGGGGCACGGACGGCCGCCCGCAGGTCGCCGCGTACCCCACGGAGACCGAGGACGCCGGCCTCAACTGGACCCCGACGGGCGAGCCGTGCACCGGCGTCCCCGCCCTGGCGCTGGACGGGCTGGGACGGGTGGTCCTGGCGGCCCTGGGCGAGGACGGCTCGCTGCGGGTGACCCGGCAGAAGGACGAGCCGGGGCTGGCGCTGGAGGCCTGGAAGCAGGTCTGAGCGACCACCGTCCGAGCGACCACCGTCCGAGCGACCACCGTCCGAGCGACCACCGTCCGAGCGACCACCGGGCGGGACCGCACGGGAAACGGCGGGCGGGCCGGTACGGATGTCCCGTACCGGCCCGCCCCCTCACCCGTTCGCGTCGGCGCTACACCGGCACGCTGGCCACACCCGGCGCCAGGAACCGCTTGCCGTTCACCCGCTCCGAGACACCCTCACGGTCCAGGTACGGAGTGATGCCGCCCAGATGGAACGGCCACCCCGCGCCCGTGATCAGGCACAGGTCGATGTCCTCGGGCTCCGCGACGACACCCTCGGCCAGCATCAGCCCGATCTCCTGCGCCACCGCGTCCAGCACCCGGTCGCGCGTCTGCTCCTCGGTGAGGACGGTGTCCCCCTGGTCGAGCAGCGCGGCGACCTCCGGGTCCAGCTCCGGCTTCCCGGAGTCGTACGTGTAGAAGCCGCGCTTGCCGGCCTTCACGACCGCCGCCAGGTTCGGCGACACCGTGAAGCGGTCCGGGAACGCGCCGTGCAGGGTCTCGGAGACGTGCAGGCCGATCGCCGGGCCCACCAGCTCCAGCAGCACCAGCGGCGACATCGGCAGACCCAGCGGCTCCACGGCACGCTCGGCGACCGCGACGGGCGTGCCCTCGTCGATGACGTTCTGGATCTCGCCCATGAAGCGCGTCAGGATGCGGTTCACCACAAACGCCGGGGCGTCCTTCACCAGCACCGCGGTCTTCTTGAGCTTGCGCGCGACGCCGAACGCCGTCGCCAGCGAGGCCTCGTCGGTCCGCTCCCCGCGCACGATCTCCAGCAGCGGCAGCACCGCCACCGGGTTGAAGAAGTGGAAACCGACCACCCGCTCCGGGTGGTTCAGCTTCGACGCCATCTCGGAGACCGACAGGGACGAGGTGTTGGTCGCGAAGACGGCATGCGCCGGGGCGACCGCCTCCAGCTCCGCGAACACCTTCTGCTTGACGCCCAGTTCCTCGAACACGGCCTCGATGACGAAGTCGGCGTCCGAGAACGCCTCCGCCTTGTCCAGCACACCCGTGACCAGCGCCTTGAGCTGGTTGGACTTGTCCGGGTTGATACGAGACTTGAGGAGCAGCTTGTCGATCTCGGCGTGGACGTACGCCACGCCCTTGTCGACGCGCTCCTGGTCGATGTCCGTGAGGACGACCGGCACCTCCAGGCGCCGTACGAACAGCAGCGCCAGCTGCGAGGCCATCAGGCCCGCGCCGACGACGCCGACCTTGGTCACCGGGCGGGCCAGGCTCTTGTCCGGCGCTCCGGCGGGCCGCTTCGCGCGCTTCTGTACGAGGTTGAACGCGTAGTTCCCCGAGCGGAGTTCACCGCTGAGGATCAGTTCCGCGAGCGCGCGGTCCTCGGCGTCGAAGCCCGCCTGGAGGTCGCCGTCCTTGACGGCGGCGATGATGTCCAGCGCGCGGTACGCGGCCGGGGCCGCGCCGTGCACCTTCGCGTCGGCGATCGCCCTGCCGCGCGCCACGGCCGCGTCCCAGGCCTCGCCGCGGTCCACCTCGGGCCGTGCGACGGCCAGTTCGCCCTTGAGCACGGCGGCGGTCCAGAGGAGCGACTGCTCCAGGAAGTCGGCGCCCTCGAAGAGCGCGTCGGCGATGCCGAGGTCGTACACCTGGCCGCCCTTGAGCTGGCGGTTCTGGTTGAGCGAGTTCTCGATGATCACCGAGACCGCGCGGTCCGCGCCGATCAGGTTCGGCAGCAGCGTGCAGCCGCCCCAGCCGGGGACGAGCCCGAGGAAGACCTCGGGCAGCGAGAAGGCGGGGGTCGCGGCGGACACCGTGCGGTAGGTGCAGTGGAGGCCGATCTCGACCCCGCCGCCCATCGCCGCGCCGTTGTAGTACGCGAACGTCGGGACGGTCAGGCCCGCGAGGCGCTTGAACACGTCGTGCCCCGCGCGGCCGGACGCGAGGCCGTCCTCCAGGGTCTTGACCCCGACGAGGCCCTTGAGGTCGGCGCCGACGGCGAAGATGAACGGCTTGCCGGTGACCCCGGCGCCGACGATCGTGCCCTCGGACGCCTCCTTCTCCACCTGGTCGATCGCGGCGTCGATGTTCGCCAGCGAACGGGGGCCGAAGGTGGTGGGCTTCGTGTGGTCGAAGCCGTTGTCCAGGGTGACGAGCGCGAAGCGCCCCACCCCGCCCGGGAGGTCCACGTGGCGTACGTGCGCCTGGGTGACGACCTCGTCGGGGAACAACTCGGCGGCGCCCTTGAGGAGTTCGGCGATGCTCACTTGGTGCCTCCGTCGAAGTGCGGGTTCTCCCAGATGACCGTCGCGCCCATGCCGAAGCCGACACACATGGTGGTCAGACCGAAGCGGACGTGCGGCTGCTCCTCGAACTGCCGGGCGAGCTGCGTCATCAGCCGTACGCCGGAGGAGGCCAGCGGGTGGCCGTACGCGATGGCGCCGCCGTACTGGTTGACGCGCTCGTCGTCGTCCGCGATGCCGTAGTGGTCGAGCAGGGCGAGCACCTGTACGGCGAACGCCTCGTTGACCTCGAACAGACCGATGTCGGAGATCGACAGGCCCGCCTTGGCGAGCGCCTTCTCCGTCGCCGGGATCGGGCCGTACCCCATGACCTCGGGCTCGACGCCCGCGAAGGCGTACGACACGAGCCGCATCCTGACCGGCAGGCCGTGCTCCCGCGCGAAGTCCTCGGCGGCGATGAGGGAGGCGGTGGCGCCGTCGTTGAGGCCCGCGGCGTTGCCGGCCGTGACGCGGCCGTGCGGGCGGAAGGGCGTCTTCAGCCCGGCGAGCATCTCCAGCGTCGTGCCCGGACGCATCGGCTCGTCGGCGGTGGCCAGGCCCCAGCCCGTCTCGCCGGCGGCGGGGTCGGTGCGGCGTACGGAGATCGGCACCAGGTCCTGCTGGATCTTGCCGTTGGCGTACGCCTTGGCGGCCTTCTCCTGCGAGCGCACCGCGTACTCGTCCGCCCGCCGCTTCGTCAGGTGCGGGAAGCGGTCGTGGAGGTTCTCCGCCGTCATGCCCATGAAGAGCGCGGAGTCGTCGACGAGCTTCTCCGAGACGAAGCGGGGGTTCGGGTCGACGCCCTCGCCCATCGGGTGGCGGCCCATGTGCTCCACCCCGCCCGCGATCACGATGTCGTAGGCGCCGAACGCGATCGACCCGGCGGTGGTCGTGACGGCGGTGAGCGCGCCCGCGCACATCCGGTCGATGGAGTACCCGGGCACGGACTGCGGCAGCCCCGCGAGGATCCCGGCGGTACGGCCGAGGGTGAGGCCCTGGTCGCCGATCTGGGTGGTGGCGGCGATGGCGACCTCGTCGATGGCGGCGGGGTCGAGGTCCGGGTTGCGGCGCAGCAGCTCCCGGACGGCCTTCACGACGAGATCATCGGCACGGGTCTCGTGGTAGATGCCCTTGGGGCCCGCCTTGCCGAACGGGGTGCGGACGCCGTCGACGAAGACGACGTCCCTGACGGTACGAGGCACGATGGCTCTCCTCCAGGGGTGCGGTTGCTGGCGCCCATGCTACTCGTGGGTAACCGGCCTGCCCACCCTTGACGCTGCGCGGTGGCGCGGGTCACGCGTTGCGGGGGCGCGGCTTCCTGCTTTTGTCCTCAATCGCCGGACGGGCGCCTGCCTCCCGGTGGTGGGCGCGGCTTACTGATGTCCTCAAGCGCCGGACGGGCTTGATGGTGCCCGCTGCGGGCCGTGTTTTCTGGCGCGGGCCGGTTGCCGGGGGCCGGGCAGGGGTCGTGTCCTGCACTGCATGTTTTACGTCGCGTGCGGGGTCTTGTTTTGCGTAACGGTAGTCATGCGACACAAA